>JBAUWJ010000015.1:0-11221 GCA_049583715.1 Arenicellales bacterium | reverse complement strand
TCCAGAAACGTTTACCGGGAAGGACCTCCTGAAAGAACTCAGCGCGTGCGAACAGGATGCCGAGTGTCTCGAGAGCCTCGCGCTTCGACCTCCCGGCGATTTCACTGCGCCCTTTCGAAACGTTGCGCATCGACTCACGCTCCGTGAAATAATTGTTGTCGTGAATCCGATACGCAGACAGGGGCTTGTTGATCAAAGCCGAACCAGCAAGGGCATGGCAAAAGGGACACAGGTAGTTGTCGGCGGCACGAAAATACGTTCGGTCTTTGGGCTTGAAGTGCACCAGGGTCAACACGCTGCGGCGAAACATGTTCGAGGTGCCGGGTCCCCAGATCCAGACGTTCACATGAACGAACGTTCTGGTGGCATCGGAAAGCCGCAGATAGTCAATATCAGAGATCGTTGTCAATCTCACAGCGGCATCAGGCCTGCGCAGTCCGAACGAGTCCGGTGAGAGCGCACCTTTGAACGACACGTAGCCGCCGGTGATCACCCTCCCGGCGGCCGTCATCTCTACGACATTGCTCGAGGTAAAAGCCACGCTGAAGGGCAACGCCAGATGAACCTGTATGTGCGATGAGAGAAAGTTGCAGAAAAGAACGTCATCTGCGTCAATGATTGTGACGAAATCTCCTCTGAGCTCTCCAAACACATCAAGGAAGGCGCCGAGCTGTCCGAAATTCCTTTCCAGGTGGATGACACGGAACCTTGAATCACCGGTGACATGCCGGGCTATCACTTCTCGACTCTCGTCGGTCGAACCGTTGTCGACGACGATCGCCTCGAACCAGGGATAGTCTTGTCCCCTGATGGATCGGATCGCTGCTCCGACGAAAGAAGCGCAATTCCAGTTAATGAGAACCAAGGACACCAATGGTGGGCTGAGGACGCCATCCGAAGCCGCCGGCAGGACCAGGTTGCCGTCGCGCATGGACCTCCCTGCAATGGAGCTCAACGCTTTCGCTCCAGGCCGGACTTGTCCGGGTTTTGCAGGCGGATAAGAGCGTGGATTCGTTCTGCCTGACGTGAGTTTGTCATTTGACTCTTATGCTCTTGCTCGAGACGACAAATGGCCTTTCGACAATCAGGTGGTAGACTGATGCCAGGGCAAAAATAACGATGGCGGCGGAAAACGTTCCGCGGTAGCCGTGAGGAACGCGTTTTGTGACGATATGGAAAGCAATGATATGGGTCAAGTAGAGTGAATAACTCGCTCGTCCGATCGACACACCCATCCGACTCGAAAGAATCCTGCCTATCGTGCCATTCGAGTGAATCAGGCTGATGAACATGACAAAGAACAGCATGGCGAAAAGCCACTCGAGCCTCCATATCGACTCATGGGTCGGGCTGGACAGGCTGACCAGGGCAACGACGAGAACAAGCACCAGAAAGCTGATCTGTGTCAGCGCATTCGGTCTCAGATACTTATCGTCCTGCAAACGGGGGTTCTGCTTCGCGATGACGGCGGCAAGGGACACCCGCAACGAAGATGGAGGTGTAACCCGTCCACACGCCCGGGAGGGGAACGTGCCACGAGAGCCTGCCCAGACCGTCCGGAAAATGATTGAGGAACATCAAGGCCGCAACAAGCAGGAAGAGTGCGCCCGCCTTGTTCCGGCAAAACAGGCACAAAGTGATGATAAACGGGTAGACCAGGTAGAAGAAGAGCTCCACCTTGATGCTCCAGTAGATTCCAAGCTCTCCTCTCAAGACTGCAATCTTTGCCAGTTCGTGGACTATAGAAAGGTTTTCGAACGGTATCTTGTGCCTGAAATCCGGCGGCATGCGAGGCATCAGGAACAGGTAACCGAGCACCGGAGCAAAGAGGTAAGGGGGTAGACCCTCATTAACCTTCTCGAGAGAAAAGCACCCCAATACCGCAGGTCTTTCTTATCGGGCATTCCCCGCGACGCTCCCGGCATGTAGTGGTGCCCCATCAGGAAGCCGCTCAGGAAGAAGAACAGGACCACGCCGATGGAAGCGCAGCCCACCACCAGCGGCACCCAGCCGACATAGCCCATATGGCCATACACGACCATCAAGGCCGCCAACCCCCTGAGCCCGTCAAGCGCCGGATAGTAGGTCGTCGATCGCAAGTACTGCCCCGGGGTCGTCGTTCGGGTTACCTGACCGGCTACTCCCGCCGCGTGCAGGGCCTTCCAGAAGAATGTTCTTCATTGTCTGACTATCTGGGGTGTTCAGAATAACCAATGTGCCCGACGAAAAGAAGCCTCCGACATCCGGAGAACAGCGGCAGACGGCACCCGCCTGTCGGGAGTTCGACGTGCGCGGGGATGGGGGCGCGCTTGCGATGTGCCCTCTATGCTTCGCCAGGGTGGGGGCGATACCATTAGTGTCTTTCAATGAGAATACCGCGCCAGCGAAGATGACGATGTCGACAACGGAGAGAGAACCAAACCTCCCCGGCCTCTACGAGTTGGTCGTGGTCGACAGAACCGATAGTGCCAGGGCCCACGCCGAGCGCCTGGCCATGCAAGGAGCCGATGAAGGCACGTTGGTGTGGGTACGCAAGCAGACGGAGGGGACCGGTCGCAGCGGCAAGTATTGGATATCGGGCGACCGGAATCTGCACTGCGCCGTGATTCTGCGTCCGGAGGATCCGTTATCCGTCTGTTGCCAGCTCAGCCTGGTGGCCAGCGTGTCGACCGCGCAGGCCATCACCGTCGTGGGAGAGCCCATGGAAGAGCTGAGGCTCGGCTGGCCCAATGACATCTACCTGAACCGGGGCAAGGTCGCGGCCGTACATCTCAGCGGCCGGATCGATGCCGGGGGCGGGGTCGAGTGGGTGGTGGTCTCGATCAACGTCAATACGTTTGCCGAGCCGTCGGTCCTGGGTGTAGCCGCCGCCAGCCTGCGCGGGGAAGGGTTCGAAGTCTGCGATCGCGTGGTGCTCCTGGAGAGCTTCTCCCGTGCGTTCCTCGCCTGGCTCAATCGCTGGGCGGAGGAAGGCCTCGAACCCGTGTTGAAGGCCTGGTCCTGGCGCGGGGACTGGGAGGGAGAGCGGTCCCTCGAGTACGGGGGGCGCAGATATCTCGGTGAATTTGAGTCCCTTGAAAACGACGGGACTTTGAAGCTCAGGACAACCGAAGGGATAATGTCCTTCGGACTCACCGGGTTTCACAGCCCGGAGTTCCTGATCGCCTCACATGGGTCGAACCGATGAAGCACAATAGACAACCGCCGCGGACCGCTCGCAGAGACTTCGTCAGGTCGTGCGCGGGACTGATGTCCCTGGGCCTTCGCAGCCGCGCCAAGGCAGGTGAGCTCGGACCCGGTAAACCCTATGCGAGGACGCGGCTCGTGGACGAGCATGGAAGGCCTTTCAAGGTGGACAACCTGCAGGTCGGGGAGACCTACATATTTCATTACCCATTCGTGGCCACGCCCTGCTTCCTCATCAACTTCGCCAAAGGCGTGACCACCGACGGGCCCTTGGAGACGGCGTCCGGCAAGGAATACAACTGGCCCGGAGGCGCCGGGCCGCGCCGCACGGTGGTCGCGTTCTCCGCGATCTGCGCCCACAAAATGTCCCACCCCGCCAAGTCCGTGAGCTTCATCAACTACCGTCCCGGAGAGATCAGCTACATGAACAAGAAGCACGAGCCCGCCGAAGGCAGCAAGCTGATCTACTGCTGCTCCGAGCGCAGCGTCTACGACCCACGCCACGGCGCGCGAGTATTGGGCGGACCGGCCAGACAACCGCTCGCCGCCATCGGCCTCGAGTACGACGGCGAGACCGACTCGTTGACCGCGACCGGGACCTATGGCGGCGAGATGTTCGACCAGTACTTTGCCAAGTTCACCAATCGCCTTCAGCTCGAAT
Organism: Arenicellales bacterium; assembly: GCA_049583715.1. Taxonomy (GTDB): domain Bacteria; phylum Pseudomonadota; class Gammaproteobacteria; order Arenicellales; family JAANXG01; genus JAANXG01. The sequence continues at coordinate 7,374 of JBAUWJ010000015.1, read as the reverse complement.
ACAGAACCATGAACGTGCACGACGCCATCGGCGAAACGACCCTGGTGCAGACGATCGAGGACTTCACCAGAACCCAGATCCTCTGCTGACCGGCCCCGCCGGATCAGTTTCCGCGCGCCGTCAAGATCAACTTCTCCATCGCCAAGTCCTTGTTCTGCCTGGCGAAATCCGCGGCGGTGCGGCCCGAATCGTCCTTGATGCCCGGGTCGGCACCGGCCGCCAGCAACAGCTTCACCACCTCGGGGTCGCGCTTCAACACCGCGAGGTGAAGAGCGGTCATTCCCTTCTCGCCGGGCGTGTTCACGCCGGCGGTATCTCGCGCCAGCAGGAGTTGCACGATGTGCGGTCGGTCTTCGTACACCGCTCTCATCAATGGCGTCCACGAAAACATGTCGGCGCGGCCGGCGTCGGCGCCATGATCGAGGAGCACCCGTGCGACGTCGACGTAGCCTTTCACCGACGCGATCATCAAAGCCGTCCAGCCGTTCTTCGCGGCGGCGTTCACGGCCGCGCCGTGGCGAAGCAGGAGCGAGATCATCCCGGGGTCGCCGCTGAGAGCAGCGTACATGATGGGCGTACCGCCGTTGTGGTTGGCGTGATTGACGTCCGCTCCCAGCGCGATGAGCTTCTCGACCCGGTCCTTGTCGTCATTCTTTGCTGCCACCATCAAGGCGGTCTTGCCGTTGCTGTGAATCCTGTCCGCTTCGGCGTTGGCGTCGGAAAGCTCGCTTGCGAAAGCCGTCGCACAAAACCCGGACAGGATGCAGAGCAGAAACAGGCGCCGGCCCATGACGAGCCAGGTCAATGAACGACGCCGTCGCCGGCGCCGGCTCGCGGCGTGTAGTGCGAGATGATTTCCTTGAGCGCCTTGTCGCTGTCGTACTGGTTGGAGATCCTCAGCAGCGAGTCGTGCGCGAACGCGTCCCGGGCGATGGCTTCGAACAATTCGTGCTGCGCGCTCTCCACCGCGAGCTCCTGGGCTTGTATCACACGGTAGGCGTCGTCGCCGAAGAACCAGCAGACGCGCTGCTGCCCCGCGAGAAGCTTGATGGCTCGATAGTGGGTCTGCTCCCGCCCCGGAATCAGAAGAATCTCGTAGTTGAGCGGATCGTCCGGCACCGTGGCGACGCTCAGCTCGAAAGAGACGATTGCCGCGGCCTGGTGGGCCATCAACCTGGCCTCGATGCCGAGCGCTATGGGGGCGGTGGCTTCGGCGAGCAACCTCCTGTCCCGCTCGCATTCGGGTCCCGCGACGTGGACGAAGAGGGCCGCTTCCCACTGCCCGGACCCGCCGAGTTTTACCGGTACGCAGGTGGCAGCGGAGTCGGCGCGGCGCATCGCGTCGCTGATGCCCGGGGGGAAGATGTCCCTGGAATCACTACGCATGTTGACTTGCGCCCCACAGCTTCATCCGGCGAGTTGCCGGGAGCTAGAACGAGCAGCCTCCATGTCCTTCGTTCTTCCCCCGCGCGCGCCGTCCGGCCGCGGATACAAAATACGCCGGGGGGAAGAGAGCTTTTCCCCCGGCGCGATGTCCCGAGAGACGACCCATCGTCCGCACGCGTCCCGCTATCCGGCCTCCTGCCCGGCGGCGCCGGCGGCGGTCTTCGGTGTATCCGAAGCCTCCGCGGTGTCCTTCACCTTATCAAACCAGACGCTGTTGTGCTGCTCCGCCCAGTTGACGTCGACGCGGCCGCTCACCATGCCCTCGAAAGCGCCCTCGATGCCGATGGTTCCGAGGTACATATGGCCCAACGCGATGGTTATCCAGATCAAGGCGAATGAGGAGTGCAGGACCTGGGCGAGCTGCATATCTCCCCGCGTCTGCCCCCACAGCGGAAAATCCAGGATCACGCCGCTGGCGCTGACGATGATTCCGCAGATGAAGACCCCGATCCAGAAGACCAGCAGCTTCTCACCCGCATTGGCTTTGCCGGCCGGCGCGTGTTTGCCCTTGATGGCACCACCGCCGCTCTTGAACCACTGCCAGTCGTAGCTCGCCGGTATGTTGTTCTTGATCCAGAACAGAATCATCGCCACCACGCCTATGATGAACAACGGCCCGAGGAAGTTGTGCAGCGTGATGGAAACCTTGGCCCATGCGGCAAAGCCTTCCAGGCCCAGCCACGGAACCAGTATCGCCCGGCCGAACAGCATGCTGAGGCCGGTGATGGCCAGAACGATGAACAGGATCGCCACGTACCAGTGCATCAGGCGCTCGAGAGCGTTCCATCGGGCGACGGTGCGGCCGGAACGGCCGGCCTCGATACGCATCGATCCCCGGATCGCGTAGAACACCAGCAGGATGATAATCGCGGCGAGAATAATCCCTGCTCCGTAGGACGCGACCGGGCCGTTGCGCACCTCGCGCCAGTTCTGACCGCCATTCTGGACAAGGACATTCGTGGTGTACGGTCCGCTGGCGGCGACGTACCCCTGGTCGCCTTCGCGCACCGCCCGCCAGTAGTTGGCGCGGGGATTCGTGTAGCTCTTCGCGCTGGCCGCCTGGCTGGGAGAAACGAGTGCGACATAGACGTACCCGCTCAATGGAAGAACCATCGATGCCACCAGGATAATCACCGCGCTCCATAGCATGGCGCGCGCGCGACGCGGCTTGGATCTGTGTGCAGCAGCCATCGGATCTCCTCTGTCGTGTTCTGTCGTGTTGTGCCGATCCATCCCCCGCTAACGATCCGTCTGAATCATCAGCGCGCGCTGGTCGAGCTGTTTCATTTGCATCTGATCGGATCCCCGCGTCTTTTCGGCCGCCAGTTCCTTGCTGCCGCAGGCGGTGAGGAAAAGGGCGAGGCTGATCAGCAGAAAAAGCTTACTGATATTGCGCATACCCCTTCACCGATCTTTCTGGACAAGATTGAATCGATCCGCCAGCTTCGCGTCGCGTGCGTTGGCGTCTCCCTTCAGTAAGGGGTCCGTGTTCCCTTTGTATACGCCCGGCTCGTGGATGGTAACGTCTGAGGACCTGTAGCAGCCGGCGAGCAAAACAGCCAGGCCCAAGGCTACGAGTATGCCAATTGGGGTCTTCATAAACTCATTCCCGTGGTGGTTGCAACGTCCGTCGAAGCGGTGGGACGGGTCCGCCGCGACGGACCCGTCCCCGGTTCCAAACCGTCAGGTTGACGTGCCATAGGCCGTTTCCCAGCCCCAGGTCTTCGGCCGGCCACCTCGCTTCAATACACGCTTGCGATAAATGTCTGCGAGGATGTCTCCATCGCCCGCAAGCAACGCCTTGGTGGAGCAGAACTCGGCGCAGATCGGGAGCTTGCCCTCGGCGATGCGGTTGCGGCCGTACTTCTCGTACTCCGCCTCGCTGTCGTCCTTGCCGGGGCCGCCGGCGCAGAAGGTACATTTGTCCATCTTACCCCTGACGCCGAACGCCGATTGCTGTGGATACTGCGGTGCCCCGAACGGACAGGCATAGAAGCAGTAGCCGCAGCCGATGCACAGGTCCTTGTCGTGCAGGACGATGCCCTCGGCGGTGGTGTAGAAACAGTCCACGGGACAGACCGCGGCGCACGGCGCGTCCGTGCAGTGCATGCAGGCCACCGAGATCGACTTCTCGCCCGGCACGCCGTCGTTGAGCACCACGACCCGCCGGCGATTGACGCCCCAAGGCACCTCGTTCTCGTTCTTGCATGCCACTACGCACCCATTGCACTCGATGCAGCGCTCGGCGTCGCAAAGGAATTTCATTCGTGCCATTTCGTTACCCTCCTAAGCCGGGCGGATGTTGCACAGGGTGACCTTGCTTTCCTGCATCTGGGTCACCGAGTCGTAGCCATAGGTCATGGCGGTATTGCACGCGTCGCCGCGAACGTACGGCACAGTTCCCTCCGGATACTTGGCCGCCAGATCCTGGCCCTGGAACCAGCCTCCGAAGTGGAACGGAGTGAAGACAACTCCCGCCGCCACCCTCGGTGTGACCATGGCCATGACCTTGATCTTGGCGCCCTCCGGACCGTCCATCCAGACCATCTGGCCGTTGCTGACATTCCGGTCGTTCGCGTCCTTCGGATTGATCTCCACGAACATGTTCTGCTGCAACTCCGCCAGCCAAGGGTTGGAGCGCTGTTCCGCGCCGCCGCCCTCGTATTCCACCAGCCGGCCACTGGTCCAGATCAGGGGGAAATCCTTGGAGAAGTCCTTGGTCTGGATCGAGGCATACAGCGTCGGCAGCCGGTAAAATCGCTTGCGGTCCTCGTAGGTCGCGTACTTGTCGAGCAGATCCCGGCGAGGCGTGTACAAAGGCTCGCGATGCACCGGAACCGGATCCGGGAAGGTCCACACCATGGTGCGGGCCTTGGCGTTGCCGAACGGCGCGCAGCCATGCTTGATGGCCACCCGCTGTATGCCGCCGGACAGATCGGTCTTCCAGTTCTTGCCTTCGGCCTCCTTCTGCTCGTCGGGAGTCAGGTCGCTCCACCACCCGAGCTGCTTCAGGACGTCGGCGCTGAATTCCGGATAGCCGTCCTTCAGCTCGGACCCGACGCTGTAAGAGCCTTCGGCCAGGAGGTTCTCGCCCTTGTACTCCACGCCGAAACGGGCGCGGAAGGTCAGGCCGCCTTCGGCCACCGGCTTGCTGGGATCGTACAGGATCGGTGTTCCCGGGTGCTTCAGCTCCGCAGTGCCCCATGACGGCCACGGCATGCCGTAGTAGTCGCCGTCCACCGGGCCGCCCTCGGCCTTCAAGGTGGTGGTATTGAAGGTCTTGCGGTTGGCTGCATGGGCCTTCAAACGCTCCGGGCTTTGTCCGGTATAGCCGATGGTCCACATGCCGTGGTTGAACTCGCGGGTGATGTCCTCGATCAGTGGCTCGTCCTTGGTCACCTTGATGTGCTTGCAGAGCTGATCCGCGACACCCAGCTTTTTCGCGAGCTTGTACATGATGGTGTGGTCGGGCATCGAATCCCATACCGGCTCCACCACCTTATCGCGCCATTGCAGGGAGCGGTTCGAGGCGGTGACCGAGCCGTAGGTCTCGAACTGCGAGGACGTGGGCAGCAGATAGACGCCGTCGGTACGGTCGCTCATCACCGCGGCATGGGTCGGATACGGGTCGGCGATGACCATCAGGTCCAGCTTCTCCATCGCTTTCTTCATGTCCAGCCCGCGCGTCTGACTGTTGACGGCGTGCCCCATGATGACCACAGCCCGGAAGGGGTTCTTCTGGCCGATGTTCTCCGGCTTTTCGATCACTCCGTCGATCCAGCGGGATACCGGAATGCCCCGATAGTTCATGAGGTGTGACTGCTTGCCGCCGTCGTCCTCGACCGTCTCCTGAGCGAACTGGCCCTTGACCCACTCGAAGTCCAGGTCCCAGACGCGCGACCAGTGCTTCCAGGCCCCGTCGCTGAGGCCGTAATAGCCAGGCAGCGAATGCGACAGCACGCACATGTCCGTCGCGCCCTGGACATTGTCGTGGCCGCGGAAGATATTCGCCCCGCCGCCGGACTTGCCGACGTTCCCCAGCGCAAGCTGCAGAATGCAGTAGGCCCGCGTATTGTTATTGCCGATGGTGTGCTGGGTGCCGCCCATGCACCAGACAATGGTGCCCGGACGATTTTCGTTCATGATCTGCGCGGCCTGCTTCACGACATCGGGCGGGACGCCGGTCACGCGCTCGGTCTCCTCCGGAGTCCACTTCTTCACTTCCTCGCGGACTCTGTCCAGTCCCCACACGCGCTGGGCAATGTACTCCTTGTCTTCCCAACCGTTCTCGAAGATGTGCCAGAGCACACCCCAGATGAGGGCGACATCCGTGCCCGGACGCAGGCGCACGAATAGGTCGGAATGGGCCGCGGTCCTCGTGTAGCGGGGATCGCACACGATCATTTTCGCGCCGTTCTCCTTGGCCCGCAGGATATGCTGCATCGCAACGGGATGCGCTTCAGCGGCGTTGGAGCCGATGAAGAACATCGCCTTGGAGTTGTGCATATCGTTGAAGGAGTTCGTCATCGCGCCGTAGCCCCAGGTGTTCGCGACACCCGCCACCGTGGTGGAATGGCAGATACGGGCCTGGTGGTCGACGTTGTTCGTGCCCCACATCGCCGCCAGCTTGCGGAACAGATAGGCCTGCTCGTTGCTGTGTTTCGCGGAGCCCAGCCAGAACACCGAGTCCTGTCCGGACTCCTTGCGGATCTGCAGCAGCTTGTCGCCGATCTCGTTGATGGCCTGGTCCCACTCGATCTTCTTCCACTTGCCGCCTACGAGCTTCATGGGATACTTGACACGCAGCTCGCCCATGGCGTGCTCGCGAACCGACGCACCCTTGGCGCAGTGGGATCCGAGGTTGATGGGTGAGTCGAAATCGGGCTCCTGTCCGGTCCACACGCCGTTCTGGACCTCGGCGATAACGCCGCAGCCCACCGCGCAGTGTGTGCAGACCGAGCGCCGGATGTCCGTCTTGACTCCGTCTTTCGGTGCGAAGTCCATTCGGCCGGCTTCGGCGCGGCGCATCATGGTCAGAGGCAAACCGCCTGCCACCACGGCGCTTCCAACGCCGATGCCGGAACGGCGCAGGAACGTCCGTCGATCAATCGCTTCGCCCACGGCAACCTTGTCGCGGGTTTCGGAATTACGCTTTCTGATGAGCTTCATGGGTGACCTCCGTCCTAGAAACGCGCTTTTTCGTAGTATTCAAGGATGTGCGGCGTCTCGTGATAGCCCTTCGGGGGAGTCGGTTGGTTCTCATCCGCCCGGGGTTGGGCTACTACGCCCGCCTGGACCTGGGGGGCCACCGCGCCTGCGGCGGCAACGCCGCCCGCGACGGCGGCGCTCTTCAGAAAGCCCCGGCGCGACAGCTTCTGGCTTCGAATCTCGTCACTCATCAAAATCTCTCCTCTTTGCTCACCAAGAAAATAAGCGGTTAACCGGCTTTTCCGTAGTCTTGTCTTCAGCGCCCAAGCTCGATTCCATCGGGCGCGCGCGGTATCGGTATCTCAATGCGGCAGCATTGCCAGGTATTGCTTCTCCACCTCCACGAACTGCGACCCGAGAACCCCGACCGCGCTGTAGAAGTTCGCGCTGTCGGCGTCCTGCAGATCTCCAAAAAACCTTCCGATCCAGGGCTCCAGGTGCCGCTCGAAAAATCGCTTCTGTTCATGTCCCCCGACACCCCGGTCATCGAGAACCAACAGGGACATGATCTCCAGCAACGCCCCGGCATGATCCTCGGGCTCCTTGACATTCTCCTGACGCTCGAACCCGAGAACCTTGAGGTCCTGACGGATTTCCACCAACGGTCGCTCCATCAGGAAACCCGTGAGATACCACGACCCATAGGGCATGACCTCTCCGCGCCCGATCCCTATAAAAAGCGCGTGGTACTCGTCATCGATCGACGCCACGGTCGTGCGG
>JBAUWJ010000014.1:0-26793 GCA_049583715.1 Arenicellales bacterium | reverse complement strand
GCGCGGGTCTGGCTGCCCGCGTATTGTCTCGCCGCGCCGAAATCCAACAGCACCGGGGGTCCGTCACGGCGCAGGTAAATGTTGTCGGGCTTGATGTCCCGGTGGAGGAGTCCCGCATCGTGCACCGCCTTGAGACCATCGAGAATGGGAAGGAAGATGTTCTTGATCTCGACTTCCGGCAACGGTCCGGCTCGCTGCGCGAGCAGCGCGCTGAGCGGCTGGCCTTCCTCGTAGTCCATGACCAGGTAGGCCGTGCCGTTCACTTCCATGTAATCGCTGACCCGGACTATGTGGCGATTCTTGAACTTGGCCAGGACCCTGGCTTCGTCCAGGAAACGCGTCAGGCCGTGTCGATACTCCTCGGCTACCTCCCGGCTTCGCGGCAGCACCGTGGAATGATCCGAGTCTCTCGCTGCGAGATCGACGGGGAGGTATTCCTTCACGGCCACCTCGCATTGGAGCTGGGTATCGTAGGCCTTGTAGGTGATCCCGAATCCCCCGGCCCCGAGAGTATCGAGGACCTCGTAACGGGACACACGAGTGCCGCGTCCGAGATGTTGTCCGGCCACTTCGGCCATGGAATATCTTACGGTTTAGGTATCCCACAAGTATAAGCATCCCGTAGTTCCAGTCCAATCAAGGGGCCGGGCCCGCCGGTAATCAGGGGGCCGGGGCCGCACCCTGCGGGACGCGGCAACCCTGAAACCCGGGGGAATCAGCGTGTGCGCGTTGACCCGGCAGAGCCCCCGTTCGTCGACCGCCGAGGAGGCGAGGGTGAAGAGGCGGAGACCGTGCGAAGGATTTCCGTCCCCGCCGCGAGCGATCCCGGGTGCGCTTGCCACGGCTCGGTAGTGGAGCGGAGAATTGAGTGCCCGGCACACGAAGAGCGCCGGGAGCCCACCGACTGCTGGTCCATTGTTGAGCGCGCGTCACATCATGCCCTACACCAATCTCGACGGCATCCGTCGGGTCTCGAGTTCCCTGGACGTTCTGCGGTGGATGATGGGCCTGCACGACGAGAAGCGGCCGCGCTCTCCGGGCACGGGAGTACCGGTGCCCACCGTGCAGAACGACGGAGCGGCCCTGCGCATGGCGGCGCACGATGCGCTGACATGGATCGGTCACGCCAGCTTTCTGGTGCAGCTCGGTGGCACCAGTGCACTGATCGATCCCGTGATGTCGCCCCGGATCGCGGGCTTCATCCAACGAAACATCGCGCCCGGACTCTCCTGGCAGGCGCTGCCGAAGATCGACGTGGTCCTCGTCACCCACAACCACCGCGACCACATGGACGCGCCCACCCTCGAGCGGCTCGGTCCGGATCCGCTCTACCTGGTGCCACAAGGACTCGGAAAGTGGTTCGAACGCGCGGGCCTCACGCGCGTCGTCGAGATGGGATGGTGGCAGCAGGAAGACGTCGGCGGGCTCGTGATCACCTTCGTCCCCGCGGAGCACTGGAGCCGCCGCGGCCTGTTCGACACCAACGAGAGCTGGTGGGGCGGTTACGTGATCGAGCACGATGGCCTGCGGGTCTTTCACTCGGGCGACACCGCCTGGTTCGACGGTTTCAGCGCGATCCACCGGCGCTGCGGGCACATCGACGCCGCCATGCTCCCCATCGGCGCCTACGCCCCCCGCTGGTTCATGCAGCGCCAGCACATGGACCCAGCCGACGCCGTGCGCGCATTCCACGCACTCGATGCGACGCGCTTCATTGCCATGCACTGGGGTACCTTCAAGCTCACGGACGAAGACCTGCGCGAACCGCCTCGACTGCTGAACGAGGTCTGGGCGCAGGAGAAGCTATCCCGCAAGCGCCTGGAAATCCCTGCCATCGGCGAGACCCTTTCACTGGAGCACTAACCCCGGTGTCAGTCGAGGGAGATCCGATTCACCGAGGCGCGGCGATGTACTGGCAAGTTTCTGTCCAGTACACTATCCACGCACTCCACAGCGGAACTTACGGGAATAAGTAGTGGAACTCATTGGTCTTTTCTCCGGACGTCGAAGGACGCGCCCCACAACACCCAGGCTTACCCCCGATCCTGGCGTTGACTCGCTCCCCATTTATGCACTCTTGCCATTCCACTGTTAGGCGTTATCACGATGCGCGTGGAATCGGCTGTGTTTGATGCCGACACGCTTCTAGATCGGGCACCATTCCGACGATAGATGCGACCATCTGACAATGTTTCGGGCGACTCATGGACTGAATGGGGACGCTGCGCAAATGGTACTTTGAAATTTCGAATCGAACATAAACATCAAAGCAACAAGCTTGGATATGCCTGTTCATCAGTCCGACGATTGGAAATCTATGGATGGCAGGGTGTATTCTTGCGTTCCGGTGTTCGCTTGATGCCTAACAACCACATCAAGTCGTTCGCTTCGCTCACTGCGACGCCGCTCCGCGGCGCGCCTCATGTGAATCGTTAGTTAGTGTGCCCCGTCAAACAGTCTGTAACTTATCGGGGCTTGCCGATGGTTGAACTGTTCGGTGGAGCATCGAAAGGGCGTCTCCGGGGTCTTCTTCACCAAGCGAGTATCGGGGAGCGACTGAAAAAGACCCCGGCGACGCCCGTTTGCGGATCGTGGCGATCGTCATCCCAGCCTGAAATAATTTGCATCATTTCCGGCGGGGTACACTAGGTTAGCCGGAGTTCTCGATGAATTTGCACAGTGATGAGAAGATTATCGACTCCTGGGAGAAGAATGCATCTCAGTGGACTACGGCGGTGCGGAGCGCTCATATTGAGAGCCGCAAGCTGGTCACGGATAAGGCAATAGTCGAGGCTGTGTTGAGGCATTCACCTGAAGCAGTGCTCGATATTGGTTGCGGCGAGGGCTGGCTTATTCGTGAACTCGCTCCCCAAGTCAGTCATTTGGTCGGGGTTGATGTGGTGTCTGATCTAATTGAGCAGGCAGAGGCTGGAGGCGGCGGTCAATTTCTTGTCGCCTCCTACGAGGCGGTTGCAACAGGTGCGATTGAGGGAATGTTCGATGTCGTCGTCTGCAATTTCTCGCTTCTTGGAAAGGAGTCGGTCGAAGCGCTGTTCAGCGCAGTACCAGCGTACTTGAAACCAGGCGGCGTTTTTATTGTGCAAACGCTTCACCCCGTGTTTGCGACTGACATGCCGTACATCGACGGCTGGCGGGACGGTTCATGGGCGGGTTTTGGCTCAAACTTTACTGATCCAGCCCCTTGGTACTTCAGAACACTCGAAAGCTGGATGACGCTGTTTTTGTTGAACGGGCTTCAAATACAAGAGGTACGTGAGCCCATTAGCCCACAGACTCATAGACCTGTATCAATCCTCTTTACCGGAGCTAACAAACCATTGCGGTTCGTTCCGGGCCTTCGGCCCTCCACCGGGCGCGCTAAATCGCGCCGCTGAATATTCGCGTTGGACACCTTGGTGAAGAGCACGGCCACCATTACGACAAAATTGGATTTGATTATTCCTCGCAACAGCGTCCGGATACCCGAATCTTCCGACAGGTTCAGACAGCACCGGGCGAGTCTCGGTCAGTCCTGAATGTTGGAGCAGGAACTGGATCGTACGAGCCCACGCACGTTCCAACGGTCGCGGTAGAGCCATCGTTTGAAATGATCCGGCAACGGCGGAACAGATCAAATGTAGTTCAAGGAGCTGCCGAAGCATTCCTATTCGAGGACACGACCTTTGAAGCGAGTTTGGCTGTACTCACGATTTCATCACTGGTCCGATTTGAGCCAGAGGCTTCAAGAATGCGCCCGAAGTTCATCTCCAGAACGCGGGCTGGCGTTCAAGTCGTGCACCCGAAATCACCGGAGAGTTACTGTCGATTATGAACTTACACGCCTTGAAGGCCCGGTTAACCGGACAGTAGTGGCTCAAATTGCAAAATTGGTACGAAATCGAAGCATTCGGCGAAGTGATAGGGCCGTTGTGTGCCACGCCTGCCAAGACACCGGAAAGAACCTATAATGATCCCGCCTGATCTCTGGAGTGGAGGTGATGATTACTGACATCGAAGATTTTTTTGCGAAGGGATGTGGACGTTGTGACAGGTTTGCCACGCCGGACTGTTCAACCCGCACGTGGGATGATGGATTGCGGGCTCTGCGAAAGATTTGTGTCACCGCGGGGCTGTCGGAAACGGTGAAGTGGGCGCATCCTTGCTACACGCACGCAGGGCGCAACATTGCGCTCATCGGTGCTTTTCGAGGTGATTTCCGCATCAGCTTTTTCAACGCGGCTTTGATGCGTGACCCTGAGGCAATTCTCGAGAAGCAGGGGCCAAGCACACAACATCCGAACATGATTCGCTTCACTGAAAACTCGGCGGTCGATACGTTGGCGCCAACACTTCATGCTTACCTAAGGGAAGCGATGGCGTACGCCGAGGCAGGGATCCAACCGCCGAAGGATGAAAGGACCGTCGAGTGGCCCGAAGAGTTAGTTGAGGCGCTCGATTCTGATTCCGAGTTAGCGGAAGGATTTCATAAACTGACACCTGGGCGCCAGAGAAGCTACCTGATCAATCTCAACTCGGCGAAGAAGGCTGAAACCAGGGTTGCGCGCATTTCCAGATTTCGAGATCGAATTCTTGCTGGAAAAGGGGCCCTGGAGCGGTGAAAACACCCCATCAGAAAATTGGCGAGTAGATGGCCAGGACTCTGGAAGAGGTTCCGCCCAACAAGTCGCTGCAGGTTACGTTTGACCCGCCACCTGCTTTTACTGCCGCAACAGCAGGTGTTGCCTCAAACGCACCTGAGTTCAAGCCTCCTCACTTTGACTGAACCAAGAATAGCATTCAGCCGGACAAAGATTCTTAAACATCTATCTGACGTGAACACGCCGCCTATAGTGGGCGTTGCAGACCGACGCTTGACCCAGTCGCGATCCTGCTGCCGCAACCCCGTGCCAGCCTCAAGCGCGGCTCATCGCCGACGTTGTTGGGCGTCAAAGGGAAGGACTCGCAGGCCGTGAAAGCACAGCAAGTTTTGGATTTCTGGTTCCCCGCCGATCTCGGCGCCGATGCTGGCGAGGCCATTAAACAAATTCAGTGGTGGTTTCGGGGTGGCAGCAACGAACAAGTGCGCTCGCGTTTTACCGAACTACTGAAACAGGCGGAGCGGGGGCGGTTGGAACACTGGAAAGAATCACCTCGGTCAAGGCTTGCACTGATCATTGTCCTTGATCAGTTTACCCGGGCAATTTACGAAAATGATGCCCGAGCCTATCGCAATGACGCTCGCGCTTGTGAGATCGCGCAGGAGGGATTGGAGGTGGGGCATTATGCTACCCTTTCGTCGTGCTGGGAAAAGACGTTTTTTTCGTTGCCGTTTGGGCATTCTGAGCGTCTGATGGATGCTGAAAAAGCCGTTGAGCTCGCGGAGCGAATCGCATTGGAGGCGCCGGAGGAACTTCGACCGATATTAGAGTTCTCGGCAGATCAGGCGAAGGGCCATAGGGATGTCATTGTCCGGTTTGGTCGTCATCCTCACCGCAACACAGTACTTGGCAGGGAATCAACGCCAGACGAAAAGGCGTACTTGAATACCGGCAAGTTGGTACATGAACGGCCATTGCCAGGAGGGGCGAGCTGACGCGCAACACATCGTTGCAGCGGACAGTTTGACCCATCGTGCACGGTACTGCCGCACCCTGCACGCCGCCTCAACTGCCGCTGAACTCAGGAGTTTTTGACTCCATCTTTTGGGCTACTGAAAAATGAACACTGAAAATATCATCGTACGGACGGAAAGCGGAAAGCTCATGGAGGTCGTGGTCCTGAGCAAACGGACGGGCTGTATACAAGTTGTGGTGGGCCAGGGAACACACAGTGTCAGGTGTGACCTACTTCCAACACGAAATCGTCTCGCATATTCGGGGACCGTGATGGGCCGGGAGATCGTTTATGAACGCAGCCCGGAGCAAGTTCAAGCGGATATTGATAGAGTGGATCCGAATTTGCGTAAGTCACGCTTTCGTCGCCCATCTGGTAGAGACGACTCCTAACCAATGCGATAGAGTCCGACGCAATGATCGCAGCCACAGTAGCATCCGGGGAAGGAGGTCCGACAACCGCACGGATAAGTGGGGCTTGAAATGACTAAGAGCCTGTCTGTCGCATACGTCGTGGTATTGATAGCTGTTATTGTTGGTGTGGATTTACTTTTCTTCAGGAATCGATTTTGGGAGCGGCTGATGGTGAACATCGGTATTGTCTTGGTGTTTGTAGCCTTCTATTTGAGGTTTTTCAGGAACCCATAAATCTAGAGCGACAGCACAGATTTCCCACAGGGTTGCCGCATGAGTCGCTGGAGCGCTATCCGGGCGGGGATCGTAGGACTGTCGCCACGGCCGGTGATTCTTGCCGGTGGGCTCGATGCCGGCAACGTCCGGGACGCGGTCCTGCAAGTCCGTCCGGCCGGTGTCGACGCACACACAGGGCTTGAAGACGCTTCGGGGCGGAAGAGCGAGGACAAGGTGAGGAACTTTGTACGTGAGGCGCGAGAAGCGTTTCGGCTGATACGTGAGAATCCGGCATAACTCCATCGAACCGATGCTCGTGCCTCACGCGGTTGACGTGTGCGGGTGGGGCATTGGTCGAACCGTGCAGCTTTCCCCTCAACCAGCCCGGGGTGAGATCGGTGCGTAGACTTCCCGGGCGCCTGGTAGCGATTGCCGTCGTGCTGGTCGCGGCGTACTTTGCAGGCGGCGGGCAGGCGTTGTTTCATGGTCTCCTGGCGCCCGGTTTCGACTCTTCCCGCAGCGCGGTTGGCACGGCGTTCAGGAATCATGAGACGCGTGTCCAGCTCCGGGGTTCGGGACATGTGCTGCGTATCCTGCCGGACGACGACAGCGGAAGCAGACATCAGAGATTCATCCTCCGGATGGCTTCCGGGCAGACCGTGCTGATCGCGCATAACATCGATCTCGCGGACCGGGTGGGCTCGCTCAGAAGGGGTGACACCGTCGAGTTTTTTGGGGAGTACGAGTGGAACTCGAAAGGCGGGGTTGTTCACTGGACGCATCGCGATCCATCAGGCCGTCACGTATCGGGCTGGCTGAGGCATGATGGGCATACATACCAATAGCGCTGCGCTGCCCGGAGCGTTCTGAGTGATCATCGCGACCACCGGGAGACTGGTGCTGCGGGAGGCGGTTCCGGGCGATGCGGCCTTCATGCTCGAGCTCATGAATGAGCCGCCCTGGCGGGCATTCATCGCGCGGCATTCCATTACGACAATTTCCCGTGCTGCGAAGTACATGGAGGATAAGATGATGTCGGCGTACGCGAGGCACGGGTTCGGGCTCTGGGTGGTGGAGATCCTTTCGAGCTCGATGACGGCCGGGATATGCGGTCTCGTCAAGCGAGGCACCTTGGAGCATGCGGATCTGGGGTTCGCCTTTCTGGGGGAGTTCTGGGGCCAGGGCTATGCCCTCGAGGCGTGCCGCGCCGTGTTGGAGTACGCAGCGCGGAGGCTCGAAATGGCGAAGGTGCTGGCGATCACGGATCCCGGGAATCGGCGGTCCATCCACGTCCTGGACAAACTCGGATTCAGGTACGAGTCGACGTTCTCACATCCCGGCGCAAATGAAATTCTCTCCCTGTACGCAATTGAATCGCTTGGACCGGGCGCCGACCCGGAGTGCAGAGCCGGGTGGACCCATGAACGATAAGTACGTGCATGGCTACCACGCCCGGGAGAACGAGCGGCTCCAGGACCAGGCCGGGACGCTGGTGGAGCTGCTGCATGGCGATACGGCATATCCCGCCGGCAGTACGGTGCTGGAGGCCGGATGCGGTGTCGGCGCGCAGACCGTCACCCTGGCACGCCGCAGCCCGGATGCGCGGTTCACATCTATCGATGTCTCCGCGGAGTCGATCTCCGAAGCCGCGCGAAGGCTGGAGGAGGCGGGGATCGGCAATGTGGCGCTGCGGCAGGCGGACATCTTCGATCTGCCGTTCGCGCAACACTCCTTTGATCACGTGTTTGTATGCTTCGTTCTGGAGCATCTGGCTCGGCCGGTGGAGGCCGTCGCGGCCCTGGAGAAACTCCTCAAACCCGGTGGTACCGCTACGGTTATCGAGGGCGATCATGGATCGACGTACTTTCATCCGAACAGCGCGGCCGCGCATGCCGCGATCCGGTGCCAGGTCGAGCTGCAGCGCAGGGCCGGCGGCGACGCGCTGATCGGGCGCCGGGTCTATCCGCTGATGGTGGAGGCGGGCTTCGAGGCGGTGCGCGTGTCGCCGCGGATGGTTTACGTGGATTCGAGTCGGCCGGAGCTCGTGGAGGGGTTCACGCGCAGGACCTTCACGGCGATGATCGAGGGGGTCCGTGAGCCGGCCCTGTCGGCGGGGCTCATCGGTGCGGGCGAATTCGACGCGGGCATCCGCGATCTTTATCGCACTACCGAGGATGATGGGGTGTTCTGCTATACCTTTTTCAAAGGGGTGGGGGAGAAGAGGCGCGGCGCCTGATCTCTTCCGGGGAGTTTCGGTTGTGTTGCTGGTGGTGTGTGCCGGTGCCGTTTCGAATGCCACTGTCGGAATGAATTCCGACCCACAGGGACGCGGGAAGTGTCGGAGCCGGCCGGGAGCGGCATGCGACCGACCCACGGGGACGTGGGAAGTGTCGGAGCCGGCCGGGGGCGGGATGCGTGAATGCCACGTTCTCGGCCTCTCCCCCAACAGGAGCACGTACCCGATGTGGGTCGGAATTCATTCCGACAATCCCTTTCTGAGTCGGAATGAATTCCGACCCACAGGGGTCGTGCGTCTGACCCGATACATACTCGTTCCGCCGCCGTGGCTGCCGAAGCGCTGGCTACGCGCGGATCTCCCTTCGTTGGAAGACCAGGTAAGTGCCGGCGAACAGCAGTATCGTGCCGGCGACCAGGCTGGTGAGCTGAGGCCAGACGATGATGAGGCTCTGGCCGAGCGGCAGCGGGGTGCCGAGGATGGCCCGCTCCAATTGAAAGGCGAAGACCGGGCCGAGGCTGCGCACCGCGGGATTCAGGAGCGCGGTGATCACCTCGCCGTAGAGCGTATTAGGCGAGATTCTGCTCAAGGCCAGGGTCAGCTCGTGCTGCGCGAACAGCGCCGACGGTGACCCGAAAGGCGCCGGGTGAGCGACCTGGGCGATGAACTGCGCCGCGATCGGCCATAGCACCACGAACAGCAGCCAGATCCCCAATGCCGCCAGCGCCGAGGTCGCCGTCTGCCGGAACAGCACCGAGCAGAGCATGGCCAGGGCCAGCCAGATGCCGGCGTAGAAAACCGTCGCGATGAGAAAGCACAGGCCGCGCGCCACGGAGCCGCCGCTGGGCGGCAGCCCCAGAAGAACTATGCCGAGGCCCGTCGTGAGTAGCCACAGCGAGGCGAGGACCAGCGTCAGGGTGATCATCGCGGCGAGGAACTTGCCGGCGAGCAGGGCGTCGCGATAGATCGGCTGCGAGAGTATGCGGCTCAGCGTTCCCCGGTTGTGCTCTCCGTTCACCGCATCGAAACCGAGACCGATGGCGACCAGCGGCACGAAGAAAGTGAGGAAGGAGACCAGCGACGGCAAGGGACGCGGCGCTGTCGTGAACAGCTTCAGGAAGGCGAAGGGGCTTTCCGCCACCGTTGCATTGAGCTGCTCCGCCGCCACGTAGGCGGCGCCGACGGCGGCCAGCACCATCAGGATCTCGAGGATGCGCATACGCACGGAGCCGAGATGGTCGGACAGCTCCTTGGCGCAGACCACACCGAGCCCCGTCCAGGGCGAGCCTTCACGCTGCATGGCTGTTTGCTCCGAAGTAGCGGCGGTAGATTTCGTCGAGCTGCGGACGGTGCCAGCTTATGCCGGTCACCTCGGCGCCCGCCAGGAACGCCGCCCGCGCCAGCGGCCCCCTGACGTCTGCGGTCGCCTCGATGCTCCAGCCGCTCTCGGACGGCTTGACGGACGTCACGGCGGACACCGCGCGCAGCTTCTTCTCGACCGTCGAGGCGTCCCCGTTCGCCCGTGCTTGCAGCTCTATATAGCCCACCGTGCCGAGCACCGTGCGGGCAAGCTCATCCATGGTGCCGGTCAGGGCCATGCGACCGCGGGCGAACAGCCCGACGCGGTCGCACACCGATTGCACCTGGGGCAGCAGGTGTGAAGCGATGAGCAGGGACATCCCGCCGGCCTTGAGCTCGCGGATTGTGTCGAGGAACCACTCGGCCGCCTCCGGATCCAGACCCAGGGTCGGCTCGTCGAGTATGGCGAGCTCCGGGCGCTTGAGCAGCAGCTCCGCCAGGCCGAGGCGCTGGCGCATGCCACGGGAGTAGGTGCGAACCTGCTGCTCGCCGGATTCGGCCAGGCCCACCCGCTCCAGGACCGAGTCGATGCGGTTGTTGGCATCGGCGCGTGTCAACCCGAGCAGCGCCCCCGCGTAGGCGAGGTTCTGCCGGCCCGTCAAGTCGTTGTAGAAGCCGACCGTGTCGGGCAGATACCCGACGCGCCGCTTCACCGACAGCGGGCTGCGCCGTGGATCGAGACCCAGTACGCTGATCTCGCCCTCGCTCGGTTCGGTCAAGCCCAGCAGCATGAGTATGGTGGTCGTCTTGCCCGAGCCGTTGGGCCCGAGCATCCCGAAGACTTCACCGCTGCGCACCTCGAGATCGAGGTTCTGGACGGCCACCGAAGTGCCGTAGCGCTTGGTGAGGTTCTGTGTGAGTACGGTGGTCGCTGTCATCGCCGGCCGTATCGCGCCACCGCGAAGCCCACCACGATCAAGGCGATCGCGACGATGGCGATGCCGACTAGGCCCCACGAGGTCGATGTGGAGACCGTCACCCGGTAGTCGGCGCTGGCGTCGGCCACGCCCTGGTCGCTGTTCGCATTGAAAGTGACCATGTAATCGCCGGCCAGCGACCTGCCGGACGGGTCGACGTCGGCAACGACCTTGGCCTGCCCGTCCGGCGGGATGGCGTCCACATGCTCCGGGTGAAACGTGACCTTCCAGTGGGCCGGCGAATCGGCTGAAAGCCGCACGCCCCGCGCCGGGGCGCTGCCGGTGTTGTGCACCACCAGGTTGACCGCCGTGGTCTTGCCGGCGTACGCGGACCCGGAGAGCTGTCCGCTGGGCGTAGCGAGGTTGAGCTTCGGCTTGCCGGTGATGACCGCGGTCACGGTCGTCTCGGCCGTGAGCTGGCCCGCCTGCACCGCGACCTTGACCGGATAGGACGCAGCCTTGGCGTTGTGGGGCGCGGAGATCTTGACATCCACCTTCTTCGAATCCCCCGCCTTGATCGGCAGACTGGTGATGTTGCTGGAGCCGAACTGCGGCGAGAAATCCACCTCGAAGCCGTCCGGTGCCTGCGCCGTGAGATTCGCGTTCACGGCCTTGTCGCTCTCGTTATCCAGCGTCAGGTGATAGGTGAACGTGGCGGAAGCGCTGCCCTTGAGCGTGGGCAGCTCGGTCTTGACCTTCAGGGCCGCCGGCGGTGCATTGGTGAAACTCAGTGCGAGGGGCAGGCTCGCCGTGGCATCGGTGCCGCTTGCCTGAAGGTCAAGGTGATAAACCTTGCCGGGGCTGACATCGGCGCCCGGCTTCAATTTGAGATCCAGGGTTCGACTGTCGTCGGTTCCCACGAAGACGGAGCCTACGGTATGGCCGCCGCCCTCGAGATGGGCATCCCAGCCGTCGGGCAGATCCTTGATGGAGATGGCGATCACCTGGGGGTCGAGACCGTAATTGTGGACGGTGAGAGAGACGTTTTCTTCGTTTTTCAACTGCAGAGTCTGTGTCGGATAATCCGTTCCCAGGCTGATTCCAACGTAATGGTCACTTGCCGCTGCCGACGCGGTGCCCGCTACGGCGCACGCGGCAACGAAACAGATCCAGCATACAAAGCGCATTGATGTTATTCCTCTGGATTGTGCGAGTCTGGGCCTCTGCTGGTGGTCTTTCGGACAGAGGGCAAGCCTTGTGACCACTTTCTCCGCGCAGGGTTCCGCACGATGTCCGAAGCGAGGCACATCCTGCGGGCGACGCGCAATCACGCGCGGGCATGAGTGGCCGGAACCGGACGGCCCGGCCGGCACTTCGCCTTCGAATCAGTAGCCGCCTTTCTTGCCGACGCCCGCGAATGGGAAGTCCCAGCCCACCTCGATGGGTGGCCACCACGGGGCGACACCGGTCTCTTTGTCGGTATGTCGGAAGAACCCGTTGTAGGACGGCGGCAGGATGCGGAAAGAAAGGTGGTACTTCCCCGGCCCCTGAAGCTTGACGTTGGCGCCGTAATGCGGACCGTCCTGCGCCGTCATCGGCATGAACCACCCGAAGGCCCGCCAGTCGCTGCCCGCCTTGGTGAGCTCGTAGCTGACGGTGAGATAGGGGATCCACTCGCCGGGCTGGAAGCCGTCCGGGTTGTCCTTGTCGGCGTGGATATCGGCCTCCAGATGTACGTCCGCGGGCTGATCCATGCCGGCCAGCATGGGCGCCATGTGAACCGGCTGGAGGTACACGGCGCCCACGATGATGTGATGGACCACCACGGGTTGTCCGATCGCCGTCTCGTTGGCGCGGGCGGCTGTCGTGAGCAGCGGGGCCAGGAGGGCGGTGATGAGCAGGGTGCGCTTGAGCATGGGGGTTTCCTGATTAAGAATGAGAAGTATTTATCTGTGAGCGGAAAAAATCTCGGGTGCGGGCGGCTAGATTCCGAAAATGGCCGGCCACCAGGCGGCCCCGACGAGGGCGACACCGAGCGCGCCCGGCAGGAGGGCCGCTCCGCGCCGAAGGCCTGAAAGGCCCTGCACGCCGAGCAGGCGATAGCCGAGATACAGGCTCCACATCACGCTGACGAGAAAGAGGCCGGCCTTGACGCCGGTCACGGCGCCGTCGGGCGCGCCGGCGATGGTCAGGGCGCCGAACAGCTTTCCCCCGAGACCGATCACCAGCGACACCATGGCCACGGGCATGTAGGCGTAGGCGAGCTCGACGAAGCGGGACTTCCGGTTCCCGTCGGCGCCGAGGCGTCCCGCGACCCGGCTTGCCAGTGACGTGAGCACGAACAGCACCGCCGTCAGCGCCGCCGCCCAGGCCAGCATGTAGCCGGTGATCATGAAGAAGTCCAGCCAGGTAAACACCTCGCGGGCAGCGGGATGCACCGACATCAGCCAGCCGGGACCCGAATTGCCGATCCAGTACCACCCCCGGTCGATGAACCAGGCGGCGGCGCCCTGCCGCAGCGACTGGTACTGCGGCAGTATCAGCCACAGGAAGCCGCCGAGGGAGAGGCCGGTCCCGAGAAACAGGAACCAGATCTCGGCACGGTTCGGGTTGTATTCGCGGATACGCTCGATTTCCAGCCCCGGGCGCCGGAAGAGCAGCTTCAACCCCCCTCGACCCTCCGGCCGCACGCAGCGGAAGCACTCGATGCAATGCCGTGACTCGGTCTTGTGGTTGATGTCTATCATGGTCGGGCATAAGCCCTTCTCGGTGTACAGGTCGCCGCCGCGGCGCGGGCGCTTCGGGGCGAACTGAACGGCCCCGAGCCTCGAAAACACGCCGAGCATCAAACCGATGGGACACATGTGCCGGCACCAGGCGCGCTTGTTGCGGCCGCGGCCGTAGAGCAGTCCCAGGGCGACGGCGGCGGCGAAGCTCAGACCGAAGACCTCCGCAAGACCGGTTGGAAAATCACGCGCGCTGACGGTCTGCGCCAGGATGGTGATGATCACGAAGCTGACGATGGGGGTCCCCTGCCAGCGAACCCAGGCCGGCACGGGTCTCTTCAAGCCGAACCGGTTCGCCCATTCCGAGGTCGCGCCGAGGGGGCACAGGAGGCCGCACCAGCTCCGGCCGCTGAAGATCACGGACACGAACACGAGCGGAAACCACAGCCCCCAGATCACGAAGTTGCTGAACAGGGTGAAGTTGTTCCAGAAGCGCGCGTGATCGCCGGGCAGCGGCAGCGCGAGCGGCACGAGCATCATGACCATGAAGCCGACGAACATGCCCGCGTGCACCCAGAGCAGCCGGTGACGGTGACGCACCATGAAGCCCTCGACTTTCCGAGCCCAGCGGCCCTGCGGCGGTATGCCGGGTCGCGTGCCTTCGACGTGGACGGGGATCTGTTTGAGTCGGTCGGCTGCGGACATCATCGGGAACCGGATTGAATAGCTGAATGCTAATCATTCTCATTGCACAAAGTCAATGGGCCGGGGACGGAGGAGGTGGTGGAGCGGGGTCAGGAATCCGAGTCGAGAGGCGACGGGCGGAGGACGGTTTCGAGAGATAGCCCTGACTCCCACTTCTCGATCTCGACGAAGTGTTCCCTCTCCTGCTGGCGAGACGATTCCAGGGACGTAGGAGGTAGAGCGAAGCTTGGAGCCCGAGCCAAGAGAGTCAGGGTGAGGGCTCCAACCACCGCGCCCTCACCCCAGCCCGGAGGGAGAGGGAGTTCTACTCGGGAGAGAGACGGAGCCGTCAGGGAAAGCTGCGCCCGCCTTGGCTGACATCACCGCGCTCGGAGAGCATCGCCGCCAGGGGCCGGGTGGCATCGAAATGGGAGAGGATGATCAGAACGATCACCATGATGGGCACACAGAGAAACATGCCGGGCACCCCCCACAATCCGCCCCACAGCACCAGCGACAGAACCACGACCAGGGGGCTCAGATTCAGCGAGCTCCCCATCAGCTTGGGCTCAATGACGTTGCCGACGGCGAAGTGGATGGATGTCAGGCCGACGCCCACGATCAGAAAGGGCGTGAAGGTGTCGAATTGGATGAGAGTCAGCAGGGACGGGAATATCGTGGCGGCCGTCCCCCCGACGATAGGAATATAATTGAGCAGAAAGATGGCGACCGCCCAGAAACTGGCGTAATCCACGCCTACCAGCCTGAGCACGACATAGCCCACCAGGGCGGTGCACACGCTGACCAGCGTCTTGACCCGGATATAGGTCTGGATCTGAAGCTGGATATCGTCGATCACCCGCTCGATCCGCTGACGCCTGCCCGCGTCGGGGAACATCTTCTCCAGCTTGTTGGCGAAGGTCTTCTGCTCGAAGAGCAGAAATCCGACGTAGACCACGACGAGGGCGAGGTCGCCCACTATGCCGGTGAGGGCTCCGGCGAAGGTCCCTATGATCGGCCCGATATCGACGGAGGCCATGAACTGTGACAGCGTGGGCAGACCCTTGATGCCGAACAGGTCGTAGATCCGGACCAGCCACTGGTCGAGGTCCGCCTTGTAGCCGGGCGCGGCGTGCTTGACGCTCGCAATGTTGTCCTGGATGACGGCTACGACCACGATGGTACCGATAGCAATGGTCACCAGTGCCAGAGTCAGCGCCATCCAGTTGGTGGGCCTCTTGAATATGGCGCGGGCATAGAGATTGGCCAGGGCGTTGATCATGTACCAGATCAGCACCGCGATGGCCAGCGGCACCAGCAGCGGTTTGGCCACCCACAGCACGTAGAAGACCGTGAAGGTGGCGACGATCGCCAGCGGCAACGTCGCGGAACGGGAGAGCGAAGGATCGGTCACGAAATCCCGGCGGGCTCAGTCCCAGCGGTCGTCCTTGACCTGCACCATGCCGTTGTGGATACGCACAGGAAAGACGGCGATGGGCTCGTAGGCAGGGGGCGCCAGCACTTCCCCGCTGCGGAGGCTGAACTTCGCGCCGTGGCGCGGGCACTCGATGACGTCGCCCTGCAGGTCGCCGCAGGCGAGGTCTCCGCCGTCGTGGGTGCACAGGTCTTCCACCGCCAGGAACTCGCCGTCGACATTGAACACGGCGATCTCGGCGTCGTCGATGTCGACCACCCGGTGATCGCCGGGAGCCAGCTCGTTTTCGGGAGCTACATCAACCCAATCGCCCATGATTCGATCGCATCTTGGCTTCGTCGCATGCTGCCGGCGCGGCTACATGAAGCCGAGCTCGAGCTTGGCTTCCTCGCTCATCCGCTCCGGACTCCACGGCGGATCCCAGACCAGCTCGACGTGGGCGTCGCTGACGCCCTCGACGCTGCGTACGGCATCCTCCACCCAGGAGGGAAAGTGCTCGGCCACCGGACATGCCGGTGCCGTGAGCGTCATCTCCAGATCGACGACGCCTTCCGGGCTGACGTTGAGATCGTAGATCAGCCCGAGATCGTAGATGTTCACCGGGATCTCCGGATCGTATACACCCTTCAGCGCCTCGATGACCCTCTCGTTGAGCGGGTCCGCAGGCTCGGCGCCCGTTGCGGTATCTGTCTGTGCGACATCTGTCATGGTCAAATCATCCGGCTGTTCAATTCAACATTTTCCGTGCGACGCCCAGCGCCTGGATCAGGGCGTCGACGTCGGACCGGTTGTTGTACATTGCGAAGGACGCCCTGGCGGTACCCGCAACCCCGAAGTGCTGCATGACGGGCATGGCACAGTGGTGGCCCGTACGGATCGCGATGCCCTGGTGATCCAGGATCGTGCCGATGTCGCTGGGATGGGCATCGCCCAGGAGGAACGACAATATGCTGCACTTGTTGGACGCGGTGCCGATGATGCGGCCGTCCTCCAGCTCCAGGAACCGCCGGGTCGCGTATTCGAAGACATCGCGCTCGTGCAGGCGGATCGCGTCCAGCCCGAGCTCACCGACGTAGTCGATCGCGGCGCCGAATCCCACCGCACCGGCGATGTTCGGCGTCCCCGCCTCGAACTTGTAGGGCAGGCGGTTGTAGGTGGTCCTGGTGAAGGAGACGTGCTCGATCATGTCGCCGCCGCCCTGCCAGGGAGGCATCTCCTCGAGCAGCGACTGCCTGCCGTACAGCACGCCGATGCCGGTCGGCCCGAATACCTTGTGGGACGACAGCGCGTAGAAATCACAGCCCAGGGCCTGGACGTCGATGGGCAGGTGCGCGGCGGCCTGCGCGCCGTCGACGAGCACGACCGCGCCGGCATCGTGGGCCGCCTCGACCAGCTCCGCCACCGGGTTGATGGTACCGAGGGAATTCGAGACGTGGGCGATGCCCACGATTCGCGTCCTGTCCGTCAACAGGGCGCGGAACTCCTCGATGATCAGTTCGCCGGCCTCGTTGATGGGTGCGACCTTCAGCACGGCGCCCGTCTGTTCACACAGGAGCTGCCAGGGCACGATGTTGGAGTGGTGCTCCATCTCCGTGATCAGGATCTCGTCGCCGGGCGCGAGGCGCGGACGGCCGTAGCTCTGCGCCACCAGGTTGACCGACTCGGTGGTGCCGCGGGTGAACACCACTTCGCTCGTGCCCGCGGCGTTGATGAAGGCGCGCAGCTTCTCGCGGGCACCCTCAAAGGCGGCCGTCGCCCGCTCGCTCAGCTCATGGACACCGCGGTGCACGTTGGCGTTGTTCCGCATGTAGTAACCCGCCACCGTGTCGATCACCGAGCGCGGCTTCTGGGTGGTGGCGCCGTTGTCCAGGTAAACCAGCGGCTTGCCGTGCACCGTCTGGTGCAATATTTGGAAATCACCGCGCACCCGATCGATGTCCAAAGGCGGGAGCGTCACGACAGATTCGGCGCCGTGGGGACCGTTCATATCATTTCCTCCAGGTCTGCGACGGCGAACATCTTGCTGGTCAACGCGTGCTCGACGAACCTCCTGAGCGGCGGCAGCCCGAACCTTTCGATGACATCGTTCGCGAAGGCGAACGTCAACAGGCTGCGCGCGGTCTGCTCGCTCACGCCCCGGGTTCGAAGGTAGTACAACGCCTCGTCGTCGAGCTGGCCCACGGTGGCGCCATGGGAGCAGGCCACGTCGTCGGCGTAGATTTCGAGCTGCGGCTTAGTGTCCACCTCCGCATCCCGTGACAGAAGCAGGTTCTTGTTCTGCTGGTGGGCGTCGGAGCGCTGCGCGTCGGGATGGACGATCACCCGGCCATGGAAAACGGCCCGCGAGCGTCCGTCGAGGACGCCTTTGTAGAACTCCTTGCTGGCGGTGTCGGCGACCAGGTGGTCCACCCGCGTATGGTTGTCGATATGCTGACGTCCGCCCGGCACGTACACGCCGTTGAGATCGCAGGAGGCGTTGGCGCCCTGAAGGCGCACGCGTATATCGGTACGGGCAATGGCGCCGCCGAGGGCCACGTTGTGTGCGCCGACGACGGAGCCCGCCTGCTGCTCGATGAGCCAGCTCCCGATGTGATAGGCGCGGGTGCTCTCCTGCTGGAGCTTGTAGTGCTCGATATGGGCGTTCGGTCCCGCGAAGACCTCGGTGATGGCGTTGGTCAGGTAGCGGGTGGCGTGCACCGACAGGTACCGCTCGATAAAGGTGAAGGACGAGCCTTCGCCCGCTACGACGAGATGGCGTGGCTGCGTGACCAGCTCCTCGGACTCGCTGCGCTGTATGCAGCAGAGCTCAATCGGTTTTTCGAGCCGGCAGCCCTCGGGTACCACGATCACGACGCCGTCCTGCAGGAAGGCGGAGTTGAGAGCCCGGAAGCCGTGCTCGGCATCATTGGCCAGGCGTCCGAGCCAGGGCCGTACCAGCGACGGCTCCCGGCTGATCGCCTGTGCCAGTCCGCAGATCCGTACGCCTTCGCCTACGGTGTCGATGCTGGACAGATCGGGTGCGAAATGGCCGTCCACGAGCACCACGCGATGGGCGTCCAGCTCCGGGATGTCGAGCTCGCGCAGGTCCTCCGGCCTCAGGTCCGCACCCGCAGCGGCGGGCGCGAAGACGTGCCGGGCGATGGGCTTGATGCTGGTGTACTTCCAGTCCTCGTCGCGCAGGGTCGGCAGGCCGAGCTCTTGGAAGCGACGCGCACCGTCGCGGCGCATCGAGTCCACCCAGTCCAGGCCCGCACCCGGCAGCGCTAGCGCATCGCGGACCGAAAGGAGTCCTTCGATCTCCACGGGCTCGATCCGGTCGGGTTTCGTCTGAAGGCTCATCTCAGGCCGCCGCCCCCGGCGCGATCTGGTCGCGTATCCAGCCGTAGCCTTCCTTCTCGAGCTCATGGGCGAGCTCCTTGCCGCCGGACTTGACGATGCGCCCGCCGGCCAGCACGTGAACGAAGTCCGGAACGATATAGTCGAGCAGGCGCTGGTAATGGGTGACCACGATCATGGACCGGTCCTCGCGCCTGAGGGCGTTGACGCCGCTGGCGACGATCTTCAAGGCGTCGATGTCGAGGCCGGAGTCGGTCTCGTCGAGAATCGCGAGCTTCGGTTCCAGGACCGCCATCTGGAATATCTCGTTGCGTTTCTTCTCGCCGCCCGAGAAGCCCTCGTTGACCGAACGCTGCAGGAGCTCCTCCTTCATCTGCACCAGCTTGAGCTTTTCCTTGACCAGCTTCAGAAATTGCGCCGCGGCGATCTCCTTCTCGCCGTTGTACTTGCGCCGCGCGTTGACGGCCGCCTTGAGCAGGTAGATGTTGCTCACGCCCGGGATTTCCACGGGGTATTGGAAGGCCAGGAACAGACCCTTGCAGGCTCTCTCGTCGGTAGCCAACTCGAGAAGGTTCTCGCCGAGATACTCGACCCTGCCCTCGGTGACCTCGAAGGTCTCGCGCCCCGCCAGCACGTTCGCCAGCGTGCTCTTGCCCGATCCGTTCGGGCCCATGATGGCGTGTACCTCCCCGGCGCCGACCTCGAGGTCGATGCCCTTGAGGATGGGCTTGTCATCCACGCTGACGTGCAGATTCTTGATGGACAGCATTTGAAAGCTCCGTACGTTGTCGGGATGGCATCCCGATCTACAATGTGGTGTCGGCAGTCCCGGCCCTCGATGTGGGTCGATCGGATCCCGCTCCCGGCGGTCTCCGACACTTCCCACGTCCTTGTGGGTCGGAATTCATTCCGACTAAGTAATGATCTGTGGTTAGCATCTGTGCCGGCCCACGCATGTCGGGATGAATCCCGACCGGCAGGGGGCTATATCCAAACTCCTCACCCGACCGCACCTTCCAGGCTCACCTCCAGCAGCTTCCTGGCCTCGACGGCAAACTCCATGGGCAGCTCCTTGAATACCTCCTTGCAGAATCCGTTCACGATCAGCGACACCGCGTCCTCCTCACTGAGGCCCCGCTGCATGCAGTAGAAGAGCTGGTCCTCGCTGATCTTCGAGGTGGTTGCCTCGTGCTCGATCCGTGCCGTGGGGTTCTTCGACTCCAGGTACGGGAAGGTATGCGCGCCGCAGCGGTCGCCGATCAGCAGCGAGTCGCACTGCGAGTAGTTGCGCGCGTCCTCCGCGCTCTTGAGTATCTTCACCAGCCCCCGGTAGGCGTTCTGCCCGTGGCCGGCGGAGATGCCCTTGGAGATGATAGTGCTGCGCGTGTTCCTCCCGACGTGGATCATCTTGGTGCCGGTGTCCGCCTGCTGATAGTTGTTGGTCAGCGCAACGGAGTAGAACTCGCCCACCGAGTTGTCGCCCTCCAGGACCACGCTCGGATACTTCTGGGTGATGGCCGAGCCGGTCTCGATCTGGGTCCAGGAGATCTTCGAGTTGGCGCCGCGGCAGGCGCCGCGCTTGGTCACCAGGTTGTACACACCGCCGCGCCCGTTCTCGTCGCCGGGATACCAGTTCTGCACCGTCGAATACTTGATCTGGGCGTTCTCCTTCGCCACCAGCTCCACCACAGCGGCGTGAAGCTGGTTCTTGTCGCGCATCGGCGCGGTGCAGCCCTCGAGGTAACTGACGTAGCTGCCCTCGTCCGCGATGATCAGGGTACGTTCGAACTGGCCGGTATTCATCTCGTTGATGCGAAAGTACGTCGACAGCTCCATCGGGCAGCGCACGCCCTTGGGGATGTAGACGAAGGAGCCGTCGCTGAATACCGCC
Organism: Arenicellales bacterium; assembly: GCA_049583715.1. Lineage (GTDB taxonomy): Bacteria > Pseudomonadota > Gammaproteobacteria > Arenicellales > JAANXG01 > JAANXG01. The sequence continues at coordinate 6,027 of JBAUWJ010000014.1, read as the reverse complement.
GAGTTGAGCGCGGCGAAGTAATTGTCGGCGGGAGGCACGACGCTGCCGATGTGCTCGCGCACCAGCTCCGGATAAGACTGCAGGGCCTCGGAGATGGCGCAGAAGATCACGCCGGCATCGGCGAGCTTCTCGCGGAAGGTGGTTGCCACGGAAACACTGTCGAACACGGCGTCCACGGCGACGCCCGCGAGCGCCTTCTGCTCCTCCAGCGGGATGCCGAGCTTCTCGTAGGTCTCGAGCAGCTTGGGGTCCACCTCGTCCAGGCTCTTGGGGCGCTCGCCGCGCGGTGCGGAGAAGTAGCTGATGGACTGGTAGTCGATCTTCGGAAAGCGCAGATGCGCCCAGTGGGGCTCTTGCATCTGCTGCCAGCGGCGGAAGGCCTCGAGACGCCACTCGGTCATGAATTCGGGCTCTTCCTTCTTGCGCGAGATGGCGCGCACGACGTCCTCGTCCAGGCCGGGCGGGAACGTGTCCGAATCGATTTCGGTAACGAAGCCCTCCTTGTACTCGCGCTTGACGAGTTTTTCGATGTCCTGTGGTACGACACTCATTTAAGCTTGACTCACTTAAGTCTGATTGGCGGCGTGTTGCCTGGTGTGTTCAATGTCTGCGACCGGGATGCAGACGTCGCGGCCCGTGCGCGCATCCTGGCGCTCGGCTACCTGGCGCACTTTCGGCCAGCCGATGACGTCCCGCAGGGTGATGCCGGACAGGAACGCGTGCAACTGGTCGCTGAGGTCTTCCCAGAGCTGGTGGGTCAGGCAGCGCTCGCCGTTGTCGCAGTTCTCGCCGCCCCGGCAGTTGGTGATGTCCACCCGTTCGTCCACCGCCGAGATGATGGCGGCGATGGAGATCTCTTCGGGCAGCTTGGCCAGGTGATAACCGCCGCCGGGACCGCGAATGCCCCGTACCAGCTCGGCGTGGCGCAGCTTGGCGAACAACTGCTCCAGGTACGACAGGGAGATATGCTGGCTCTCGGCGATGTCCGCCAGAGCCACCGAGCCCCGGTTCTGGTGCAGGGCCAGGTCCAGCATGGCGGTGACGGCGTAACGGCCTTTGGTAGTCAATCGCATGTGTAAATCCCTACTAAATTCCTTGGTAATAGTACAAAAACCTACTGGGGGAGTCAAGATTAGGGCAACGAGGGCGGCGTCCACGGTTCGACAAGGTCCCGGGGCGCCGTTTTATACTCCCACCGGACGATCCTCAGCAACAGTGACAGAACCGGGGAGTATCAAGATGTTGAAAGCTCTTCAGCTCGAGCCAGCCAAATGCACGGGCTGCCTGCAATGCGAGATGGCGTGCTCCTACGAGAACGAAGGAGTATTCAACCCCGCGAAGTCGCGCATCAAGGTGTTCAGCTTCCACGACGAGGGCCGTTTCGCCCCGTACACCTGTACCCAGTGCGACGAGGCCTGGTGCATGCACGCATGTCCCGTCGAGGCCATCGTCGTCAACCGGGAGACGGGTGCCAAGGAAGTCCTGGAAGACGTCTGTGTGGGCTGCAAGGTCTGCACGATCTCCTGCCCCTTTGGCACCGTGAACTACAACTCCTCGAGCGGGAAAGTGATCAAGTGCGACCTGTGCGGCGGCGACCCCTGGTGCGCCAAGGCCTGCCCCACCGGTGCCATCACCTACGTGGATGCCGGCACTACCGGCCTGGAGCGCATGCGCGCCTGGGCCCACCGCGGTACCCCGGCGCCGGGGGCGGACGTGAAGGCGCCGGCCGAGTACGACGGACAGTCCGGCCCCTCAGTATGAACCGGACGTCGCCGGGCCGGAGACCGGCCGCCACGGCGATGAAGGCGCCGGTTTGGGAACGGTCGTTGTCCTCTCCCGCCGGTGGGCCGACTCCTTCGGACGGAAGAGGTAGAACGAAGCCGGGAGCCCGAGTCGGGAGCGGCAGGGTGAGGGCGGGCGCTGATCATGCTCCCTCGCCCCAACCTTCTTCCCCGCGAGCCGGGGAGAGGGGGCTTTGCTTCGGATCGATCGGGAACTGAGTATCCCCGTCCCTTGCGCCCGAGCCACACCGCGTCGCCGCACGCATTCGGTTTTCTCATCACCTTCGCGGGCGTGCTGGTGCTGTGCCCCGACACGCTTCTGGTGCGCCTGATACAGGCGCAGGGTGCCGGGGCATGGTCGATTCTCTTTTGGCGCGGCCTGCTCAGTGGTGTCGGCGTGCTGGCCTTCTACAGGCTCGCCGAAGGCGCCGGCAGCCTGCAGGGCATCTTTCACATGGACCGGTGGGTGGCGACCGTCGGCCTCACCCAGGCTATCCAGGCACTGGCATTCATCCTGTCCGTGACCCACACCTCGGTCGCCAACACCTTGATCATCGTCGCCACGAGTCCGCTGTTCACCGCGGCCTTCGCCTGGATGTTCCTGAAGGAGAGGCCGCCGCTTCGGATGTGGCTGACGAGTGTGGCGGCGCTTGCCGGTATGGTGGTGATCTTCCACCACGACATCGGCAGCGGCTCGCTGGTGGGAGACCTGCTGGCGATGGTCACCGCGGTGGGCCTGGGTATCGCTTTCGTGATCGTGCGCCACCGCAGAACGGTCAACATGATTCCCGCCATGTCCCTCGGCAAGCTGCTGTCGGCCGCGGCCGTGCTGCCGCTGGCGGCGCCGCTGCACATGACAGCGACGGGGCTCGGGTTGATGTTCTTCCTGGGGCTCGCTCTCCTGCCTTTTTCCCTGGCCATGCTGACCCTCGGCCCGAGATACATTCCCGCGCCGGAGGTCAGCCTGCTGTTGCTGATGGAGACGGCGCTGGCGCCCCTGATCGTGTGGGTGGTGATCGGAGAGACCGCGTCCCGCAGCACCGTGGTGGGCGGCATCGTCGTCCTGACCGCGTTGGCGGTGAACGCGGTTCTCGCGCTCGTGGGACGGGAGACATCCGGCGTCGCGCCACCGGCGGACCTGCGCGAAGCGGGTGCGGAGCCGCCGACACCCCTGCAGGCCCACGATGCAGCCCTGGCGGCGGAAGGCACGGCCGGCTGTCCCGCGCCATCCGCAACACCTGCCCGCAAAGAGACGAGACAATGACCGAGACCTTGCAGGACCTGATGGATACCATGCCGCAGACAGGGCGGGTGAAATGGATCGGCGTGCGCCCCGCGCGCCGCGCTCCCGTGCAGATCCTCGAACGGGTCGATGCCGACACCTCGCAGGGACTCGTCGGCGACCGCTACGCGGGGCGCAGCGGCGGGCGTCACGTGACGTTGATCCAGTGGGAGCACCTGCCGGCGGTGGCGTCGGTGCTCGGGCGCGAAAGTGTGGACCCGGCGCTGGTACGCCGCAACATCGCGGTGGCCGGTATCAACCTGCTGGCGTTGAAGGACCGGCTTTTCAGGATCGGCGACGCGACTCTCGAGTTCACTGACCTTTGCCAGCCCTGCTCCCGCATGGAGGAGGCACTGGGGCCAGGCGGCTACAACGCGATGCGCGGCCACGGCGGCATCACGGCCCGGGTCGTGCGCTCCGGCGCGATCGCCCTGGGTGACGGAGTGGCCCTGCTCCGGCAACGACCGGGAGCGTGAGGGCCGACCGGAACGATCAGGACCGCGCTTCCGACGGATCCGCCGACAACAGGGGCTTGAGCGCGATCAGCCCGAAGATGGGGCCGATGGTCAGCGGCAGGAACAGGTAGCTCACAGGCACGAGGTGAGCCAGGGAGTTCACGAGCTGCACGCTGATGATGCTGATCGAGAATCCGATACAGTTGGCGATGGTCAGGGCCGAGCCGACGCGCGTGTGCGGCGCGTAGCGCGCGTTGAGCGCGGAGAATTGCGGCGAGTCTCCCACCACCACGACTCCCCAGACCAGCAGAAACGCCAGGAACACCGGCGCAGGAGCATGGAAGAGCAGGGGAGAGAGCACGCAGCAGGCACCGGATGCCAGAAGCTGCGTGAACGCCACCCGGGCACTGCCGTGACGCAGCGATATCAGGCCGCCCAGAGCGCAGCCCACGGCGCCGGCGGCGATGATGGCGAACGACCACAGCGAGACGTTCGTGCCTGCCTGGGTCCCGGCATGGGCTGCGAGCAGGAAAGGCACGAAGGCCCATAATGCGTACAGCTCCCACATGTGCCCGAAGTAGCCGTACGCCGAGGCCCGGAAGGCGGGGGAGCGAAAGATGACCTTGAACACCCCGGGGTCGAAGCCGCTGCCCCGGGTAACGTAGGGACCGTCCGGTACCAGCGCAAACATCAGCAAGCCACCGAAGGTCGCTGACGCCGATACGCTCGCAATGACCGCCTCCCAGGGAAGATGCCGGCCGAGACCGCGCACCAGGTGGGGGAAAGCGGTCCCGAGGACGAGGGCGCCCACCAGGAAGCCGATGGCCTTGCCGAGGTCGTCCCGGTACCACCCGGCAGCGATTTTCATTCCGACGGGATAGATGCCGGCGATGAACACCCCGCTCAGGAAACGGCACAGCAGCAGCGACCAGAGGCCGTGCGCCAGCCACAGGATGGCCAGGTTGGAAGCGGCCCCGAGCAGCGACGACACCAGGAACACCATGCGCGGCGAATGTCGATCGGAGATGGCCAGGAAGGCATAGCCCAGCGTCCCGATGACGAAGCCGAGCTGCACCGCGATCGTCATGTAGCCGACGGCCGCGGCCGTCAGTCCCCAGTCCGCCCTCAGGTCCACCAGCACCGCGTTGCTCGCGAACCACAGTGAAGTGCCCGCGAACTGCGACAGGATGATTGCCGGAAGTATCCAGGGCGGGCGCCTGGTCATGGCAGCGCCTGCCTGCGCGGAGCGTGGGCCAGTATGCACTCGAGTGAGCGATAGTGGCCGAGCCCGTCGCCGGACAAGAGGCGCTGGCGCCTGGCACGCTCGATCGACTCGTACTCGATGTGGATATCCCGGCTACGGCCCGTGGGCGTGGCGGGTATGTCGATCTGGACGGCGAGGATTTTCAATTTCTTCTCACTATCGTGTTGTGCGCGGTGGCGCGGTCTCGTCCGCGACCGGGCCGGCGCTACTTTGGCAGGCCGCTCGTGAGCGGCCGGCCGGCTGGCACCGGGATATTATTCTTTATTGCACGACCAATTAATAAAAGCTGCGCTACCCGGGGCCGAAGTGATATTCCGGAGCGCGTGCGGTGCTGAAACCGGGTATGGAACCGATTCGGCGGCGGCAACTGATCGAGGCACCGTCAGCGTCATCGGTGAGGGAGGTTTTTCCAATACGACCGTTTCGCGCATCAGTCGCCGCGCGGGCGTGTCCGCCGGAATCCTTCATCACTGCTTCGGCGGCAAAATCGAGCTGCTGGTGGATCGCGCGAGCGACTCTACGTGATCATCGATGCCGGCTTCAGATGAAGAGCGTCTACTTCGAGCTGGGCGACGTGGGCTGTCCTTATTCCTGAAGTGATTGTTCTTCTCCCTCACCCTGGCTCTCTTCCCGCTGGCGGGTCAGGGTGAGGATGGTCCCAACCACCGCCCCCTCGCCCCAATCCGGAGGGAGAGGGAGTTCTTCCGGGTCGGGTAATGACCCACAGGGAAGTGGGGAGTGCCGGAGAGGTCGGGGACGAGATCAGGCCGACCTGCAGGGAGGCTTCCCGGGGCTGTGGGTCGGGTCTCAGGCTGACAAAGGCTCGTGCCAATCCGGGCGGTGCTGTCGGAATGAATTCCGACCCACAGGAGCTTCGGTCCGCGGTCTGTGGGTCGGGCTTCGGCCCGACAAAGGCTCGTGCCAATCCGTGCGCTGTTGTCGGAATGAATTCCGACCCACAGGGGGGGCTACGACCCCTGGATCAGGACCCGGACGTCGGGGCCATGATTCCCTTGTCCTTGCGCTCCTGGAGGACGCGGTCGAGCCAGTCGGGGTCCATTTCCGGGACGGAGGAGAGCAGCAGCTCGGTGTACTCGTGGTGGGGCGGGGTGAAGATCTCGTCCTTGGGTCCGTGCTCGACGATCTCGCCCTGGAACATGACGACGACCTCGTCGGCGATGGCGCGCACGGTGGCGAGGTCATGGGTGATGAACATGTAGCCCAGGTGCAGCTCCTGCTGGAGGC
>JBAUWJ010000013.1:0-4288 GCA_049583715.1 Arenicellales bacterium | reverse complement strand
AGTCGCTCCCGGATACTCGCTTGGTGAAAAAGACCCCGGCGACGCCCGTTTGCGGATCGGGGCTACCGTCATCCCAGCCGGAAGTCATTTGCATTATTTCTGGCGGGGTACACTAGCCGCGTGGCCCGTCACGATATGAATCGAAGATACCTTCTCAAACGCGCCGCGATTGCCGCCGCGGCCGGCGGCGCGTGGTCATGGTGCTTTGCCGGCACGATCGAAACACCGGCGCTCGCCCCCGGAGCCATCAGGAAGGCGGCAATGACGGATCTCGATGGACGACCCAGGCGTCTCAAGGACTGGTCCGGCCGGCTGCGGCTGGTCAACTTCTGGGCGACCTGGTGCGGGCCCTGCCGTGCGGAGATCCCGTTGCTCGAGGATGCTCAGCGGCGCTACCGCGGCCGCAATTTCACGGTGATCGGCGTGGCCCTCGACACGACGTCTGCGGTATCGAGCTTCAAGCAGCGCCTCGGCATCACTTACCCCCTCCTGGTCGCCGGATCCGAGTACGGCCTCGAGATGATGAAGGCATACGGCAACGACTCGGGTGCGGTGCCCTACAGTGTCTTCCTGTCCCCCAACGGTGGCATCCTGGATACGCACCTCGGTGCCTTCGACGAGGAGAACCTGCACGATCTGCTGGAGCAATACCTGAAATCAGCGCCGGAGCAACCGCCTGCGCCCGAGGAGCCGGAGACGCAGCTCACCCTGGAATCATTTCCAGGCCCTGCCGGTTCCGGACTCGACGGCACTGCTTGAGCTCCTTGCCGGAGGTTTGTGGAGCAGGCGCTACGTCGCCCAAGTTCGCCAAATATGGCGTCAACTGGACTTGATCTTGCATTTACGGCAGACTGAACCGCGCAAAACAAAGGCCTGCCCGTATGTCGACGATCCTTGTCATCCATGGGCCCAACCTGAATCTGCTGGGCTCCCGGGAGCCCGAACACTACGGGCGCGTGTCCCTGCACGACATCAACCAGACGCTCGAGCGGCTCGCCGATTCCGCCGGGCATCGCGTGGTCTGCGTGCAAAGCAATGCCGAGCACGAGCTCGTCGACCGCATACAGGCGGCCGCAGGCGCGGAGGATTTCATCATTATCAACCCGGCGGCATTCACACACACCAGCGTCGCGATTCGCGATGCGTTGGCCGCTGTTGGGATTCCCTTCATAGAAGTGCATTTGTCGAACGTGCATTCGCGCGAGCCCTTTCGCCGCCATTCCTACTATTCCGACCTGGCCGTCGGCGTCATCACCGGGCTCGGCGCCAAGGGCTACGAGCTGGCACTTGAGGCGGCGTTCGACCTACTCAGCGAGAAATCGTGATGGACCTGAGAAAAGTAAAGAAACTGATTGAGCTGCTGGAGGAATCGAACCTCATCGAGATGGAGATTCGCGAGGGTGAGGAATCCATACGATTGAGCCGCGGCTTTCGCGCGGCGCACCATACCCATGCCGTGATGCCGGCGGAAGCTTCCCCGGGCGCGGGAGGCGGCGCGCTCAGCCCCGAAGCCGCAACGGCAGGGGAGGATCTCGATTCCGCGCAGGGGTCCGGGATCCCGAGCGGCCACCAGGTCACCTCGCCGATGGTGGGAACCTACTATGCGGCAGCAGAGCCGAACTCGGCCCCGTATGTCACCGTCGGCAGCACGGTCGAACAGGGCGATACGCTGTGCGTCATCGAGGCCATGAAGATCTTCAACCAGATCGAGTCGGACGCGGCGGGCACCGTCGTACATGTCCAGAAAGACAATGGTGACGCCGTGGAATACGGCGAGCTGCTCTTCGTCATTCAGTGACTCGTGTGATCTCGAGGTCATGATCGACAAACTGGTCATCGCCAACCGTGGCGAGATCGCCCTGCGCATCCAGCGCGCCTGCCGTGAGCTCGGCATTCGCACGGTGGCGGTGCACTCCCAGGCCGACCGCGACGCCAAGCACGTCAAGCTGGCGGACGAGTCGGTCTGCATCGGTCCGCCGCCCGCGCGGGACAGCTACCTGAACATCCCGGCGGTGATCGCCGCCGCCGAGGTGACGGCGGCGTCCGCGATCCACCCGGGCTACGGCTTCCTGGCCGAGAACGCGGACTTCGCGGAGCGGGTGGAGGAGAGCGGATTCATTTTCGTCGGCCCGCGCCCGGAGACGATCCGACTGATGGGCGACAAGGTCTCGGCCATCAACGCGATGCAAGCGTCCGGTGTCCCGTGCGTGCCCGGCTCCAACGGGCCCCTCGGCGACGACGACGCGGACAACCTGCGCACCGCCAACGAAATCGGCTACCCGGTGATCGTCAAGGCGGCCGGCGGCGGCGGCGGCAAGGGTATGCGGGTGGTCCGGGACGACGCTTCGCTGGCGAGCGCCATCGCCCTCACCGCGTCCGAAGCACGGGCCGCCTTCGGCAACGACGTGCTCTACATGGAGAAGTTCCTGGAGCAACCGCGGCACGTGGAGTTTCAGGTCATGGCGGACGAGCGAGGCAACGCCGTGCATTACGGCAACCGCGACTGCTCCATGCAGCGCCGCCATCAGAAAGTCATCGAGGAAGCGCCGGCACCTGGCATCAATCCGGTCCTGCGCCGGGAGATGGGGGAGCGGTGCGCCGAGGCCTGCCGCAGGATCGGCTACCGGGGGGCCGGCACCTTCGAGTTTCTTTTCCAGGACGACGAGTTCTTCTTCATCGAGATGAACACGCGTATCCAGGTCGAGCACCCGGTCACCGAGCAGATCACCGGCGCGGACCTCGTCAAGGAGCAGATCAGGATCGCCGCCGGGGAGCCGCTCTCACTCAGTCAGGATGACATCGAGTTCACCGGGCACGCGATCGAATGCCGCATCAACGCCGAGGACCCCGAGACGTTCATGCCCTCGCCCGGCAGGATCATCCAGTATCATCAGCCCGGCGGGCCGGGCATCCGCGTCGATTCCCACATTTACAACAACTACGTCGTACCGCCTTACTACGATTCCCTGATCGCCAAGGTCATCTCCTACGGCCGTGATCGCGCCGAGGCCGTGGCGCGCATGGTGCGGGCTCTGGAGGAAATGGTCGTGGACGGGGTGAGCACGAACATACCGCTGCACCAGATCATCCTTTCCGACCCCGGCTTCAGGGAGGTGCGCTTCAATATCCATCACCTGGAAAGCAACATCCTGCGCGGGTGACCCGTGTCGTATCTGCAACTGCGGTTTCGCATCGAAGGTAACCGCGCCGAGGAGCTGAGCAGCCTGCTTCAGGAGCTCGGAGCGATGTCGGTGAGCTACGAGAATGCCGGCCGGGTCGAAGGCCGGGATGATGGCCAGGATGACTGCTTCGACATTGCCGCCCCCCACGAGCCCGCCTGGCGTCGGATGGACGTGACCGGCCTGTTCGATTCGTCCTGTGCCCTGGAGTCGGTGACCCGGGCCGTGAACGCCGGGCTTGACGAGGAACTGGTCCCGCGGGTCAGGAGGCTCGAGGACGTGGACTGGGAGCGGGTGTGGCTGGACCGATTCAAGCCGCGCAAGTACCGCGGCGATCTGTGGGTCTGTCCGAGCTGGGCCGTTCCGCCGGAGCCGCGCGCGACCCACATCGTGATCGACCCCGGGTTGGCCTTCGGCACCGGCGATCACGAAACCACGGCTCAGTGCCTGGACTGGATATCCGAGCGCGATTGGCAGGGCCGCAGTGTCCTGGATTACGGCTGCGGCTCGGGTATCCTTGCCATCGCGTGTCTGCGCAGGGGCGCGGTGTCCGCCCTTGGCGTGGACGTCGATCCCAGGGCGCTGGCGGTGAGCACCGCGAACGCCCGTGCAAACCGCGTGTCCAGCCGATACGAAGCCTTGGCCCCGGATGACCTCCCGCAGGGTCTGCAGGCGGATCTCGTCGCGGCGAACATCCTGTCGAGCGTGCTCATCCATCTGAGCGAAGAGCTGACCGGCCGTACGCGAAAGGGCGGGTGGCTGTTGCTGGCGGGGATCCTCGAAGATCACGTGCAGCGCGTCAGGGCGGCCTTCGAGGAAGCCTTCGACTTCGAAACGGAACTGCGTGACGGATGGTGCCTGCTGGCCGGACGAAAGCGCTGATCGCGCCCACCACTACCGCCGCGGACGACGGCAAGGCCGCCCGTTCTCGAATAGAATAGGTAGGGGACCTGCCCATCTCGGAATTCCATGTACAGCCAGTGTCCACAATGCCAGGCGATCTTCAGCGTGCCCGACTCGGATATTGGCGCACATCATGGCCTGGTGCGCTGTGGGCGCTGCAGGTCCATATTCCACGCGGTCACGAACGAGGTCGCCGACCTTCAGAT
>JBAUWJ010000012.1:0-6833 GCA_049583715.1 Arenicellales bacterium | reverse complement strand
TTCTCTGTGAACGGACGGGCGGTCCTTTACGCCATCAGCCCGGAATGGCCCGTCTACGTGAACGGCGATGCCGTGGAGCGCCGGGTTCTGGCACACGACGACGACATCCAGCTCGCCCATTATCGTCTGCGCTTCGTGGATGAGCCGTCGCAGGCGCTCCCCGTTCAAGTGGCCGGTGTCCCGAAACCCGCGGCACCAGCCGGTTCGCTTGCACCCGCCCCCGACGCTCCAGCCGGCGGCGAATCGCCTTCCGGCGGCGGAGCTCCCGAACCAGTCCCGCTGCAGGTGGATGAATCGAATCTCCCGCCTCTTCCGCCAAAGTCATCCGCAGGTGGCTTTCACCTCGACATCCTGACGGGAATCAATCGCGGCCGCCGCGTCCCGCTGAAGAGAGGGAGCCGGGTGGTGCTGGGTTTCAACGGAGAGCGCCTGCTGGAGCTCCGGGATCAAGACGGCAAGCTGGCGGCGCGCGAGGCGGCGACGGGCGTGAACGCGCTCCTCAACGGGCAGCCGGTGGGAGACCGGTTTCGCGTTCTGGGTCCCGGCGACGTACTGTCCGTCCAGCGTATCGACATGCGCATCGGGCAGGACCCTTCGAAGGAGGGTCGCAAACAGAAGTGAGTTTCCCGGCTGGCGCCCAGAGGGCTCTGGCGGGGCTATCCTGAGGGCACTCGCTCCGCCCCAACACCCGCCGTCGAGTAGCTCCGGATTAGAGCTCGAGCTCGGCTGCCAGCGCGTCGCCCACGGTTTTGATACCGACAGCCCGGATGCCCTTGGGAACCTGCCTGCCGAGATTTTCCCGGGGCACCAGGGCGCGCTCGAAACCGAGTTTGTGGGCCTCCCTGAGCCTCTCCACGCCGTGCTGAACGGGCCGCACCTCGCCGCCGAGGCCGATCTCTCCGAAGACCACGAGATCCATCGGCAAGGCGCGGTTGCGCAGGCTGGAGACGACCGACATGGCGACCGCGAGGTCCGCCGCGGGCTCGACCACTCGCACGCCGCCCACTACGTTGACGAACACATCCTGATCGTACACGCTCAAGCCCCCGTGGCGGTGGAGTACCGCCAGGATCATGGCGAGCCGGGCATGATCGAGGCCCACGGTCAGGCGGCGCGGATTCGCGAGGGGGCTCTGATCGACCAGTGCCTGGACCTCCACGAGCAGCGGGCGCGTACCCTCCTGCGCCGCCATGACCGCGCGGCCCGGCGACGGCTCCAGGGTCCTGTTGATGAACATGGCGGAAGGGTTGCTCACTTCTTTGAGCCCCTGCTCCGTCATGGCAAAGACGCCCAGCTCGTTGACGGCACCGAAACGGTTCTTGATCGCCCGCACCAGGCGAAAGCGGCTTGTGCGGTCGCCTTCGAAATAGAGCACCGTGTCGACCATGTGCTCGAGCACGCGGGGACCGGCGATGGCGCCCTCCTTGGTGACGTGCCCGACGATGATTACGGTCGTGCGACTCTGCTTGGCATAGCGCACGAGCTGTGCCGCGGTTTCGCGGACCTGGGATACACTGCCCGGCGCCGATTGGATCAGGTCGGTATAGAGCGTCTGAATGGAGTCGATCACCACGAGATCGGGCGAGGTGTCGCGGCAGGCGCGCATCACCGACTCCAGGGAGTTGTCCGCCAGGAACCCGAGGCGGGCGCCGCTCATTCCCAACCGCCCCGCCCGCAGCGCGACCTGCTGCGCGGATTCTTCTCCCGAGACGTAGAGCGTGTTCATCCCGTCCGCTATCCTGCCGAGGGTCTGAAGGAGCAGCGTCGATTTACCTATTCCCGGATCCCCTCCGAGCAGGACGACTGCGCCCTGCACCAGGCCGCCGCCGAGAACGCGATCCAGCTCCTCGGACCGCGTGGACACCCGCGCGGCGGGCTCGAGCTCGATATCGGACAGCGTCTGGATGACGGGGGCGCGCGGCGCTTCCGGGCCCCGGCGCGCGTCCGGGGCCACGGTCTCCACCAGCGTGTTCCACGCGCCGCAGTCCGGGCACTGACCGGCCCACTTGGGCGCCTGGGCGCCGCATTCGGTGCAGGTGAACCAGGCCCTCGGCTTCGCCATCAGGTCTCGCCCCGTTCAATTCTCATAGATGCGGGGAACGCGTGGCGACACGCCGGTCACCAGCTCGTAAGCGATCGTGCCCGCACGCTCCGCCACGCTGCTGGCGAGTACCCGGGGACCCCAGAGCTCGACCCAGTCCCCTACCGCCACGTCGGTCCATTCGGTCAGGTCGATGGTGATCAGGTCCATGGACACGCGCCCGAGAATCCTGCTGGTGCGGCCCTTCACGCGCACCGGCGTGCCACTGGGCGCGTGGCGCGGATACCCATCTCCGTAGCCGCACGCCACCACCCCGACACGGGTCTGCGCATCGCAGCGCCACGTGCCGCCGTAGCCGATGGTTTCCCCGGCCGGAACGTTTCTGACGGCGATGATCCTGGCTTCCAGGGTCATCACGGGACGAAGGCCGAGCTTGGCCTCACTGCGCCCCTGGATCGGCGAGCAGCCGTAGAGCATGATGCCGGGACGCACCCAGTCCAGGTGTGTGCCGGGCCAGCCGAGCACGCCCGCGGAGTTAGCGAGACTCAGGGGGTAGGAGTATGCCTGGGCCGCATCCAGAAACGCCCGCCGCTGATTCTTGGTGGCGAAATCCGAAAGATCGTCGGCGTTGGCGAGGTGGGACATGAACCCCTCGATACGAACGTTCGGGAGGCTCTTCAAGGCCTGAACCACCGCGGGGACCTGGTCCGGAGTGAATCCCAGGCGATGCATCCCAGAATCGACCTTGATCCAGACGCCCACGACGACGGAAGTCTTCTCGCGCCGCAGCGCAGCAACCTGCCAGTCGTCGTGGATAACCGGGAGCAGCCGGCGATGGGCAATCGTGTCCAGCTCGCGGGCTTCGTGAAATCCCGTGAGCAGCGCGATTCCCTGACGGATGCCGGCCTCCCGCAGCCTTACTGCTTCATCGGCGCTCTCCACGGCAAAAGCATCCGCACTCCACAGGCCCCGGGCCACATCGAGAAGCCCATGACCGTAGCCGTTGGCCTTGATGACCGCCATCACCCGGCTGTGCACCGCCGACTCCCGGACCAGCTTCAGATTGTGCTTGAGGGCGGAGCGGTCGATACGCGCCCGAATCGCCCGGCTCATTGATTACGCGTCTGTATGGAGGGAAGGACCGCACCGGGCAGTGGATGGGTTCCGTGCGACAACGACGGGGACAAACGGATGACCTCGAACACACCGTGACTCCCAATGAATTGAATGGCTCTGCGAGACAGGCCCCGAGCATGGACCCAGGATATGATCATTCGGAAGGTCCGTAATACGCGGGCGCTTCCGGAGCAAAGTTCTCGAAGCGCGTGTACTCGCCCAGAAACGTCAGGCGCACCTTTCCGATCGGGCCGTTTCTCTGCTTGCCGATAATGATCTCGGCGACGCCCTTGTCCTTCGAGTCCTCGTTGTACACTTCGTCTCGATAGATGAACAGGATGACGTCCGCGTCCTGCTCGATGGCGCCGGAGTTGTGACTGACGATTCCGTCCGCGAGCCAGCATTCCGGACCCGGGACAGTGAGGTCGAATACCTCCTCTTCCCCTGCTGGCTCTATCGACACCACTCTATCCCAGAACAGGTCGGACTCCGCGCGGGCGGCAAGCGCCGGATCCCCCAGAATTTCGGCGTACTGGGCGTAGGTCGACCGAGACGGCGAGAACCTGTAGTGAGAGGAACCCCCGTAACTCGTCCCGCGCGCTTCAGCCATCCGGCGGTGGGATATTGACTTGGTCTGCATCGTCGCTCTTACCTCGTCGAAGAACTCGCGCGGCAACGTGTCGACATTGGTGTTGGCGATTTTCCCCTCCAAGGCATGAGAGAGTCTGCGCGCCTGTGGTATACGAGGTCCGAAGGCGCCCACTTCCGTGAGAAAACGCTTTTGGGCTTCACAGCCGGTAACATGAACCATGTACGTCGGTTTGTAGCTCTCTTTGACTACCCGCTGGGTTCTGGTAACGATCCCGAGCCGCAAGAGAAGTGCAGCTACGTCACCGGCGAGACCGGGACTATTGGTGCTGAAATGAATGCTGTGGGAACCGGTGCTGCCGCCCCGGCGCGTGAAAATCGTTCCGTCGGTGGCCCACAGATGCCTCAACAACACAGCCACGTACCTGTTCGACAAACGAAACGCATCATCGGGGATTCGCTTCTCGTGAGAGCGCTGGTCAAAAATTCCGAGCTCTCGGAGCCAAAGGTTCACGCCTCGCGGCTCCCACCGCGTTCCGTTGCCCGAGATCAACAGTTGGTGCCAGCGGCCTCGGCCCTCGTAGCGGGTGACGTTGCAGTGAAACTCCTGTCGTGCCGCGGCTTCCACTATCGCGCTGTTCTCGGCGGAGGTGCTCGTATAGCGCATCGGCTGACCTTTCAGGTAGCTGCCGTCACCGATGAGCTGACCCAGCAAGGCGACGCGCAACTCAGGCCATTCCACATGGCAAGGCGGCTCGGGGAGCACCCGGCTTATAGCCAGCCTGTCGCCGACGCTCAAACTTTCCAGGCGGCACCAGCCCTTCGCAGCCTTGAGGCGGTGTCCTTCGGTGGCTTTCAGCCGCCGACCCGACGCCAGGGTGACTTCGAACACAGGGCGGATCCCGACTTTCCAGACTTTCTCCGAGCGTGACGCGCACAGCTTTCCCACACTGTCGACGGCGACGACCTCAGGCACATTTCCAACAAGATCCCTAATCGGCAGCCGGCGACCATCGGCCAATACCACCAAGGTATCGCCCGTCACGCATTCCCTCAGATCCGACATCACAGGGCGCTTGTCGGTGCGGCTCTCCAGGCTGCGGTTGAGCTGCGAGAGGGCCACCAGGGGGACATTCAGCTCCTTGGCCAGGATCTTCAGCGAGCGCGTGATGTTGGAGATCTCCGTGGCACGCGTCTCGTGCGCCTCGTGGGCCTGCATGAGCTGTAGGTAATCCACCACGATCAGGCCGAGGCCGTGCTCGCGAGCCAGCCGGCGCGCCCGGCTGCGGAGCTCGAGGGGGCTCATGGCCGGAGTGTCGTCGATGAAGATCGGCTTCTCCGACAGCATGCCCAGCGTGCTGGTCAGCCGCGGCCAGTCGTCGTCGTGCAGGTGGCCGGTGCGCAGGCGCTGCGCGTTGACGCGGCTCAGGGATGCCAGAAGCCGCAAGGATAGCTGCGAGCCGGGCATCTCCATGCTGAAGAACGCCACCGGCAGATTCAGATCGATTGCCGCGTGCTCGACGAAATTCATGGCGAGGGCCGTGTTGTGGACGCAGATGTCGTTGGCCACGAAGTTGTGAGTTCCCTCGATGGTCAGATCGTAGACCTGCTTGCAGCCAGCCGGTTCTATCGAGACGATCTCATCCCAGTAGACGTCGCTGCCGGCGAGCTCTTTCAACCCCTTCGAATCCAGCACCTCGGCAAACCCGAGCAGGCGACGCCGGCTGAGCGAGCGCGTACCGACGTGTAGATTGTGGCCGCGGCCGTGACCGAGCCGGCGGCCGACCTCTCCCCAGGAAATGGGGCCCTTCTCACTCTCCATGCGACGCCAAATCCCCCGCGGAATCAGGTCGCGATTGTCCCTGCGCGCTCTGCTTGCCGCCGCACTCGCCGCGGCGTCGAGCTGCTCTTCTTTCGAAAACATTCCGATCCGGTCCCTGAACGCAACAATCGAGTCCTGATGTGTGATGTTGAGCTGCCAACAGGGTCTCCGGACCCCCTTGTAGCGAACACTGCGCTCGCACAATGCGGCGATGACGCCGAAACGCAGCAACAGGTGCTGTACCTGGCGAGCAAGGCGCTCCGAGGCGGTCGCAAAACCGACTTGAGGCTGGCCACTCGCCAGGAGGCTTGCCCAACCATCGGTTGCGAACAACCTGTTCAGAAAGAGCGCCAGCAAACGGCCCTCGAGGGTGAACACCTCGGCCGGTATGCTCTTCGTCTTTGCCGATTTCCCGAGGACTCCCAACTGTTTCAGCCACAGGGCCACGGGGTTCAGTCGGCCGGAGAGCGTTGTGCCGGTGGGAAGCAGCTCTTCCCGATCGAGGGACAGTGCACTACATATCCCATCGAAGAAGGCGGCATTGGGCAGCGCCTTACCGTTCATCCAGTGCGATACTGCCGGTGTGCTCGCCCCCGTCGCGACCGCCAGCTCACGGGCGGTCCACCCGAGCCTATTCAAAGCGCCTCGTAATCCAGCCGCGAAAGCCGCGCGCAATACGGCTTGTCTCTCCCTCTTCGCGATGACGCGCCAGCCCGGCGTGCGTGAGTCATCGCCGGTGTTCATACGCCTCGCCGTTACCCCGCCGAATTCGCCGACCGAATCGATAAAGTCCTTCTGTATCCGTGGATTTCCGTTGAAGAAACGCGGCGTGGAGCTGGTTACACAGCCGTCACCGATGAGGTACCCGAGTAGTTTCACTCGGCTCGCAGGCCACGACACGGTCCCCGTTATCCCGATCCGGCGTGGCACTGCTATATGGTCCCCCGGCCTCAGCTCTCCCAGCGGCTTCCAGCCCTCCAAGGTGAGAAACGGGTGCGTCAGGGTGGTCTCGATTTCCCGGCCCAGCCGCGTGCGTACCCCGTACACGGGCTTGATTCCATCATCAACGAAAGACGAGGGCCGTGTGGTACTGAACCGCCAGTCATCCCCCAGAGTCAGCAACGACGCGTCCCGGCGCCTGTACAGCTCCTGTATCGTCGCCACGGCGCCATCGTCCAGCACGATTTCCGAGTCGAAAGCCAGGCATTTCCCCATCGACGGCCTGCCGGCGACGATGATCAGGTCGGCGCGCTGCAGGCCGGCCAT
>JBAUWJ010000011.1:0-10226 GCA_049583715.1 Arenicellales bacterium | reverse complement strand
TCCTTGATCACGTAGGCGACCGCTGCCGGCGCCGGTGCCGGTTCCGGCGACGCTACCGGCGCGGGCTCCGGTGCCGCGGCTATGTTCTTTGTGCCCATGCACCCCGCGAGGGTCACTGACAACGCGGCGGCGGCGAGCAGGATGCTGCTGGTGAGTATCTTCATACCATTACTCCTTCAGGTTTGGATCTATGGCGGCGACGTCGCCGTGCTTCGTGGTCCCGGGGACGGGACCGAACATCTGATCGGGAAGCATGAGTCAACTGTACGGCCCCGTCGGTTCGCCGTCGCACACATCGGCGGGGGCGGGTAATCGCAGGATGACCGCCCGGGCGGCTTTGTCGCCGAATGCATACAAGACCTTGCCGAGCGCCGGGCTCTCCAACTCGAGATGAGGAATCAGCCGTTCCCGGACGTCGGTCGGCGATGCGGCCAGGAGCTGGCGCCAACCGCGGGCGTCACCCGCGCCCCCAAGGCTAAAAACCGCGCGTTGGCGCACTGATTCGTGCGGTGTCGTACAGACGGCAGGGGCGTGCGGATATACGCTCCTGGCACTTCTGACAGACGTGCTACCGCACGAACTACGGCGACCAATGATACCGCAAGTATTCATACCACTGACCGACGAGCTCTTGTATGAGTATCCGGAGTTGATATCAGGTCCGGTGGTTCCGTACGTGGTGGGCATCCCGTGTTATCACTGGTTGTCTGTTCAGCTGAACCCCGAAGAAAGCACCCCACCCCGGCAGCCGGTTCGGGGCTGGAATCAGCCGGTCCGGTTTCCCATTGCTGTAGAAGCCACGCGTGCAACAGTCCATTCTTTCTGACTCCCTCAAGTTGCTTGCCATCGGATTAGGTGCCGGGCTCGCGACGAGTGCGGTACTGATTCTTTTCACTATCGCCGCTTTGTCTTTGTAGGGAATCCCCCCACCGCAGAGCATCTGGGACACAATCGCCACTGAAGTCCCTCCTGCATCTCGTCCCGGTCGATTCGCGAAACGAAGAAGCGTAGGAGTGACTTCAGTCGCGATTCGACTCAATACGGACAAATCAGGTCCGGAGTACTTTTCCCTGTTCCAGCACCCTCAAGCCCGATTGGCGAATCATAAGGGTCGTGGCGTGCCGCGCCACGGCCAACACTGCAGTTAGTGCCTGAGGTTCGGCGGCGAGCAGGAAACGCAGAGGATTGAGGAAAGTCAAGCACCCACTGGCGAACGGGGGCTTCGGGATAGACATGATTCGCTCTCATTCGCCGAGCAATTCTCCCACAGACTTGAATCTATCGACGCGGTCGCAGATCACCTTGATCACCACCAGGATCGGAACGCCGAGGAACAGCCCCCAGATACCCCACAGCCAACCCCAGGCGAGCACGCCGGCAAAAACCGCGATCGGGTTCATGCGCGTGGCGCGTTTGGTTAGCCACGGCGTAAGGATGTAAGCTTCGGTGATGTTGATCAGCAACACAACACCACCGATCAAGAACGCCATCTCGAACGATCCAAATTGAGCGAATCCCATCAACATCGTCGCTCCGCTGGCGACGACGCTCCCAACATAGGGGATGAAGTTGAACAAAAAGGTCACGACGCCCCATACGGCTGCATGCTCGACGCCGATCCAAAGGAACGCCAGCCAAATGGCGACGCCCACCACCGCGCTGGTGAACACCTGCACCAGCAGGTAGCGTTGAATTTGCAGGTCGATCTCATCGAGCGCCCTTAGTGTCAGTTTTTTCTTGCTCAGCGTCGGACCGGCGAGTTTCGCCATCTTGCGCCGAAAGTTATCACCTGCTGCCAGCAAAAAGAACGCGATAAAGAGAATCACGGTGGTACTCGAGGCGACCGCCGCCAGGCCGAGCGCGCCGGGCAAGAGGTAGTCCTTCACATTGACCTTGGGCTTCTCGACCTTCACCTTGGCCACACCGCGCTCCGGCTCCAGAGCACTATCTCCCTCTGCCGCATCGCGCTCGATTTGACTAGCGGCCTTTTGTACCTTTTCCATGGTGCCGGCCGGCCCCATGGGGCTCGTGCCATCGAGGCCGCGGCGTAGCTTTTGCACCACCACGGGCAGGGCCTCGATCAACTGAACCGTGTCGTCGCTGAGTGAGTAGGCGATCGTGGCGCTTCCGCCGACGATGCCCATCAGCAGTATTGCCGCGGCCAGCGCACGTGGGAGGTGAAGCCGGACCATGCGATTGACCAGCGGCGTCAGCGCATAGCTCAACATCACACCTACCACCAGCGGCACGAACACTGCGCGGGCGAGGCGCAAGGCAGCCAGGCTGAGCAACACCGCAATCACCGACAGCGAAGCGCTGCGCAGGCTGCCAGGTGGCTGCGGTATTGGGCCTGGTTCGTCAACGACCGCCGGAAGGATCGAGGTGGCAGCCTCGGATGCGAGAACGACGTCGTTACCCGCAACTGGATGAGACTTACTGGCGGATGAATTCATGGGTAGGTTTTGCGGATGAGACCGACAGTAGCAGCGTGATGCTTGCATGGGCTGTATCGAGGACAGCGGCCAGCCTCGGTGGCGGCCGGTCTGCTCCATGAGGCGGACGGGTCTCCAGAACGGTACGATCACCGTTCAACACCCGCCCGGTGTCGCCCGCTTTAGAGAGCATAGTCACCGATCCACACGCGTTAGCGGGAAGAAAACAGGCGGCTGAGAACATATCCGGCGGCCACCGCCATCCCCAGGGAAGCAACTAAATGATCTCGCAGGTAACCGTCTGCCCGCTCGACAACGCGCTTCCCATTGTCATTCAACTGATCGCCTTTGATGCCCAATGTTCCGGCTGCAACGCCGGCGCGGTCAACTGCTTCATGTGCGTGGGCCACCACGTCGTCGAGCGCGGGATGCGCGGCATCCGCAGCCGAATCAATTGCGTCATGCGCCGCAGCGGTCGCTTTCCGAGCACCACGTTCCAGCGTGTGTCGAAACTTTCCGCCATTGGCGGCCACCGAGGTCTTCATGATGATTTCTCTTGGTAAATGGGTTTGCAGCGGACTGGTTCCTTGCGAGTCAACACGTGCGTGGAACCGTCTAGATAAGGATATGTTGACCGCTGGAGTCGGTCGGTGCGCTGGAGCACTCAGCAATTTCAGCGCAGCAGTACAGCAACATGCCGCCAGCTTACTACCTGGACAAAGGCCGCCCCTGGACTTCATCGCCCACCTGACCGCCTTGGTGCCGAAACCGCGCATCAATCTGACCCGCTTTGCTCGTATCATCCTGATACGCCCGGTTCGCACCTTATGCGCGCTTGCGCACAGAATGTTCAGGTAGAAGTCGATTATCGTAGCGATTGATATCCGGCGGATCGCTTTCAACATGTGAATCGATCCTGCAACCCACACCAAAGGAACTCTAATGAACAGCATCATCTGGATCGTCGGAGCAATCGTCATCGCCCTATTTGTCTTGTCGTTTCTCGGTCTGCGTTAAGGGGGGCAGAACATCAGAGCACAACTTCCCGCATCGCGCTGGACCACGCTGGCGCGGACCTTCTCGCCGGTGATAATGTCTGGAGCCAGCGCCGCGCGGCCATGGCCGGCTTTTGCTCCTGCAAAGCCGGCATACATGCCATCCATGGCAATAGCCTGGGCCCAGCGTCTTAAGCGGGTGTTCAAGATCGACATCCAGTCCTGTGCCCAGTGCGGCGGCGCGGTCAAGGTCATTGGCTGCATCGAAAGCCCGGCGGTCGTGAACCGGATCCTCGGCCACCTTGAGCAGCGGTCCGATTCCAACGCAACGTGCACCCACCCCGCCCGCGCGCCGCCGGCGGCGGCTCAGAGGGATGGATGTTGATGCCCAGGTAGCCAGGGAGGCAGCGCACGCACTGCGCCCCACGGCCACGCTCGTACCCCAACCCAGGTCAGCGCAAAATTCTTCGCTGGCCGCTGTTAGTAGGCTACATGCCCACCGAGTCGACCCGTTGCGCTACCGGATACACAGGTGCGCAAGGCGAAAGCATTCCGGGTCCCGTGGGTCAACGGGGCGCCACAGGCGCCACGGGTAGACAAGGTGGAGCCGGTATGACAGGCGCAACAGGTCCGACTACAGTCGGTAAGACCGGCCCGACCGGACCCGTCGGTGCTACGGGTGCGCAAGGTGCTACCGGATATGCAGGCGCCCAGGGCAGCACTGAAATGGCCGGTGTTACCGGCGCTACTGGTGCTACCGGCGCCACTGGTCTTCAAGGTGCGGCCGGCTCTACCGGCGGCGAAGGCCAGATGGCCGGTGGCGGGAGCTGGAGCCTGTACAGGGATTACACGTTCAGTTCCAGCAGCAACGATATTGAGGCTGCCGACAATACCAAGGCACGGGAGATTGCGTACTACATGAGCCAGAATCCGTCCTACCGGGCCGGAATCGACGGCCCCAACCCGGATCGTGTCAATAATGTTCGGATCGCGATGATCGATGCCGGTGTACCGGCTGACAGGATCCAGGTGGGCGCGTTCGGTGATTCGCAGCACAGGCGTGAGAACCGCGTCTCCGTACTGCTCATCAACTAGCGCGATTCAAGTAGTATGTAGTAGCAGTGTGGCGCAATCGCAAGATTGCGCCATTTTTGTGTGCAGGGTCCGCCGCTCCCGCCGCAGGATGGCGACCGAGTATGGCCACCAATGGTCCGGACTTGCGTCATGTTGACCTTCATGGCGGACGGCACCGCTGACGGCTCCGATTCCGGCACCGATCCAAGAAGCCCCTCTATGTGTGATGGCGTACCGAATGGATCCGGTATTCGGAATAGATTGTACGGTACTGCCTGCATTTTACGACCGGGTCGTTATCAACGGTGCGTTGTTGGTCGTGCAGGAAAATGATCGAGTGATCAGAGGAATGAACTGTGATGAATTCAGCGCGCTTGCTTGTCCTTCTGGGTGTATTGCTGTGCTCGCCGTGGGTCGTATCAGCCGCGCGCGCCTCCTTCGACGATCCTCCGGAGCGGGTGGCCCACCTGGATGATATTCAGGGCGGAGTGAGCTACTCGCCTGCGGGTGAGAGCGAATGGTTCGACGCGGTGCCCAATCGTCCATTGATCCGCGGTGACCGGCTCTGGACCGACCACGGAGCCCGTGCTGAGCTTCAGGTGGGCAGCTCCGCTATTCGGCTCGACTCGAATACCAGCATTGAAATCCTGGACCTGGATGATCGTATCGTGCAGGTTCAGCTCACTCAGGGCAGGGTCGACCTGAGCGTGCGGCGTCTGTATTCCGGGCAGACGATTGAAGTGGACACGCCAACATTGGCGTTCGTCATAAGTGATCCTGGACGCTATCGCGCAGGCGTCGATCCATCCAGAGATGACACCACCCTTGTGGTGTGGGAAGGCGCCGGAGAGGCCTACGGTGAACAGTCCACCTTTCCCCTGCGAGCAGGCGATACAGTCCGTTTCTTCGGCACCGATCTACGCGATTACGAGATATACGGTCTACCGCGTGCAGATGAATTCGATCGCTACTGTCTCGATCTCGACCGCCGTTTAGATCGCTCCGTGTCTCGACGCTATGTGGACGACGACGTGCCGGGCTACGCGGATCTGGATGAGTACGGCAGCTGGCGCCCCGTCCAGACCTACGGCAACGTATGGTTCCCCAGCCGGGTCGACGCCGATTGGGCACCCTACAGAGACGGACATTGGATTTGGCAGGAGCCGTGGGGCTGGACCTGGGTGGACAACGAGCCCTGGGGCTTCGCGCCCTCGCACTACGGACGTTGGGTCCACGTATCCAATCGCTGGGGCTGGATTCCGGGGCCGCGCAACGTTCGCCCTGTCTACGCGCCGGCATTGGTCGCATTCGTCGGCGGCAGTGACTGGAGTCTGTCGATGTCGTTCGGTGGGGGCGACGGCTCCCCGGTCGGCTGGTTCCCGATCGGACCGCGCGAAGTCTATGTGCCGTCCTATCGGGCCAGCCGCGACTATTTCAGACGAGTGAACGTAACTAATACGGTAATCAACAACACGACCATCACCAACGTCTATAACAATTATTCCAGAGGCGATATCAACGTCAACCAGGTGGATTATAGGAACCGCGGCGTTGCAGGTGCCGTGACAGCAGTCTCCAGGACCGTGTTCGTGAACGCGGAACCGGTGCAAGGGGCGGCGCTTCGCCTCGATCGCAGGGCCGCCAATACCGGTGAAGTCATGCGTGTTGCCCCGATTGCACCGAGCCTGCGCAGTGTCATCGGCGCTGGCAAGGCCGCGAAGGCGCGTCCATCGCGGCAAGCCGTTGAGCGTCAGGTTCTGGCGCACAATCCGCCACCACCCCGTGGGCTTCCGTTTACTGCGCGTGAAAAGCAGCTACAGAAAGATCCCGGGCGGGCGCCCCAGCCCAGCGCCGTCGCGTCCGTGCAGAGCCGGGACAAGCAGACCGAATGGAAGAGCGTGCGCGTGATTCCGGGACAAAGCGGCGCGGTGGATGCAAGGGCGACGGGATCCCGCCGCGGTGCGACGAAGCCCGACGCAGCCTCTGTCGCGCCCGGGCAGTCGCGACCACCGAAGCTTGGTACTACTAATGACAACGGTAAAGGCAAGGATAAAGGCAAAGGGCAGAAGAGTGGGAACGACACACAGTCGCAGGCCGACCAGCAACAGCGACAGCAGCAGCAGGCTGACCAGCAACAGCGACGGCAGCAGCAGGCCGACCAGCGGCAGGCCGACCAGCAACAGCGGCAGAAGCAGCAGGCCAACCAGCAGCAGCGACAGCAGCAGGAGGGTGACCAGCAGCAGCGACAGCAGCAGCAGGCCGACCAGCAACAGCGACAGCAGCAGCAGGCTGACCAGCAGCAGGCTGACCAGCAGCAACGACAGCAGCAACGACAGCAGCAGGCCGACCAGCCGCAGCGCCAGCAGCAGGCCGACCAGCAGCAGGCCGACCAGCAGCAGGGCGCAAATCAGCAACAAGTTCAGCATCAGAGCAAGGCCGATAGCCGGAAACAAGCCCTGCGGACCGAACGTCAACGTGAAGTCGAATGCGTACGCCAGGCAAGACTGCTACACGAGGACGCGCGTCTGTGCCGTAGCAAGGCTTCGCCGAAGAAGAAGGTCGATATTCAAAACGAGGCCACGAACGTCAATTGAAAGACATTAGGGGGCGACGCTTTAAAGACATCTCAGATACCACTTACAAGAGCCTCTAAACTGCCAGATGCGCACTGGATCGGAGACCGAAATGACGAGGGGCGGAAGAGTTTGGATAGTACCGGTCTACGCGAATCTGGCGATGTTCGGTCACGTGGCAGTCCGGCTGCTTGAACTGACGGGGGCAGCGGTACAGTGCCCGGCGCTCTCCGGGCGGGGGATGTACAAGCGGCGCTGCCCTCTCGCACTGGGCTTTGCCTTTGGTCGAGTTGCTCAAGGCTGCGGTGAAGGCAAACGCCGATGCGATGTGGAGAAGGGACAGCTAATCCAGTGCCGGCTGCGTGCCTCCGGCACGCCGTGGCGGAGAGGGTCGCAGGTTACATTCATGATGTGCGAAGCGCTCGGAGACAGAACATACCCGGAGGCGTCTTGAGCTTCTTTTCCCTGGTCAGCATCCTGATTTCGCTCGCGGCGGTCTCGAGCTACGTCAACTACCGTTATATCAAGCTGCCGACCACGGTCGGCGTCATGCTCGTGGCCCTGGTCGCGTCCCTGACGCTGATCCTCGTCGGTCCCTACGCCGGAGGGTTCCGCGAACAGGCGGCGACATGGGTCTCACGGATCGACTTCAACCTGGTCGTGTTGCACGGCATGCTCGCGTTTCTGCTGTTCGCCGGCGCCATACAAGTGAAGCTCGAGGACCTCGTTCACGAATGGCTGACGATTTCGTTGCTCGCCGTTTTTGGGACACTCGTTTCCACCTGCATTGTCGGGGGTGCGACCTGGCTGGTCCTCGGTTGGCTGGGCCTGGGCATTCCATTTCTTCATGCACTACTGTTCGGCGCTTTGATATCACCGACCGATCCGATCGCCGTGCTGGGAATCATGAAATATGTTGGCGCAACCCTGCGACTCGAGGTGCAGGTGGCCGGTGAGTCTCTGTTCAATGATGGGCTGGGTGTCGTAGTCTTCGTGGTTCTCCTGCAGCTCTCCGGTTTCGACGGAGCACCGCCGCACTCGATTGGAGTCGGCGCGGTGGGAATGCTGCTGCTCAAGGAAGTGGGTGGAGCCGTGGCGCTGGCGCTGGCGGCGGGGATCGTGGCGTACCAGATGCTCAAGCGTGTCGACAACTACCAGGTCGAGGTCCTGCTCACTCTCGCGCTGGCCATGGGACTTTATGCTTTGGCTGACGCCTTGGATCTGTCCGCGCCGATCGCCGTCGTGGTTGCCGGCTTGCTTGTGGGTAATCGGGGTCGCACGTTCGCCATGACGGAGAAGACGCGTGAACACGTCGACACCTTCTGGGAGCTTATCGACGAGATTGTCAATGTCGTCCTCTTTCTTTTGATCGGTCTGGAGCTTCTGGTGCTGCCAATCGAACGCGGATGGCTGGTGGCCGGAGTCCTCGCGATACCGATCGTTCTCGCGGCACGCTTGCTGAGTGTCGCGGGAATCATCGGTCCGCTCAGATGGGTGACGGAGCAGTCGAAAGGGGCGATAACGATCCTTACGTGGGGTGGATTGCGCGGCGGCATCTCGGTTGCCATGGCGCTGTCGCTGCCGGCCGGTTACTCGCGCAGTCTGGTG
The DNA here is from genome assembly GCA_049583715.1 of Arenicellales bacterium. Lineage (GTDB taxonomy): Bacteria > Pseudomonadota > Gammaproteobacteria > Arenicellales > JAANXG01 > JAANXG01. The sequence goes on along the minus strand of JBAUWJ010000011.1, from coordinate 1,544 downwards.
CTGACCCTCACCTACTTCGTGGTTGTGTTCTCGATCCTTGTCCAGGGTTTAACGCTGGGCCGGGTAATTCGGACGAGCAGCCCGAAGGCGGCCCTTCAGCCTTCTGCAAGGCCCTGATGATACCGCGGACATGAACCTGACAAGAAGTGTCCCGCAATTCACGAAACCTGCAACATAGCAAAGGCAGGAGACCAGCCATTATGGGAACCAACAGCGATAAGTCCGGGCCTCCCGAAGCGACGCCGGGAGTCCAGCCCGAGGCGAAGGACGATCTGAAATCCCTGCCCCTGGCGAAGGTGGAGAAGAAACTGGGCTCGTCGGCGGACGGCCTCACGCAAGCGGAGGCGGCAAAGCGGCTGGCCCAATATGGGCCGAACGAGATCGAAGAAAAGAAGACCAATCTGCTTCTGAAGTTCCTCAGCTATTTTTGGGGGCCTATCCCATGGATGATCGAAGCGGCCGTTATCCTGTCGGCGGTCGCCCGGCATTGGCCGGACTTCGGCATCATTCTGGTTCTGCTTGTGGCCAACGCCATGGTCGGATTCTGGGAGGAACACACGGCGGGCAATGCCATCGAGGCCCTCAAGGCCAGGCTGGCGGTCAAGGCCCGGGTGATACGTGACGGCAAGTGGGTCAACCCGGCGGCGCGCGAGCTGGTGCCGGGCGACATCATCCGCCTGCGCCTGGGCGACATCGTACCGGCCGATGCACGCCTGTTGGATGGCGATCCCATGTCCGTCGATCAGTCGGCGCTGACCGGAGAGTCCTTGCCCGCTACGCGCAAGCCGGGCGACGCAGTGTTTTCCGGTTCCATCGTCCGTCGGGGCGAGAGCAGCGCGTTGGTCTATGCCACCGGTGCGAACACCTACTTCGGCAAGACCGCAAAACTGGTGCAGGACGCAATCACCGTCAGCCATTTTCAAAAGGCGGTGTTGAAAATCGGCAACTACCTGATCATTCTCGCGGCGGTGCTGGTGACGACGATCATTGCCGTCGCCATTTACCGCGGCGACCCGATCCTCACTACCTTGCAGTTCGCCCTGGTGCTGACCATTGCGGCGATTCCGGTGGCGATGCCTACGGTATTGTCGATCACGATGGCGGTTGGCGCGCGCCTGCTTGCCAGGAAGGAGGCGGTTGTCAGCCGCCTGGTCGCCATCGAGGAACTGGCCGGCGTGGACATATTGTGCGCGGACAAGACCGGTACCCTGACCCGGAACAAGCTCACGCTGGGCGATCCGTTCAGCGTGAACGCCATCCCTGCCGAGCAGGTCATCCTCGACGCCGCGCTGGCGTCGCGCGTGGATGACAAGGACACCATCGACCTGGCCGTGCTGGGCGGCCTGAAGGATGACGAAGTCCTGAAAGGCTACCAGGTGGTGCATTTCCAGCCATTCGACCCGGTGCACAAGCGCACCGAAGCGACCGTCAAGGGCGCGGACGGAAAACAATTCAAGGTGACCAAGGGCGCGCCGCAGGTGATCCTGGCGCTGGCGGCCAATGTCGGTGAAATCAAATCCGCCGTCGACAAGGCGGTCGACGAC
>JBAUWJ010000010.1:0-23102 GCA_049583715.1 Arenicellales bacterium | reverse complement strand
CCCCAATCCAGCCCTGATCTGGGTGGCCGGATCCCGTTCCCGACGGTCTCCGGCACTTCCCACTTCCCTGTGGGTCGGAATTCATTCCGACAATTGTTTCAAGTCGGAATAAATTCCGACCCACAATGAATTCCGACACACAGCGAGCGAAACAGCAGTCCGTCGTACCGAAAGGACCATCCGACTGCCGGTAGCGTTGAAACGCGAGTGCAGACAGAAAACAGGCCGGCAAGGTTTGAATTATCAAGATGATACATCTACCATTTAATCCAACAGGTAATCTCCAGGCGGATCCTCGCGCCGGGGAAGCAAAACGCAGAACGCAGCGAAAGAAGAAGAGGTCGAATGATGTCTCGTCGCGGTTCCCTCTCCGTGGCCCATCCTCTGGCATGGGCGATCCTGGTTATTGGCCTGGCGGCGGCGCCGGCCGCATCGGCGGGTGCGCGGTATGACGTGTCCTACCTGTGGTCCTCCCGGCTGCATGGCGTCTACGCCTACGAGCACAAGATAGCGCGGGTGCTGGGACCGGCGGTATCGCGCGAGCTGAAGGTGGTTCGCCGGGGTGAACTCTACGGGCTGATCTACTATCGGCGGGGCGGGAGCTCGGGCGCCGCCCGGGTGGCGCACGCGCATACGCGCCTCCTGCGTTCCCGCGGCCTCGGCCGGGCGGTGGTGATTCGATCCCGCCACTGGAACTTCGTCGGCCGGGCCGACTCCAGGGTTTCGGTACAGGCACCCCGCGCGCCCACCGTCAAGACGAAGCCACCGGACATCGATGACCTCAGCGCCGCCATCGAGAAGCGGCTCGGCGAGATGCGCCGGCAGGGCATCATCACTCCCGACGAACAAACCGCCTGGTCCGTATACGACTTCACGACCGGGAAGAAGCTGGTGGGGATCAACGAGGACCTCCAGTTCGAGGCCGCCAGCATGATCAAGCCGTTCCTGGCCCTGGCCTTCTTCCACAAAGTGAAGCACCACGAGCTCATCTACGGGCCGAAGAGCCGCAGGTACATGTATCGGATGATCCACTACTCCAGCAACCGGGCGGCGGACTGGGTCATGCGGCAGGTCGGCGGCCCCAGGGCGGTGCAGGCGATCCTCGATCGCTACTACGGCGATATTTTTGCCGACACCCGCGTCGTGGAGTACATCCCGGCGAATGGGCGCACTTATCGAAACAAGGCCTCTGCGCACGATTACAGCCGCTTCCTGTACGCCTTGTGGAACGACGCCATTCCGGGTGCGAGGGAGATCAAGCGGTTGATGGCGCTGCCGGGACCGGATCGTCTCGCCACCGGCACCGACGTCATCCCCCACGGCACCAGGGTCTACGACAAGACCGGCAGCACGGCGAAGCTGTGCGGGGACATGGGCATCCTGGTCGTGAAAGGCGACGACGGACGCCGGTATCCGTACATTCTCGTCGGCATCATCCAGAAGGACCGGCGGGCGCGCCACTACGGCTCCTGGATCCGGTCCCGCGGCAACGTGATACGCCGCGTGTCCAGCCTCGTCTATACCGCGATATCGCAACGGCACGGGCTGCAGGACGTCGTTGCCGATTCCAGTGACGATTGACGTGCCCCGGTAGCGCGGCCGAGGCTTTGTTCGCCGCCGGCAGGGACTCGCATGCCGGTCGAACCTGAGGAAACCGCATGGCGCGCGATCTGACCATACGATGCCGGTGCGGCGCTTTTGCCGGCACCTTGAGGCAGGTGTCCGGCAATGCCGGCAATCGCGGCGTCTGCTACTGCGACGACTGCCAGGCCTTCGCGCGCTATCTCGGTGCCGAGAGCACGGTGCTGGATGCCCAGGGCGGCACGGACATCTTTCAAATGTCGCCCGCAAGTCTCGCCGTTGCGCAGGGCCTCGACCGCCTCGCCTGCGTGCGAGTTACGGCCAAGGGTCCGTTTCGCTGGTACGCCGACTGCTGCAAGGCACCGGTCGGGAACACCGCGCCCACCCGACAGTTGCCCATCGTCGGCGTGATCCTGTCGTCCGTTCAGGCCGCGCCCCGGGAGCTCGACGCGGCTCTCGGACCCGTGCGGGCGCGGATCATGGCGCGATACGCCCGGGGCACCGTCGCCGGTCCGGAGCCCGTCTACGAGGGTTTTCCCCCATCGCATATCGCCCGGATGCTGTGGAAGATCCTGGTCTGGCGGATCAGGGGAGACCACCGCCGCTCACCGTTCTTCGATCCCGGTACCGGCGCGCCCATCGCGCCGCCTCATCTGCTTCGCGACAGCGAACACGCTTGAAGGGTTGCCGGGGCAGAGAAGTCCGGCTACCCCGTGTCGCAAGGCGTTTCAGTGTCGTCATCTGTGAGTCGGAATTCATTCCGACTCCAGACAATCGTCGGAATGAATTCCGACCCACAGTAGAAGGGCCGCGGCCGTCCTCGACGACTTGTCCTAAAGATTCGGCGCCGCCGGCCGAAAAGGTAAGCACCGGGCCATTGCCCGGTCCAGGACGGGCGCTTGCCCGCCCGGATACTGTGACCCAGAGGCAGGCACCCGGTGAATACGAACGCAAACCCTTCGCGGGCCCGGTCCCGACCGCCGAGGTTCGGCATGCCGATCGCGGTGCTCCTGATCGTGCTCGCCGTGCTCGCCGGCGGACTGCTGCGGATGGCGGTGAAGGGTCAGGACGCGATCGCGCGCCAGGCATCGCAAACCATCGCCAGTGCCGCCATGAACTCGGAGGAGCAGTCGACGGCCAGGCTCGTCCGCGACTACTCCTGGTGGAACGCGGCGGTCGAGAACCTGATCTTTCACTTCAACCCGGCCTGGGTGAAGGACAACCTCGGCTGGCTGCATGACAACTACGGGATCAGCCGGGTCTTCGTGTTCGGCCCGCATCGCCGGCACCTGTATGCGAGCCTCGGTGCGCAGCGCGTCGCCCTCGACGACCCGGCATGGAAGACACCGACGCTTCTCGAGGTGGTCCGCAAAGCCGCCGCGCTGCCCAACTACCCCAGCCAGTCGGCGAGCGCCTACGTCGTGTTTCCGGACGGCGTTCATCTCGTCTCGGCCTCCAAGCTTCTGGAGGAAGCGGACAAGACCGGTCATCCGCCGTACCCGAACAAGGGTATCCTGGTGGTGAGCCGCAGGATCGACGCCGCCTTTCTTGCCCGGATCCAGAACGACTTCGAACTCCCCGATCTACGCCTGGCGCCGGCTCTGCCCACCGACGGCGATCAGACGGCGATGGCGTTGCGCACCGAGGACGGCACGCCCGCCGCCTATATCGCATGGACGCCGTCCCGGCCGGGCCACCGCCTTCTGGAATGGTTGAAGGTGCCGCTCCGCCTGGCGTTTCTCCTGGTGGCAGGCGCGATCGGCGTGATCGTCATGCGCGCTCGCCGCGCGGGCGTGGCACTTCAGGAGGCACTGGATGCCAAGCGCGAGGCCCAGACGCAGCTCGAGTTCGCGGCGATGCACGATCACCTCACAGGCCTGCCGAATCGCGCATTGTTCCTCGAGCATCTCAAGACGGCTCTTTCGCAATTCGAGCGTGACGGGTCGATTTTCGCCGTGCATTACCTGGACCTGGACGGTTTCAAGAACGTGAACGACAGCCTCGGCCATGCCGCCGGCGACGCGCTGCTCAAGGAAGTGGCGGCCCGCCTCGGGGAGACAGTGCGCGGCGCCGACACCGTCGCCCGCTTCGGCGGCGACGAGTTCGCCATCCTGCAGCGAGACGTCGGTGACAGGACGTCGGCTTCCCTGCTCGCCGCTCGCGTGGTCGATGCCGTGGCACGTCCTTTCGAGCTCGCGGAAGGCACCGTTCACATCAGCATCAGTGACGGGGTCGCCTTCAGCCGCTGCTCCGCAGATCCCGAGCAGATCATCAAGGACGCCGACGGCGCGCTGTACCGGGCGAAGAAACAGGTGGGGAGCCGACTCCAGCTCCACGAGCCTTCCGGCGAGGCCGCGGGCGTCCGCACCCCCGGCCTGGAAGGGCTCGCACGCTCCGGCCGGTTCGCCGGAGAATTGCCCGCCGTCGGCGCTGAGTGACAGCGGCCTTCGGCGTCGCGTTCGTGCGCGAGTGCGCGAGTGCTTCCTTCGGGTAGCGACGGGCAGTGAATCAGGCGGGGGGAGGCTCTCGCCAAGGTATTGATGACTCCCCTCGAGGTCTCGTGCCCTCCGCCGGCCGCCGCCGCGCTACACTCGCGCGATGTCGATCGTCGAGGTAGAGAATCTGACCCGGTATTTTCCGAAGCCGGACGCGCCGTCGCAGCGCTTCGCGGCGGTCGACCACGTCTCGTTCTCCATCGAGGCAGGCGAGATCTTCGGAATACTCGGGCCGAACGGTGCCGGTAAGACTTCCACCCTCGAGATGATCGAGGGCCTGCTCGGGATCGATGAAGGCAGCGTGCGTGTCGCGGGTATTTCCGTGGCGGCGGACCCCGTACGGGTCAAGCAGCGGATCGGGATACAGCTCCAGGAGAGCGAGTACTTCGATTACCTGAGCCTTGCGGAGCTGCTCGGCCTGTTCGGCGACCTGTACCACCGTCGTGTCTCCGTGGACGAGCTGCTGCGCTACGTCGGTCTTGAGGACAAGAAGCACGCCTGTACCCGGCACTTGTCGGGCGGCCAGAAGCAGCGGTTTTCCATCGCCTCGGCGCTGGTGAACGATCCCGAGGTGCTCTTCCTGGACGAGCCGACGACGGGCCTCGATCCGCACGCGCGGCGGAACCTGTGGGCGCTGGTGCGCGAAGTCCATGGCCGGGGCAAGACCATCGTGCTGACCACGCATTACATGGAGGAGGCCGAGGCGCTCTGCGGGCGGGTCGCCATCATGGACCGGGCGAAGATCATCGCGCTGGATACACCGGCACGGCTCATCGAGCGCCATGCGCCGGAGCGAAGGGAGCGGGTGCTCGGCGGCACCCTCGAGGACGTCTTCCTGAAGCTCACGGGCAGGGAGCTGGAATGAGCATCTGGAGGCTGATGATCGCCCAGCTCAAGATCTACATGCGGGACAGGCAGTCCGTATTCTTTGCGCTGTTCTTCCCCCTGGTGTTCATGCTGGCCCTGGGCTACGGCATCGACCGCGGCATCGGTCCCCTCGACGTGGCCGTCGTGCCCGCCTCGCCCCAAAGCACGACAGGGCCGCTGGTGCAGGAGCTGAAGACCTATGAGCTGATCCATGTCACCGTGGAGAGCGAAGCCCGGGCGCGCCGGGCGCTCGACAAGGGCGAGCGCGACATCGTCCTGTTCCTGCCGGGTACTCCGGTCGAGGGCGCGCAGGTAAACGCACCCATCCCGCTCAGGGTGCTCGTCAACGCGGCACAGCCGCAGCAGGCACGGCGCGCACTCACGGTGCTGAAGGGCGTGCTCGGGCAGATCGAGCACGATATCCGGCACCTGCCTCCCCTGTTCAAGCTCGATGTCCAGGACGTTCGGGCCCGCAACGCCCGCTACGTCGACTTTCTCATCCCGGGCCTGCTGGCCTTCATGGTCCTGCAGCTCTCCATCGCGGGCAGCGGATTCAATATCGTGGAGTACAAGCGCAAGGGCATATTGAAGCGCCTCTTCGTGACGCCCCTGCGCCCATCGGAATTCATCGCCTCGCTCATCGCGGCGCGGCTCACCGTCATCATCGTTCAGATTTCGCTGCTGCTCGGTATCGGCTTCCTCGTGTTCGACGTCTCCATCCACGGCAGTATCCTGCTGCTCTACCTGTTCGTCGTCGCGGGCGGCATTCTTTTCCTCAGCATCGGCTTCACCCTCGGCGGCATCGCCAATACCCAGAGCGCCATCATGGCGCTGGGCAACCTCGTGATATTCCCGCAGATCATGGTGGCCGGCGTCTTCTTTCCCTTGAGCGCACTGCCCGCCTGGCTGCGGCCCGTGGCGTCGGTTCTGCCGCTCAGCTTCCTGTCCGATGCCCTGCGGCGCATCGGCAACGACGGCGCGGGCATCACCGATCTCGGGACCGACGTGCTGGGGCTGATCGCCTGGGGCGCCATCGGTGCTTTCCTGGCGATACGCTTCTTCCGTTGGAGCGATGTCGCGGGCAGCTCCGCGTAGCGACCGGCCCCTGGGCAGGACTCGCCGGCCTCGAGGCGCGGGGCTGCTCAAGACGCCGACGGCGGACCCTCGCCCCGAGGGCGCCCCGGCGCGTTTATGCCTTCTTCACCAGCGCGTCGCGGATCTCCTCCAGGAGCTGCACCTCTCGCGGGGGCGGAGGCGCCTCGGCGGGCCGCTCCTCCTGCTTGCGCTTCAGGCTGTTCATGCCTTTGACCAGCAGGAACAGCGCGAAAGCAACGATCAGGAAGCTGATGAGGGCGTTGATGAAGACCCCGACATTCAGGGTCACCGCGCCTGCGTCCTGGGCCGCCTTCAGAGTGTCGAAGCTGCCGCCCTTGAGGGTGATGAAGATGTTGGAGAAGTCGACACCGCCCGTGATCAGGCCGACAATGGGCATGATGACGTCGCGCACCAGCGAGTTGACGATGGAGGTGAACGCCGCGCCGATGACGATACCGACGGCCATGTCCACCACGTTGCCGCGCATGGCGAATTCCTTGAATTCTTTGAGCATGTCAGTCACCGCCTTTGTGTTGGATTCCGAGGGACTTCAGTCATGGTCTTCACGCAAATTCGCCCGCTCAGATAGCACACTTCGCTGCCGGCGGCAATTGACGCAGATCACCCCGCCACCGCTCAGCGCCGGTTTCCAGGCAGCGGGTCTGGCGGCGACGAAGCCGCATCCTCTCTGATCGGCACACGCGGGACGATTTCCGGGCGTGACAGCGCTGGTAAGGACACGCCCGGGCCGAGAAGCGCGGCGGTGGGACCCGGGTTTTCCCTCCGCCGCACCAGCTCAAATCACCACGACGATTTCGTCGGCACCCAGTACTCGCCCATGTGCGTGAGCGTGATTTTCCCGTGCGCTTTCTCGCCGGCCAGCGTGCCCTCGATGTCCAGGACGGCGGTCTCACCGTCGCTCGAACCGCTCAGGATGCTGACGTCCGTGGGCGTCAGGTCCTGCATCGACTTGACCGTATCCGCCGCGTCGTCGCCGTTGAGCTGCTCCGCCATCTCCGGCGGTACGAGCGCCTGGAGACCCTTGACGTCTACGGACTGGATCGCCGCCACCCACTTGAGATAGGCGTCTCCCGGCTCGCCGCCGCCGGCGGGCAGCGCATTGCCGACCGGCGCATTGGGATTGGAGAGCGGCAGGTCGAAGCTGAAGTCGTACTGGAAGGTGTCGTCGAAGATCTTCTGCTGCTCGCTGTGGTAGACGCGGCCGGTGAAACGATCCGGACCGGCGCTGGTGAGCTCGATCTTCGGGTAGTTGCCGCCCGACAGGTTGCCCGCGGCGCCGGCCGAGAGCTTGATGGACTGCGAGTAGACCTGGATCTTCGGCTCGTCGCTGAATTCGGAACTGCGAGTAACCTTGAGCTCCACCCATGCAGCGTCGCCGATGGGCTCTTTCAGCTCCTGTTGCTTGACCGGATGCTGGACGAAGAGCATCGTCCAGGCGGGGTCGCTCTCCTTGTAAAAGCCTTTCTCCTCGGCCCAGACGTAAGCGTACGGCAGCTCGACCGTCTTGCCGTTGGCGACCAGGTTTCCGCTCACTTTCGAGTCCTCGCCGGCAGCCACAGCGGAGCCCGCGAGCGAGAAGACGATCAAGGCGAGGGAGAGAGTACGGCAGGTGTATGAGGTAACAGCTTCGTGCATCGTCGGGCCCTCCTTAGTTCGGGGGTTTATATGGGAATAACCCGATATCCCGTCTCTCAAAGTCGTTACGGGCGGGATTCGGGCGGGAACGACCAACTAAACTCCGGAGTCGCATAAGAGTGCGCCTTGGGGCGGCTGTGCTACAGAGCCCGTCCCGGTTGTCCGCCGAGTTCGGCTTTGTCCATTGACCTGTCAGTCCACGGAGGCCTGCGCGTCGGAACCGGCTGTCAGCCAGTCTTCCCGAAGCGTCTCGAACCCCGTAGAAACTCTGCAAGTTCGACGGGGCTGTTCCGAGACAGTGCCCCGGGGGTGTACCGGAAGATGTCTTGCATTGCCCGAATGAAGTGTGCCTGGTCGTAGTAGCCGCAGGCTTGCGCGAGCGCGACGAGGGACTCTGCTTTCCCGCCAACGAGCGCGGTGAATGCAGTGTTCGCCTGTAATACTCTCGACAAGAACTTGGGTCCGAGGCCCACGATGTTCCTGAAGCTTCGGGTAAGCTGCCGCTGGCTGATCCCGATCTCCTCGCTCAACTCGGAAATCCTGACTCGCCCATCCATGGCCTCGATGGCCCTGGAGGTATGTTCCAGGTAGTCAATTTCCGGCAGGGAATGTTCCGCACATGCAAGCAGAGCATCCTCCAGCGCGCGAGGACGGCTCTGTATGTCCACAAGCGGCGTGTTCAGGCAATCCGTCAGCCTGGTGTGCACCTGTGGCGCTACTCGTTCCGCTTCCAGCGCCCGCCCGTGGATGGTTGCGCCGGACAGGTGGGCCAGCCGATAGAGTCCGGTTCCCGTGAACTCCGCAAGAACGTGGGAAGTTCGGCCCCGGCTTTTGATGATCACGTCGTGCTTCCGCCACTGCCCGATGAAATTCAATCCGCGCAGCATTTGCGACTTACGCCGATCGATCGAAATCGACAACTCTCCGTCGTAGACCCACAGCAGGTAGTTATAACCCGTTGGTATGGGCCGCATCACCGCATTCTCGAATCCGTCCCCGCGCGCCACGATCAGCCGGCGAATAAACGGCCGAAGCTCAGGGCACGGCTCGATCGACTGGTAGGCAACCGTATTCACTCCGCGACTCCCTTTTCGGATGTCCGAAATGTACACGGTCCGCACGTTCCCGGCCAGCTCTGCGCGACAAGTCTTTGAGACGCGCCCGCATGGATACAGATGCACAACCGCCGCGTCGATCGGACGGCTTTCTCCGGGACCAGCATCGCCGCTAGCACGGACTGGGTGGCGTAGCTACCTCCGCGAATGAGCAGGTACCGTCGTCTCCGATCGTGATGCGAAGGATCAGGCTGTCGGAATCGACTACGGTTCCGTTGCCGACGCTGGCCATCGCCGTTGCCGACTCGTCGCAGCATGAGACTTCGATGTTGAACTCACCCGAACCCGCGGCAAGGTCCAGGTTGCCCGACGCTTGCAGGAAGTAGGCGCCCGGGCCCAGTTCCGGGAAAGAGAACATCTGCTCCGTGCTCGTATGGTAAAGCTCCGAGCCATAGCATTGATCGGCATCGAACAGGTCGAACCCTACGTCAGCGCTGACCTCGCCCGTGAGCTCCATAAAGATAGATACCCGGATCACGCAAGGTGAGCTTCCCGGGCTGGTCTGCGCGTGCACCGGCAGCATCACCGATTCTGTGACGGGTTTGGACCAGGACGCGGGCAGCTTGGATACCGTCACTGCACCGCCGCCAAGGGTCAGCGCCTTGAGGAGTCTCCTTCGGTGGCTCTTCATTCTCGGGCTCCGTGTAGTGGGTTTCTTGGTTGTTGAAGGCCATGCAACAGGAACGAGGGCGAGCATGCAGGTGGACAGGCGGTGAGCCGGCCCCGGCTGCGGGGTCCCTTCGACACACCACGGACAAAACCCTGAGTCGAAGGAATTTCCTTTCTCTATCGTTCTGATTTTCCGGAGAAATGCTAACAGTACGTCGGTTTGGAAGATTGTAAATTTTGGCCATCTGACTTCGTTCGAAACCGGCCAACGGGTGCAAGCCCCCGTCGTGACCGACGTGCTCGACCTGATCGTCTGGGGCACCATCGGCGTGTCTCCGGTTGTGCGGTTCTTCCGCTGGAGCGAGGTCGCGGGGAGCTCGGGCGGAGGTAGCGGAGTCGGGCGTTCACGGGCCGGCGATTTCCCAGGCGCCGCCCGGAAATTGCTCCACGGTAGAGCCGGCCTTTACCATAGACACCGGACCCTCCGTACGAAAGGCAGACGATACCATGCGCCATGAAGTTGCACTCTCGGCCCGATTCGCTTCCGACTAGTCGTGGCACGCATACTGTTCTGCGCGAAGACGGCGCTTCACCGGCCCTACTGGATCAGTGTCCTGACCACGCTGGCCGGTCGCGGCCACGAAATGCTGTTGACGTACGGCGACGGCGCGGCCGGGCTGGAATCGTCGAACGAAGGCTTCACCATCATGCCGTTTCCGGTGAAGGCGCTTTCACGCATCGACCACTTGATGCGCGAGACCCGGACAGCGATCAGCTACCGGCAAAGGAAGGGGCAGTCGAGTTACTATTTCAGGCGATGGGCGGGAAACCTGCCGTCGCCGCTGTCCAGGCTCGTCATGAATTCCAGGTCGGGTGAGGCGCTGGTCCGACTGCGCGTGGACACGCTGCTCGGCAAACTGATTTCCAGGAAACCGGCGAACAGGGCCGTCAAGAAAGCCCTGCAAGACGCGGAGCCCGATTTCGTGCTGGCGAGTCCGGCCAACCATTGGGGATCTTTGGATATCGAATGCGTCAAGGCGGCCCGTGAGCTGTCAATACCGTGCGCCATTGTGACGCTCTCCTGGGACAATCTGAGCACCAAGGGATTGTTTCACGCGACGCCTGATATATTGTTCGTCTGGAACGCGGCGCACGCGAAGGAAGCGGAAGCCATCCACGGCATACCGCCTTCGAACATCGTCGTGAGCGGGGCTCCCTTCTTCGAGAAGTGGCTCGCGCCGGCGGCGCAAACCGGGGAGGCGAAGGGGTTTCTGGCGCGAATAGGCTTGAAGCCGGGTTCCCGCTATGTGCTGTACGTGGGCTCGACGCGGCGCACCGCGAGGGACGAGAGCTGGCTGGTCAGGGATATGGAGGACATACTGGGAAACAGCCCGAAGCTGCGCGACCTTTCGCTGGTGGTCAGGCCGCATCCGGCGAATGTGGAGCCCTTTCGGGACGCCTGCTCGGATCGAGTGATCGTCTGGCCCAGAGAAGGCGTATTGCCGAGCGGGCACGAGGACGTCGAAGAATTCAGAATCATGCTGGAGAACGCTTCGGCCGTAGTGGGCATAAACACGTCCGCGATGATCGACGCGGTGACCCTGAACGTTCCGACGGTCGCGTTTCTGGCGGACAGATATGCAAGAACGCAGGTGAGAGCGGTACACTTCAAGCGATTGATGAATTCCGGGGCCGTCGGCCTTGTTGACAACAAGGACGCCCTCGCGGGGATGCTGACCTACGTATCCCGGCGCAGGGACTGGCGGGAGGAGGAGCGGCAGGAGTTCGTCGACAAATACATCGCGCCGCATGGCCGGGACTATCCGCCCAGCGCTCACATCGCGGACTGCATAGAGAGGCGTCTCGGACACCCGTCGACGACGGGTGTCGATCCGGCTTGAATCGTTCCTGATGCGAAAACGAAGCTTTCTGCGCCCATTCAGCCGGTCTTCCACGGCCGGCGAGAATGCGCCCACGACCGTCTATACCGATGCCGAGCAGGAGGCTTACGCGGCCGCCGCCAGGGAGATGGCCCTGCGCATCGGCGCGAATGACAAGCCCGTGCTGGTGGGTCCCTGGCAGGGTTGTGTCAGCGAGGAGCTGCTCTACTGGATTCCTTTCGTTCGCTGGTTGTTGGAATGGGGTGCAATCGACCCTTCGCGGGTGTGGGCCATCTCCAGCGGTGGAGCTCGCCATTGGTACGGCGACGTCGCCGGGCACTATCTCGAGCTTCGCGATCTGTACAAGCCCGGGAACCCGCCAGAGAGCGGGGTATCGCGATTCATGGAAGGCGGGAGCAACGGGCAGGACCAGGACGACATTCCTCAATCCGACCTCGAGATCGTCGAACGGGCCATGACCGACGCGGGAGTCGACGATATCGAGCTGGTCCACCCTTCCCACATATTCCATATCTTCAAGCCCTACAGGGAAGCGCGGTTGCCGCCCTCGTACGTCGCGCGGCTCACCCGGCACAGGCCTTTGCAGACGGACCGGAGCGGCGGTGCGTTCGCCGAACTGCCTGACGATTTCATCGCGGTAGCCTTCCACGGAACCGGAAGCTTTCCCCGGGTGGACCGCAACAGAAAGTTCGTTGGCGAGCTGGTGCGCCGGTTGTCCCAGGATGCCCACGTCGTCGTGATCGATCCGCTCCCGGGCGCCGCCGACGACCAAGGGTTCCATGTGGAAGCTTCCTCCCGGGTCTACGTGCCGGACGCCGTCTTCGACCTGGACGCGCAAACCGCGATAGTGAGCCGTGCACGTGTGCTGGTGGGCACCCATGGCGGATTCTCCTATCTTGGCGCCCTGTCGGGCACCAGCGTCATCGGACTGTATTCCGATCCCGCATTCTCGCTGCAGCACCTCGCCCTGGCACAGCAGGTGCTCCGGGGAGACGGCTATGGGAATCTGTCCGTGACGCACGTGGAATGCATCGAGTCGCTGCTTTCCCTTCCGGCAGTCGTGGATCAAGGGACCGGTCGCCGGTGAGGATACTGTTCGTTTTTCAGTCGCCGGAGTACGTGCGCAACTACGAGAGCACGCTGCGCGAGCTGAATCGCGAAAAGCACGTCATCTTCCTGTCCTCGATGCCGCAGAAGAAACGGGACAACCCGATGAAGCGCGCCCGGCTCGATCCCACCGGCTGGGGACTCTCCATCGCCCACAACGTGGGAGCCGTCCCGTGCAGGAAGGGACGCGTGAACCGGATCAAACACAGGCTTCGCGGCATCGTCGATTTTCTTCGGTTCCTGCATCCCGACTACGCAATGGCCGTGCATCTGAGGGAGCGCATGAAGCTCAAGTCGTTGGATGCGTGGTTGAGTGTCCTGGACAAGTTACCCACGTTGCCTCCCCGGCTGCTGCGCGGCCTGGTCTCGGCACTGTGCCGTCTGGATGCAGCGCTGCCGACGGACAGGCTGACGCTCGACTTCCTGCGCGGACACGAGCCCGACCTGGTGGTCGTGACGCCGCTGGTGGTGGCCGCCTCCCCCCAGGTTGAAGTCGTCCACGCCGCAAAGGAACTGAATATACCGGTGGCCGTCTGCATAGCGAGCTGGGACAACCTGACCAACAAGGGATTGCTCAAGTGCCTGCCGGACAAGGTGTTCGTCTGGAACGCGGATCAACGGCGAGAGGCGGCCAGGTATCACTACGTTCCGCGCGAGCGCGTGGAAATCACCGGCGCGCCCTTGTTCGATCGCTGGTTCGACGCGAGACCCGAAGCGTCCTACGAGTCGTATTGCCGGACCACGTCCCTGCACGACGACCGCCCCTATGTCCTGTACGTCGGCTCGTCGAACGCCATCGCGCCGAACGATGACGAGATCCTGTTCGTGCAGCGATGGATACGCGCTTTGCGAACCAGCGGGTCGGAGCTGCTGCGCAACGCCGGGGTCCTGATACGCCCCCATCCCTACAACTATTTCGCCTGGGAGTCCGTCGATCTCGAGATGCTGGAGAACGTCAGTATATGGCCGAGGTCCACGCCGGTGCTGGCCAGCGAATCGAATCAGCAGGACCTGTTCCATGCAATCTTTCACAGCGCGGCCGTGGTGGGGATCAACACCAGCGTCATGATCGAAGCGGCGATCATAGGCCGCCGGGTATTCACTATAGAAACCGAGGAATTCGCCCGAGGTCAGAGGGAAACGCTGCATTTCAACTACCTGCTGTCCGAACAGGGCGGAATCGCGACCGCCGCCCGCAACCTCGATGAGCACTGCCGGCAGCTCGAGCGCGCACTCGACGACGGACAGGATGCCCCGGACTACACCGCCTTCATCGAGAGATTCGTCAGGCCAGCCGGTCTGCGGCAGTCCGCTTCCCGGGTGCTCGCGGCGAAACTGGTCGATCTCGGCGAGGGCACGGAGAGCAGTGGTGCAGCACGGCAAAGGGAAGTCGTCCCGGTATGAGGGGTGCCCCGCATCACCGCGAGTGCCGTTGGACAGGGTGGGGATTTGATGCATAATGGAAAAGGAGCACTGAAGAGGCGGGATATCACCCCCATGAAGAAAGACGCCGACAAGAAGAAACTGGAACAGGGCGAACCAGGCGGCGGTGGCGGCCGCCGTTCCACGGTGAAGAAGATCGTCCTGGGTACCGGCATCGTCACCACGAGCCAGTTGTCCGGCCTCTCCTGGGCAACGCGGTGGGCCAGGCCGGTCATCGATTCCGTCGTGCTCCCGGGTCACGCCCAGACGTCCTCAAGCGACGTTGGTGGATACTAGGCCCGACCCTGTCGCACCGCCTCCGGATACGCTTCCGACTCGGTATCGCCGGCCGCCACCGCGGCTTTCCTCCGTTCGTTCCGAGCCCTTGCCGCTGACGGGTTCCGGGACGGTCAGTCAAGTGCTGCTTTTCTCGTATTCCACTGCCGGGTTGTCATGTCGCACGGGAAGATAGCTGCCGGGAAGCACGGGCACGGCGTGCATCTCGATCCGATCAGGGAGAGATCGACTCGCGCGAGGGCCTCCCCGGCATACCGGAACTATCAGCTCGTCCTGGAGAGGGTCGTCGGCATGCGCGGGCTGATTGCGTCCCGGCTGGACGGAATTTTCGATCCAAGCGACTACTGGAAGGAGGAGCTCGAGAATTTCGACTACATGTTCGATGCCTCCCCCTTGATCGTCGACAAGCTTCGCCGTCACTGCCACCACGTAACGGGGATTCACGCATACCAATACCGTTCCAATACGGACGAGGCCGAAGTCGTGTTCAGAAAGAAGCTCAGGGCTCTGAACGAGCTGGGCCATCCGGAGCTGCTGGTCCCCGAGCCGGCGGTCATGGGCGGATTCGGTTTCAGAATCGATGGGGAGCTCTGCAATCTGGACACGCTGAAGTTCTACGAGGCCCTCATTGCTTTGGAAAAAGGCGAGGTGCTGCGCGAATTCCGGGAGACGGCGGACAGGAAGGCGGTATGGGAGATCGGTGCCGGCTGGGGCGGATTCGCCTACCAGTTCAGAAAAATCGCTCCCAATACGACGTATTTCATCATGGACTTCCCGGAGCTGTTTCTGTTTTCCGCCACTTACCTGATGACTGCGTTCCCCGCCTCCAGGGTCTGGTTCTACGATGGATCCACTCTCGATGCGCTCTGGACAACCTGGCAGCAGTACGATTTCGTCTTCCTGCCCCATACGGCGCTGGAGGAGTTCGCGCCGCCGCGCCTGGATCTGACGGTGAACATGGTGTCCTTTCAGGAAATGACGTCCGACCAGGTGTCGGCGTACGCGGCGCGGGCGGCAGCGGTAAACGGAACCTACCTGTACAGTCTCAACAGGGCACGCTCGCGTTACAACACGCAGATCGACGACGTCCACGACCTGTTGAGGCAGCACTACTGGGTTCAGGCTATCGATCTTCTCCCCGTCGGCTATACGACGATGGATCTGTCCTGGAGGTCCGGGGCAGCGCCGACGCCGGGAGGTTACAGGCACCTGTTGGGATGGAAACGGGCCCTGGGATAGACACTTCCCCGCGCGTGGTCTTCGGGGTCACGCTGTACAACCACGCCCATCATCTGCGTGAATCGATCGACTCGCTCGTGTCCCGGAAATACCCGGACTTCGCGATCGTGCTTGTGGACGACCAATCCACGGACGACACGCCGCGAATCGCCATGGAATACGCCGATGCGTTTCCAAATATCTCGTACCACAGGAATGACCGGCGCCTGGGGCTGGCTCGCAATTGGCGACAGGCCTACCTGCTGGCGAGGGAGCGGTATCCCGGCATGGAATACTTCGCGTGGGCGAGCGATCACGACGTCTGGCACCCACGATGGCTGCCGGCCATGGTCCGGGCGTTGGACAAGCATCCGCGGGCACTGCTCGCTTATCCCTTCAGCGTACGGCTCACCGACGAGCGAAATGACTTCAGGAAGCACTTGCAGAGCGTTGATACATGGGGCAGGGCCAGCGCCGCCGGCCGGCTCCTTCGGTTCGTCTGGACGATGAAGGCTGGGAACATGGTGTATGGCCTGTTCCGCGCCCGCGCCCTGGAGCAGGGCGGTATCTACCGCACGGTGCTGCTGCCGGACCGGCTGCTGCTCGCCGAGTTGTCTCTGATCGGCGAGTTTGTCCAGGTGCCGCAGATACTCTGGTACAGGCGCTACCGGCTCCAGGTCTCAGTGGCCCGGCAAAGACAGGCCATCTTTCCCGAAGGAGCCCCTTTTCATTCCTACCTGCCGTGGTGGATGGTGCACGGGGCGGTCATGGCTTGGCAGTGGGGTATCGTTGGCATCGGTCGGGCCGCAGGAGTCGGGCGGCTGCGCGGCTCATTGCTGGCGACAACGCTGCTGGCCAGCTACACGGTGCACGAGATTCTGGTACGCCCCTGGCGCCGCCTGTGGAGAAACCATTTGAGGAACCTCTTTCTGCCGCGAAGAAACCGGTTCGAAAGACCGGTGCGCCGCTCGAAGCTTCGCGAGGCGACACCCTCACAGCGGTAGCTCCGTGGCCGTCATTGCGAGCGCAGAGAAGCGATCCGGAGATGTTCGCCGCAGTCGGGCTTCCGCGGAGCGCCCCGGGTGCCCGGGAACGGGAAAGCCGAAAACAGCCGGGGCCTCATAGCACCGCGAGCCCTTTCTGCAGAATCAGCTCCGCCAGCGACCAGTCCAGCTCGGTGTTGATGTCGAATCCTTCGAGCGCCTCGGTAAAGAACGGCAGAATCACGTTGCCGGCGATGCTGCCCTTTTCCGTTACGGTCGCGCTCCAGGCGATCTCCAGGCTCGCGTTCTGCACGAAGACCCGCGGCAAAGCGGCGTACTGCTGGCTGTGCCACGGCACCGGAGAATCCGGCTGCAGAAGCAGCGGCACCAGCGTGTTCTTCTCGACCCGCCACATCTTTCCCGGATGCTGCGAGCAGAGCTCCACGGCACGCAATGAATCGTAGCCGGCCGGGGCGGCATCGACCCAGGTCCGCCAGGCACGGTGGATGGTAGCCGTAGTCCTGAACGGGCTGGTGGGACGGAGAATGGAAAAGCAGTCGAAGTCTTCCAGACTGTCCAGTGCGTGGCGGACCCACTCGATGTCGGGCGAGGTATCCCGGGCCATCTTGGCGGGGCGTATCAACGGCACGGCCCCGCACTCCTGGGCGATTGCCGCCGCGCGGGAACAATCCGTGGAAACCACGACCCGGGAGAAGAAATCGCAGCCGAGTGCCGCGGCGACGGCATGCGCCAGCAGCGGCCTGCCGGCCAACTCGCGGATGTTCTTGCCCGGCACGCGCTTGGATCCCGAGCGGGCGGGAATCAGCGCGACGCAGCTAGGTTCGGTGATCATCGTGGTGTCCGGGGAAATTCTCTCACCAGTTTCGCCGACCGGATGCTATGCTTTCCCCTGGTCTTCGGTCTTTGTACGGAGACGAATGAAGGTCGTTCATGAAGTGAGCGTTGCAGACAAGAATACCAGGGTCAGATTCTTCGGGCCGGAGGATCTGGGTCCCCGCGATTGGGGGCGGGAGATACTCGTGGGCCATGCGCCGGGGCTCTATACGGGCAAGATACTCGAAATGCGGGCCGGGGCAAAGGGCGGGCTGCAGAAACACCACTTCAAGGACGAGTGCGGTTACGTCGTCGAGGGCACCCTCATATTCCGGTACGACGACGGTGACGGCACGCTTCGCGAGAGGACCCTGCACGCGGGGGATTGTGTGCACATACCGCCGGGCGCGATTCACCAGGAAGAAGCGGTGACGAACTGCGTCATCTTCGAGGTCTCCACACCCCACTTCAATGACCGGGTTCGCATGGAGGACGAGTATGGGCTGGAATCCGGCGGCGGGCTGCCGTCCACCGCGCCGGACGACGTTGAAGTGCGCTAGTGACCGCCGGCGGCCTCAAAGACAGGTTGAGCTCGAGTCCGGAGCACATGTTCCTCGGCGCGCGCAGGGTGGGGGAGGGCGAGGACACCTACTTCATTGCCGAGATCGGCAACAATCACAACGGTGACTTCTTTCTCGCCAAGC
The DNA here is from genome assembly GCA_049583715.1 of Arenicellales bacterium. Lineage (GTDB taxonomy): Bacteria > Pseudomonadota > Gammaproteobacteria > Arenicellales > JAANXG01 > JAANXG01. The sequence continues at coordinate 5,218 of JBAUWJ010000010.1, read as the reverse complement.
GGCTGATCGAGGAGGCGGCGCGGGCCGGCGCGGATGCGGTCAAGCTTCAAAAGCGATCCGTCGAGGACACCTTCGCCAGGGAGCTCAGGGAGTCTTCACAGACTCGCAACGAGATTGCCGGGAGGACCTATGGCGAATACCGTGAGAAGCTGGAGCTCGACCTCGATGCATTTCTCTCCCTGAAGGAAGTCGCGGTGGACAACGGCGTATCGTTCTTCGCCACTCCCTTCGATGTTCCCAGCGTGGACTTCCTGGAACGGGTCGAAGTGCCTTTTTACAAGGTGGCGTCTTTCGATGTCACCAATATACCGCTGCTGGACTACGTGGCCGCGATCGGAAAGCCGATCATACTGTCGACTGGCATGTCGACGGCGGCGGAGGTCACCCAGGCCGTCGATACCATACTCGCCCACCATGACAGGATCGTGCTGCTCCACTGTGTCTCCATGTATCCGACTCCGGACGAGCACGCAAACCTCGCGGCCATGCAGTGGCTCAAGCAGGAATTCCATCCACTCCCCGTCGGCTACTCGGGGCATGAGGAGGACATCCTGCCTACCCTGGTCGCGGTTGCACAGGGCGCAAGCGTCGTCGAGCGGCACCTGACCCTTTCCCGATCGCTGCCCGGGCCGGACCACGGCACGGTATCGGTGGAGCCGGAAACGTTCCGGGAGATGGTCGGGAGCGCCCGGCGAATACGCACTTTGAGCGGCACCGCGGTGAAGCGGATATCGCCCGAGGAGGAAAAGCGCCGCAACAAGCACGGCAAGTCGGTCGTCGCCGCATCTGCGATAGCCAGGGGTACGGTCATCACCGAGGACATGCTGGCAGTAAAGAGCCCCGGCTATGGAATCAAGCCGGGACGCAGGCATGAGCTGGTGGGATGTATCGCGGCGATCGATATCGAAGCGGACGCCGTTCTTCGCCCCGAATATCTCCAGTTGCCGGAGAACTGACGCTACGGCCTGTTTCGACCGCGCGGGCTGTCGAAACCGAGGTTTCCGGCCGTCGAATCGCTGCTCTGAGTCTTGCCGGCGACAACTACGTCCTGACGGTCGATGGCGGAGCTGTTGCCGGCCCACCTTCCATAGTGGATCGGCGGCACTATCCGCAAGCCGGCCGAAGCATAGCCCTGGCGGACTGCGAGTTCTTCATGGGCGATTTTCGCTTCCGGAACCTCGGTCGTGCGGACCCTCGACTTTGCGCCGAAGCCCATCGGAAACTCGACCGGGACCCGGCCCGAGTCCCGCGCATCGTCGGAAAGAATGAAATACGTGAAGAAGCACCGCCCGCCCTTCTTCAGTACACGGGCTGTTTCGCGCAGGTATTGCTCCACGGCTGCCAGCTCCATGTGCGTGAAAAGCGACAGTGCACAGACGAAGTCGAACGACGCATCCGGAAAAGGAAAGCGGTAAGTCTCGGCCCGTTCCCTGCCGCCGGGGTTGTAGCGGCTGTTGCAGACATCGGCCAGATGGAAATTGAAGTTGGGTCTGGCAATCCGTTTCCGTGCCGTGTCGACGGCCTTTGGCATCACATCGAGGCCTTCAAAGCGGGCCGTTTCACCCAGATGTCCGAGCAGGGCCTCGGCGAACGCGCCGGTGCCACAGCCCAGGTCGAGAACGCTGTCGTTGCGTCGCAAGCCGCCCACGTCGATGAGCGCCGGCACCAGGAACGGAACGCGACGGGCCTTGTAGCTGCCCACTGTTGAGAGCCTGACTTGCTCGGGGTTGGCTGGAAAGGAAGTTCGGCCGATTCTGTCTCATCATTCCCTGTCATCGCAAGCCACGTCGTCGAAAGTGCCCGAGTGACGCCACGGCGGCCCCGTTGCCGCATGCCCGGACAACACGTTCGTCTCCGGCTGCAGTTGCAGTTGACATGGATCATGCCTGCCGCAGCCGGCGCCCTGTGCGTGAGCACCGGCTCTGGTGCACGTGTGGCGGCTCTGTTACAACCCTGGCATGACCACCGACCGCGCGCTCACGGCCGGCGCAACATCGGCGCCGCAACGCGACATCTCGGTGTCCGAGTTCTTCCTGAAGAACCGGCACCTGCTCGGCTTCGACTCGGGCGCCAAGGCGCTGGTCACCACGGTCAAGGAGGCCGTGGACAATGCCCTGGACGCCTGCGAGGAGGCCGGCATCCTGCCGGAGATCCGGGTCGAGGTCAGCGCCTCCAGGCACGACGACGACGTATTCCTGGTTGCGGTGGAGGACAACGGGCCGGGGATCGTGGAGGAGCAGCTCGCGCGCATCTTCGGCAAGCTGCTGTACGGCTCGAGGTTCCACAAGCTCGCGCAGTCGCGCGGCCAGCAGGGCATGGGCATCGCCGCGGCGGGCATGTATGCGCAACTCACCACGGGCAAGCCCCTGCACGTGTTGAGCCGGGTGAAGGGCGAGCCGAAGGCGACGGAGATGTACGTCTCCATCGACACCGCGAGAAACCGGCCCGCGATGCACAAGAAGGGGCATGTCGAGTGGGACCGGCCGCACGGCACGCGGGTGGAGGTCGAGCTCGAGGGGCATTATCAGAAGGGGCCCCATTCCATTGAGACCTACCTGAAGCAGACGGCGATGGCCAATCCGCACGTCATGCTTCATTTCCTGGGACCGGATGGCGAGGCAAGCACCTATAAGCGCGTCAACCGGGTGCTGCCGGTCCGGCCGGCCGCGGCGAAGCCGCATCCTCACGGCGTCGAGCTCGGCCTGCTGATACAGATGCTGCGCCACACCTCGAGCCGCAACCTGCTGCAGTTCCTGGAGAGCGAGTTCGCCCGCGTGGGGCGCAAGACCGCCCGGGAGATCATCCGGCGCGCACACACCCACGTCAGCGCCCGCTCCTATCCCAGGCGCATTGCCCACGCCGAGGCCAACGCCCTGTATCGCGCCATGCAGCGGGTGAAGGTTTCCGCCCCGGCCGCGACCTGCATCGCGCCCATCGGCGAGCAGCAGATGCTGGCCGGGCTCAGGGACGAAGTGGCGGCGGACTTTTACACCGTCTTGACCCGGCCGCCCGCCGTGTACCGCGGCAATCCCTTCCAGGTCGAGATCGCGGTCGCCTACGGCCGGCCGGGCGCGGGAGCCGGGCGGGACGCACCGGGGAAAGGGCGCACGAGACAGGCCGGGAATCGTTCACTACGCTCCGATGAGGCCGCCGATATGATCGCCGCGGCGGACGAGCCGGTCCGGCTGCTGCGTTTCGCCAACCGCGTGCCCCTGCTGTACGAGCCCGGCGCGTGCGCCGTCACCAAGGCCGTCATGCAGACCAACTGGCGCCACTACGGCCTGAAGCAGAGCAAGGGCTCTCTGCCACTCGGGCCGATGCTGATCATGGCGCATATCGCGTCGGCGTGGGTGCCGTATACCTCCGAGGCCAAGGAGGCGGTCGCGGCTTACCCGGAAATCCTGAAGGAGCTGACTCTGGGGCTGAAGGAATGCGGCCGGCGCCTGGCGACGTACGTGCGCCGCGAAGTGCAGCTCAAGCAGGAGACCGAGCGACGCGCCTATGTCGAGCAGTACCTGCCGTATATCGGCGAGGCGCTTCAGAGCATTCTCGAGCTGAGCGACAGCGATCGTGACGCGGCCGTCCATCGCCTGGATGAGAACCTGCGGCGACACTGGGAACATTGATGGAGGAACACTGATGGCCAGGCGGAAAAGCCCTGCGAAGGCCGGGCCAGTCGACGAGGCCACGCTGCGCTTCATCGACGAGGTCGCGGAAGATATCCTGGCACGGATACGACAGGGAGAGCTTCCCGCACTCGATCTGCCCGTGCGCAGTCTCGGCAACGTCGACTACGATCCGGACAAAGGGTACCTGGAGCTGGGCGGCGCGTTGAAATCGCGCACCCTGAGCGTGCGCACCGCGCGCATCTTCGCCCAGACCCTCAAACTGATGGCGGCCTCGCGCGAGATGGTGGAGCGGGACGATTTCGCGACCAAGCGGGAGGCTTATTACATCAGCAAGAACTGGGGCGGCTGCCGCTTCGACGAGCAGCCCGAGTCCGATGCGGTGATGGACGACATCGAGGCCATGGCTTCGATGCACGGCCTGTCCCGTGAGAACCTGCGCTTCTATCCCGAAGCCCACGGCGGCGCAGTGGCGGGGGAGCTGACGGTGCTCGACAAGGACCCCGAGACGGGCGGCACCATCGAGATCGACTGCCGGCGCCTCGGCAGCGGGGCCTACAGCGTGCCGCACTCCGTCGAGCACCTTCAGTTCCGCACGCAGGCGAAATTCATTCTCGCCATCGAGACCGGGGGCATGTTCCAGCGGCTGAACAAGCACGGCTTCTGGCGCGAAGCTCAGTGTATCCTGGTGGAGCTGGGCGGTGTCCCCACGCGAGCCACCCGGCGCTTCATCCGGCGGCTCGCCGACGACAAGGCGCTGCCCGTCTATTGCTTCACCGACTGCGATCCCTACGGCTTCGCCAACATTTACCGCACCCTGAAAGCGGGCTCCGGAAACGCGGCGCACATCAACCGGTTCTTCTCCGTGCCCCAGGCGCGGTATCTCGGCGTGACGCCCAGGGACATCGACGAATACGGCCTCGAGGACGCCACCCACCCCCTGACCGCGACCGACATCAAGCGCGCCCAGGACGCCGTGCGCCACGACCCGTTCTTCGCCGCGCAGCCGGAATGGATCGCCGCCGTCGAGCAGTTGCTGAAAATGGGCGTGCGCGCGGAGCAGCAGGCGTTGGCGAAGTGGGGCTTGAACTACGTGATCGAAGAATACTTACCCCGCAAGCTGGCCGACCCGGCACGCTTCTTGCCGTAGCGGCCGCCGCGCTGATCGGCTCCCGGAGGCCCTGAGTGGGTTCATGGTGAGGAGCCGAAGGCGATGTGGCAAACCAGGTCGTTGGGGCATGTGGCAATCGACAGGGCTTGTCTGGATTGCCACGGCCCTGTCGGGCCTCGCAATGACAGTGGTGATGGGGAGGGCCGTGCGGGGTCTGCCTCGTCATTGCGAGGAGCGGGAGGCGATGTGGCACTCCAGTTGATTGGGACATGCGGCAATCGACAGGGTTTGTCTGGATTGCCACGGCCCTGTCGGGCCTCGCAATGGCGGTGCGGGCAGGGACCGGGTTTACAACTGCGTGGCGAGCGGCAGCTCGGTGGTATCCTTGATTTCCGTGACCGCGATCGCGGAGTGGGTCTCGCGGATCATTGTCATGGTCATGACCTCGTTGCGCAGGAAGGATTCGAAGTGGCGGATGTCC
>JBAUWJ010000009.1:0-3178 GCA_049583715.1 Arenicellales bacterium | reverse complement strand
TGGATACCGCGAGCACGACATTCTCATCGTTCATGATACCGGGGCGGAGAACCTCACCCGTTTTCCGTTCGGGCCGGAGCACAACATCATCCACTGACCCGTCCGGCAGCGGCCCCAAGGCGGCAGGTTGTCCAGCTTTCGTCTTGGGACCAGGCCGCGTCGGCGGAAGCGCCTGGCTGCTCCTCGACCGGAAGTTGTCTGTGCCCCGGGCAAAGGTCCGGCTGAAGGAGTCCGACATGTTGTCCCCGGAACTGTCCGGAGCTACGCCCCGTTGGGGAGGTGTGCGACCATTCTCGATACGCCTGCCGTGTGCGACGACTACTGCTATTGCGACGTGCCGGAGAACGCACCCCCAAGGAACATTTCAAAGGAGTCCGTGACCTACGACATGCGGCTGGTCTACAGCGAGGTGACCTGGGTTACTTCCTTCCGCAAACCCTTTGACCCTCATCCCGACGTGAAAGAGTTGTGCGGACTCGACGGTCGACCGGCAAATGTGAACCCGCTGACGCAGAAGCTGGGGGAGGGCATCGAAAACATGAGCGGGGTTTTCACGTTCCCATTGACGACACTCTATCTTGCAAATGCCAAGGTAAGAGTCACCGTTGAACTGAGCGAACGTCAGGGCAAATGCAAGCCGGTACCCGAGGAGACACAGGAACCGCAGCCCGTCTAGTCCTGCGGCGGGACGGTGGCGGCTCAAGTGTCAGACTGCCACACCCCCGTCCTCGCCCGCCTCGGTGGATGGAAATTCACGACCGCCAGCCAAGGGAGGCAGGCTGCCCGGCGCCGTGTCCCGCAACCGGGCGTCGGTCCCCAGGCCGCATGAGCGCGCCTCTCAACGATGCTCGTCAACCGAACCTGGCGCATCACCGTTTTCGCGGAGGACTGCGGCGCTTCATTCCGTGCGTGTTTGCTTCGGCTGACCGCTTTGCTCGTGGAAGTCGCCGTCCGGAAACAGGAGCGACAGCACGGTCACCTGTATTCACCATACTCGAGCCGCTTATGTGAGAAGGACAGGATGTGATGAAGATCTTGCCGTCTCCGGCAGTACACGGCCGATCCGCCGAAGACGCGGCGGTTGCCCATACCGCTAGCCCGACCCCTTGCAGGTCGTCATACTCAGTAACTTCGCCAACTTGATCTACCAACCGAAAGGAGCTCTCTCGTGACCCATACCACCAACCGCGCCACACGTCGCCGTTTTCTCAAGACGGCCGCCTTGTCGGCCGTGATCGCACCACTCGGAGCCCGGTTGATCGACCGTCCGGCCCATGCGGCATCCGGAGCCGAGCTGCCGCCACTCGATCCGGCGACCAATCCGACCGCCGCGGCACTTGGTTATGTCGACGACGCAAGTCAGGCGGACGCCGCGAAGCACCCGAACTACAAGAAAGGCGACAGTTGCTCGAACTGCAACTTTTATACCGGGGAGACCGGGGCCGAACGTGGCGGCTGCACGATCTTTCCGCAGAACTCGGTGAGTGCCAAGGGCTGGTGCGCATCGCATACGCCCAAGGCCTGACGCACCAACAAGCTTTTCAACAGGCCCGGCCCGGGCACGCGCCGAAGTCGGCGCGTCGAAAGGATTCGGGATGGGACGCTCTTCCCGCCCCGCGAATTGCGGTGGACTCAACGTCGTTGAGCGGATGGCCGACAGACGCATTCAAAGTCTGCGCCGCAATGCCGCTTGTACCCTTTTACCGCAAATCAGGGGCAGGGCGGTTCTATCGCCGACGGCAGGTGTTTGAACGAGCAAGTGCCGTCATCTCCAATGGTTATCATGAGGACGAGGCCTGCTTCCCCGGAGCCCTCTCCGTTGCTGCTGTCACGGTCCCGCGCGGTCTCGCTGCAGCACGTGACCTGCACTGACGCCTCCGCAGAGCCGCTCGTTCCTCCGAACTCGACGCTTCCCTCGAAGTAGTAGATTCCGGGCTCCAACTGCGAGAACGGGATCGTCAGGTCGAAGGGACCGGTGCCGCCATGGCCGTAGTAGCACGTGGTCGAATCAAACAAGTAGGCTCCCCGCCGCCCTCGTAGTTGCCCGTCAAATCGAGCCTGAGGGAGACCACCACAGAGCACACGCCGCTTGTCTGTGCGTGAGCGGGCAGCATGACCGATTCCAGAACAGGCTTCGACCATGTCGCCGGCAGTTTCGTGATGGTAACCGCACCACCCCCCAGGGTCAGTGCTTTCAACAGCCTTCTTCTATCGTTTTCCACTTCCATCCTCCTGAATGATCTAGGGTTGCTTGTTTTACAGACCCCGGCATTGCATGCGGAGATACCGGGGCGTTCTCCTGCCTACCGCTTCGCCCGGCGCTGTGTTCGAATCGTCGGCGTTCACCGAACGGCCGACGATGACGCCGGGCACGTCAAAACCGCTCGCCCCGTAGAATCTTCCAGACCGAAGCCGATCCGCGAGCCGCCGCTCTCGGAGCGGGGAGCGCCTCGCTCCCCGGTCGGGTGTCGACACGTGGGATTTTCATCAGGGATGGGGCCCGCCCGGCGAGCAGGATGAGGGCCGGTCCGTGCAGAATTCGACGACATTCTGCTGCTTCTCGATCACGAAAGCTTCCTTTTATCTTGTATGACCTGATGCTCGCGGCGAGCCGTCCACACTCGATCGGCGACCTCTCAGCTCCCTCCTGGGCAAAATCCGTCACAGCAACCCTGGTACCCGCAGCGCCAGGGGGAGCGCGGCGATGCGGTAATGGCTCAGTCTGAAATGAGCCACTACCGGCGATGCGACACTTGTCACTGCGAAAACGACGTCAGTGCCGATCAGGGTCACCTCGAGGAGCCGCGGAATCGTGCGCCTTGTGTTCAGGTGGGACCAGATCGACGCTATGTCCCGGGTCGAGCAACTGTGACCCGGGATCACGCCGGGCCGGCCACGGTGTCCGTGCGGCTGTCGACCCGGAGTTGCCCGTTCGCGGGTGGAAGTCTCGTTGAAGGCGTTCAACGTACTGTCCCCGGCACCGCGTCGACTGTTACTCTTTCACCAGTCTTTCGGCATGAGATTGATGTAGAAGGGGGCGGCCCATGCAATTCCATCTCAACGGGTTCAGGCCCGGCGATCCGGATATCGCCGAAGCCGACGAGCTGCCCGAAAAGCTCGATGTTCTCATCGTCGGCTGCGGCCCGGCGGGACTGACCCTGGCAGCGCAGTTGTCGGC
>JBAUWJ010000008.1:0-24978 GCA_049583715.1 Arenicellales bacterium | reverse complement strand
GAATCGAGTCCCGCCGGGATCGAGATCCCGGGCAGGCCGGCCAGGTTCACGGAAATGGTGAAGATGTCGTTCAAATACATCGAGATCGGGTCGTCGGTCTTGTCGCCGATGCGAAACGCGGTGGTGGGCGTGGTGGGGCCCATCAGCACGTCGCAATCCTCGAAGGCCTTGTCGAAGTCCTCGGCGATGAGGCGCCGGAGCTTCAGTGCCTTGTTGTAGTAGGCGTCGTAGTAGCCGGCGGACAGCGCGAAGGTGCCGATCATCACCCGGCGCTTCACTTCCGGCCCGAAGCCCTCGGCCCGGGTCTTCATGTACATGTCCGTCAGATCGTCGTATTCCGCCGCCCGGTGGCCGAAACGCACGCCGTCGAAGCGCGACAGGTTGGAGGACGCCTCCGAGGGCGCGATGACGTAGTAGCAGGGGACGCACAGCTCGCTGTTCGGCAGCGAGACTTCTTTAATGTGTGCGCCCATCGCTTCGAACGACTGCAGGGCCGCGCGGACCGCCTCTTCGATATCACCCTGCAGCCCGGCCCCGAAGAACTCCCGCGGCACCCCGATGCGAAGGCCCCGGATATCCACGTCGAGAGCCTCGGAAAACCGGTCGTTCGCCTGGGGCATGCTGGTGGAATCACGGGGATCGAAGCCGGCCATGACGTCCATCATCAGCGCCGCATCGCGCGCCGAGCGGGCCAGCGGGCCGCCCTGATCCAGGGACGAGGCGAAGGCGATCATGCCGTAGCGCGAGACGCGCCCGTAACTGGGTTTGAAGCCGGTGACACCGCAGAAGGCCGCCGGCTGGCGGATGGAGCCGCCGGTGTCGGTCCCGGTCGCGGCGGGGCACAGGCCCGCCGCGAGGGCCGCAGCGGAGCCCGCCGAGCTACCGCCGGGCACCCGCTCCGTATCCCAGGGATTTCTGACCACGCCGTACCAGGACGTCTCGCCGGAAGAGCCCATCGCGAACTCGTCCATATTCGTCTTACCGAGGATCACCGCGCCGGCGTCGTTGAAGCGTTGGATGACTGTCGCGTCGTAGGGAGAGACGAAGTTGCCCAGTATGCGAGATCCGCAGGTGGTCAGCATGCCCTTGCTGCAGAAGATGTCCTTGTGGGCGATGGGAATGCCGTCCAGCGGGGACAGGATCTTGCCGCTCGCGCGTCGCTCGTCCGACTGTCGCGCCTGCTCCAGGCTGAATTCCTCGTCGACGGTGATGAAGGCATTGAGCTCGCCGGCGTCGGCGATGCGCTCGAGGTAGGAACGAGTCAGCTCGACGCTCGAAATCTCCCCCTCGCTCAATCTCCCGGCCAGAGAGCTCAGCTCTTGCGTGCTCACGATAATCGCTGCTGAATCAGGGAGTTGGCGCTACTCAATGACCCGTGGCACCAGGTACAGGCCGTTCTCCACCGCGGGAGCGATGCCCTGGAAAGCCTCTCGCTGGTCGGCCTCCGTCACCCGGTCCTCGCGCATGGTCAGAGTCCGGTCGCGGGGGTGGGTCAGGGGCTCGACATCCTCGGTATCGACCCGGTTCATCTGCTCCACGAGCTCCAGGATCCTGGAGAGCTCGGCGGCGTAGCCGTCCACCTCGCCGGGGTCTATGCCGATACGCGCCAGGGCGGCGATGCCGGTAACCGTGTCTTTGTCCAATGCCATATTTTGCCAACGAAACTGCAGGGTTTAGTCAGAAGTCGATGAAGGCAAGTTACCATACTTATTAATCTGGTTGAACACGCCACCACCCGTTGATAGAGTAGCGCGTCTTTTTTATTCATTCCCGACTAGCGCATGCTGAAACGACTCCTGGGGCTGTTCTCGAACGACCTGGCCATCGATCTTGGAACGGCCAATACGCTGATCTACGTCCGCGAGAAGGGCATCATCCTCAACGAGCCCTCCGTGGTGGCGATCAAGTACGCCCCCGGGGGCGGCAATAAGCAGGTGCTGGCGGTCGGCCACGAAGCCAAGCGGATGCTGGGCCGGACCCCGGGCTCGATCCAGGCCATCCGGCCCCTGAAAGACGGCGTTATCGCGGATTTCAACGTCACCGAGGTGATGCTGAAGTACTTCATCCGCAAGGTCCAGGAGAACACTTTCCTGCGGCCGAGCCCCCGGATCATCATCTGTGTGCCCTGCGGCTCCACCCAGGTGGAGCGGCGGGCGATCCGGGAGTCCGCCCTCGGGGCCGGCGCCCGCGAGGTCTATCTCATCGAGGAGCCGATGGCGGTCGCCATCGGTGCGAACCTGCCGGTCGCCGAGCCTACCGGTTCGATGGTGGTGGATATCGGCGGCGGCACCACGGAGGTGGGCATTCTCTCGCTCGGCGGCATGGTCTACAGCACCACGCTGCGCATCGCCGGCGACAAGTTCGACGAGGCCATCATCAATTACGTGCGCCGGCATCACGGGATCCTCGTGGGCGACGCCACCGCGGAGCGCATCAAGACCTCGATCGCCTCCGCCTGGGCAAAGTCCGAGAACCGGGAGATCGAGATCAAGGGGCGCGACATTGCCGAGGGCATGTCGCGCGCCATGTCCATCAACAGCACCGAGATCTACAACGCCATCAGCGACTCTCTGGAGAGCATCATCCAGGCGATCAAGCAGGCGCTGGAGGAGACGCCGCCGGAGCTCTCCGCCGACATCGGCGATAAGGGTATGGTGGTGGCGGGCGGCGGCGCCTTGATGCGCGACATGGACCGCCGCCTGATGGAGGACACGGGTTTGCCGGTGGTGATTGCCGACGACCCGCTGACCTGCGTCGCACGGGGATGCGGGCGGGCCCTGGAGGAGATGGACACGCTGGGGGATGTGTTCGCCCACGAATGATTATCCGTTGCTTCAGCCCGTGTTCATCACCGGCCGAACGACGACCCTTAAACAACGCACGATGTATGAAGTGCCTCAGAGAGCTGCTGGGAACGAGAGCACACCAGGTGGTGCTCCATCCGGTGTTCGGATCCCGGTGAGCCATGCGGGCTAGGGGCCGGTAGTGGCCATCCAACAACGCCCGCGACAGTCGTCCAGTCTTGCCGGTTTCTTCGTGCTGGCGATGCTTTGCGCAGTGCTGATGTTCGCGGATGCGCGGACTTCGGTGCTGCGCCCCGTCCACCTGGCCCTCGGGGCGGTGGTGACTCCCATCCAGTTCGCCGCGGACGTGCCGGCCGAGGTCGGAAGCCTGATCAACGGCTGGCTGCAGTCCGAAGACAGCCTCCGGTCGGTCTATAAGGACGTGGTCGCCGAGAATGACCGCTTGCGGTTCCGCTTGCAGCGCATGCAAGCCCTGGAAAAGGAGAATAGCGATCTGCGGCGTATTCTGTCCGCACCCCAGCGCGGCGAAGGCGATGCCCGCATGCTGGTCGGGGAGCTGTTGTCCGTGAGCCTCGATCCCTACAAGCAGACCATACTCGTGAACCGGGGTGCGGCCGACGGCCTGTACGTGGGCCAGCCCGTGTTCGATCCCGACGGGCTCCTCGGCGAGGTCAGCGAGGTCATGCCTTTCACGAGTGCCGTGATCCTGATCACCGACCCCAGCCACGCGCTGCCGGTCCAGATCACGCGCAACGGCCTGCGGGCCATCGCCGACGGCACCGGCCAGACGGACCGGCTGCAGGTGGTCTACCTGACACCCAACGATGACATCCGCAAGGGCGATCGCCTGGTGACTTCGGGACTGGGCGGCCGCTTCCCCGCGGGCTACCCCGTGGGCCGGGTGACGGAAGTCGTCGAGGATGCCGGCGAGCCGTTCCTGAGCGTCACCGCCGCGCCTATCGCCCGCATCGGCCACAACAAGCACGTTCTGTTCGTGTGGCAAAGCCAGGGCGGTATCCTGCGACACGGGGAGGGGGAGCGCTGACATGCCTTGGGTCGTGGCGAGCTTCGCGGTGGCGCTGGTGCTGGATTCGATATCGCTCGGCAACACCTTCCAGCCGTTCAACCCTCCCTGGACCCTGTTGGTTCTGATCTACTGGTGCTGGATCATCCCCGCGCGCGTGGGACCCTTCACCGGCTTCTGCGTGGGGCTGCTCCTGGATACGCTCGGCGCGGGTGTGCTGGGGCTGCGGGCGCTCGGGTGCGCGCTGGTCGGGCTCCTGGCCAACCGGCTGAGGCCCTTGTTCAACTCCTCGTCCATCGGACAGCAGGTCGTCATAGTGTGGGGGCTGGTCCTGGTCAATAAAGCCGTGGTGGGATGGCTGCAGACCCTGTTCTCGAGCCAGGAGCTGGGCCTCGAGTACTGGATCTCGTCCCTGGTGGCAGTCCCGGTGTGGCCGCTCGTCTATACGCTGCTCAAAGAGCTGACGCCGGTCAGAAGGCAGGCCTGATCATGAACGGTCTCCGGGTGCAGGATTATCTGAGCGATACCAAGGTGGTTCAGTCGCGCCTGATCATCGCCGCAGTGGCGGTGGTGCTGCTGGCGGCTCTGCTGCTGTGGCGCCTGTTCGAGCTGCAAATCAACGAGAATCAGCGCTTCAACACCCTGTCCCGGGAAAACCGCATCCGTCTCGTACCGCTGCCCCCGGTGCGGGGCCAGATCTACGATCGCAACGGGATCCCCTTGGCGGAGAACCTGCCGGTCTACGCCATCGACGTGCGTCCCGATCAGGTGCAGAACATGAACGCGACCTTGAACCGGGTATCGGAGCTGGTGCCGCTCAGCCAGGATGAGATCGACCGGTTCCGGGAGACTCTCAAGACGCGGCCCGGGTTCGAGGCGCGGGTGCTGAAGTCCGGCCTGACGGACGAGGAGGCGGCGCGCATCGCCGCGAACCAGCATCTCATCGATGGGGTGGAGTTGACGGCCCGTCTGCAGAGGTATTACCCGCTCGGGCCCGAGTTGGTGGACGTCGTGGGCTACGTGGGAAGAATCAGCGAGAACGACCTCAAGCACATAGACCGCTCCGCCTACCGGGGCACGGATTACATCGGCAAGCTCGGCATCGAGGCCCACTACGAAAAGGAGCTGCTCGGAAAGGTCGGCTACAAGGAGGTCGAGACCAACGCCCACGGCAAGGTCGTCAGAGTGATGTCCGTCAAGAAGGCCGTAGCTGGCGATGACCTTTATCTCAGCATCGACGCCAACCTGCAGAAGGCCGCGCGCCAGTATCTGGGCGATTATGAAGGGGCGGTGGTTGCCGTGGTGCCGTCAACGGGCGCGGTGCTCGCCTTCGTCAGCAATCCGGTCTATGACCCCAATCCTTTCGTGGAGGGCATCAGCAAACGCGCGTACCAGGCCCTGCGGGAGGACCCCGCCAAGCCGCTGTTGAACCGCGCGCTGAACGGACGCTACGCGCCGGGCTCGACGATCAAGCCGATATTCGCCCTTGCCGGGCTGGAGTACGGCCGAAACCCGAACCAGACGACTTTCTGTCCGGGGTACTACACGCTGCCCGGCAGCTCCCACCACTACCGCTGCTGGAAGCACTGGGGACACGGCCCGATGAATCTTCATGACGCCATCGCTCAGTCCTGTGACGTGTACTTCTATCAGCTCGCGCACACGCTCGGCATCGACAAGCTGGACGATTTCATGCTGCGTTTCGGGTATGGCAAGAAGACGGGCATCGACCTCGACGGCGAGCCCAGCGGACTGGCTCCTTCGCCGGAGTGGAAGAAGAAGACCCGGGGACAGATATGGTACCCCGGTGAGACGGTCATCACCGGCATCGGGCAGGGCTACACGCTGGTCACACCCCTGCAGATGGCCATGGCTGTCGCTACCATCGCCAACCGCGGCAAGCGAATGCAGCCGCACATCCTTGCCTACGCCAAGGATGCTTCGACCAACCGCACTGAGTACGTGAAGCCGAAGATGCTGAGCCAGGTGAAGCTGGCGAGTCCCGATTATTTCAAACGGGTCGTCGAGGCCATGAAAGACGTGGTCAACGGTCCCCACGGAACGGCACGCCACATCAGCGTCGGCGCGAAGTATCTCATTGCCGGAAAGACCGGCACGGCCCAGGTCGTCGGAATGGAGCCCGGACGGCGGGAAAGCGAGGACTCCATGCCCAAGCGGTTTCGCGATCACGCGCTGTTCATCGCCTTCGCACCGGTCGACGACCCGAAGATCGCGGTTGCGGTCATTGCCGAGCACGGCGGCGGCGGCAGCCACACCGCCGCGCCCATCGCCCGCAAGGTGATGGACTACTATCTGCTCGGCCCATCGCAGGACAAGCAGGCCAAGCATGCTCAGCAGGACAAGGACAAGCAGGCCAGGCAGACGAAATCGGACAATCCCAATGCGGCTTGAGCGCACCTTTCCCATCGACCTTCCGATGCTGCTGGGGCTCCTGGCGCTGGGAGCGCTCAGTCTCGTGATGCTCTACAGCGCCAGCAACCAGAACCTGGATCTCGTCTACAAGCAGGCCGCGCGGCTGCTGCTCGCACTGGTGGTGATGGTGCTGGTGGCGCGAATCTCTCCGGATACGCTGACGCGCTGGACGCCCTTCATTTACGCCTTCGGGCTGGGGTTCCTGCTGCTGGTGCTGGCGGTGGGAATCGTCGGCAAGGGGGCGCAGCGCTGGCTGGATCTTGGCGTGGTTCAGTTCCAGCCCGCCGAGATCATGAAGCTCGGCGTGCCGATGATGGTGGCCTGGCTGCTGACGCGCAGCCCCCTGCCGCCCGGCTGGCGCAGCCTCGCCCTCGCGGTGGCGATCATCGGTGTGCCCACGGTGCTCATCGTCATGCAGCCCGATCTGGGCACCGCGCTGTTGATCGCGGCGTCCGGGGGGCTGGTAATGCTGCTTTCCGGGATGAGCTGGCGGCTGATCGTTACCCTCCTGGTGGCGGTTGCGGCGTCGGCGCCGCTCGTCTGGAGCTTTCTTCTCCATGATTACCAGCAGCGCCGGATCCTCACCCTGTTCGACCCCTGGTCGGACCCTCTGGGCGCCGGATACCACACCATCCAGTCGATCATCGCCGTGGGCTCGGGGGGGTTGGCGGGCAAGGGCTGGCTGAACGGCAGCCAGTCCCACCTCGAGTTCATTCCAGAGCAGGGCACGGATTTCATCTTCGCGGTCCTCGCCGAGGAGTTCGGGTTCTACGGGGGCATCGCCATCGTGGCGCTGTATCTGTTCGTGGTGGGACGCGGGCTCTTCATCTCCTTTTACGCTCAGGATACGTTCACGCGGCTGGTGGCGGGAAGCCTGTCCCTGACCTTCTTCCTGTACGTGTTCGTCAACATCGGGATGGTGTCGGGCATTTTACCGGTCGTGGGCGTCCCGCTGCCGCTTATCAGCTACGGCGGCACGTCCATGGTCACCCTGATGGCCGGCTTCGGTATCCTTATGAGCATCAACAGTCACAAGAAGCTGATGCCCAGATGATCAAGCGTTTCACCGTCCTGCTGTGCTGCCTTCTGGCGCCGGGCCTGGCGCAGGCCGTTTCCGTCGCCGACTATCCTTATCTCGGAGCCATAGTCGACAGGCTCGTCGCGCAGCACGGGCTCAACAGGCAGGATCTCATTCACACCTTCGACAAGGTCACGCTGCGCCCCGAGGTTGTTGCCGCCATGAAGCGCCCGGCGGAGCGCCTGCCCTGGTATCGCTACAGGCCGATATTCGTGAACCCGGGACAGGTCCGCAACGGCGTGCGCTTCTGGAGTGACAACGAGAAGGTGCTGGCGCGGGCCGCCAGGGACACCGGGGTGCCTCCGCAGATCATCGTGGCGGTGATCGGTATCGAAACCCGCTATGGCACGTCCCTCGGCTCCCATCCGGTCCTCGATTCGCTGACCACGCTGACCGTGGAGTATCCCAGGCGGCGGAAGTTCTTCGGCAAGCAGCTCGAGCAGTTTCTGCTGTTGACCCATGAGCAGTCCCTGGACCGCTTTTCCATCATGGGCTCCTACGCCGGTGCGTTCGGCATTCCGCAGTTCATGCCCAGCAGCTACCGGGAATACGCCGTGGACTACAGCGGCGACGGCAAGGCGGACCTCGTCAATGAGACCGCCGATGCCATAGGCAGCGTCGCGAACTATCTGAAGCAGGCCAAGTGGCAGCCTGGACAGCCCGTGTGCATCAGGGTCCGGCCGAAGGTGAAGCCCGCCCCCGCCTTGCTGGACGGCGCCCACAAGCTGAAGACAACGGTGGGCAGATTGCGGGCCTCCGGCTACGACATCGACGCGAGCATCGGTGACGATATGAAGGCGGGCGTGATCGCTCTGGACGAGGAGAAAGGGTCTTCGTACTGGGTGGTATTCGAGAACTTCTACGTGATTACGCGCTACAATCCGAGTGTCGAGTACGCCATGGCCGTGCACGAGCTCAGCACGACATTGAAGCGGGAGTATCGCGGGTCCTGATCGAATGTTGAAAGGGGGCCTTCATACCCTTTTTGCATTTCCTGCGCCGCTGGCGGCGTGTGCAGCCGCCGTTCCCGGACCTGCCGGCGACGAGGGGTGGCACGGCGGCTTCCCGGTGCCGCGGGAACCGCACCTCGTCTCGCGGCCGGTGCGGTGGATGTGCGTGATCCTGGCGGCGCTGTTGTCGGCCTGCGCCCACAACGGTGGCTATTATCAGGACGATGGGCCGCCCAAGGGCAGCACCGTCGATATCTCCAGCATCCCCGATGCGGTGCCGAGACGGGAGCCGTTGAGCGACACCGGCAACGACCCCTATGTGGCTTTCGGAAAACGCTATGTACCCATGACCAACGCGGACGGCTACGACAAACGGGGCCTGGCGTCGTGGTACGGGAGGAAGTGGCAGGGCATGCGGACCTCGAGCGGCGACACCTACGACATGTACGCGATGACCGCGGCGCATCGAACCCTGCCCCTGCCGTCCTATGCCAGGGTGACCAACCTGGCGAACGGAAGGAGCGTGGTGGTGCGCATCAATGACAGGGGACCCTTCGTGGACAATCGCCTGATCGATCTGTCGTATGCCGCGGCCTATAAACTTGGTATTATCGGCAACGGCACCGGACACGTGGAGGTGAGCGCGATACCCACCGATTCCGTTCGGAGCGCGGCAGCCCGCTCTGAACGCTCAACAGCCCCGCCGGTCAAAGACCTGTCGAGCGATAACGAGAGATTCTATGTCCAGTACGGCGCGTTTACTCACTCCGCGGACGCCAAATCCCTGATTCAAAAACTGCAGCAATTTGGAATACGATTTGCACGAATTCAGCATGGTGATGACGGATATTTCAGGGTACGGTCCGGTCCCTTCAGCCAGCAGGCCACCGCCAGGCACATGGTGCTGTACGGGGCGGCCCTTGGTTTGAGCACGACGATAGTGACGGAATGAGTCCCATGATCAGAAAATTCTTGATGTTCGTCGCGGTGTTCGCACTGGCTGCGGCGGCCCACGCCAACGCCGTGCCCCAGGCCGCGAAGGCCGACCTCCCGCCACCCAAGCTCACCGGCAAGACCTGGGCGTTGCTGGATTACAACACCGGCTGGCTGCTGGCCCAGCATGAAGCCGACGAGAAGATCGAGCCCGCCAGCCTGACCAAGATAATGACCGCCTACGTGGTGTTCGACGAGCTCAAGAAGGGCACGGTGAAGCTCGACGACAAGGTCCACGTGAGCAAGAAAGCGTGGAAGACGGGCGGATCGCGCATGTTCATCGAGGTCAACACCGACGTCACCGTGGAGAATCTGCTGAAGGGTCTGATTATCCAGTCGGGCAACGACGCTGCGGTCGCCCTGGCCGAACACGTGGCCGGGACCGAGGACGCGTTCGTGGCGAGAATGAACGATTATGCGAAGAAGCTCGGTCTCACCAACACCCACTTCTCCAACGCGACCGGTCTGCCACACCCCGACCATTACAGCACCGCCAGGGATCTCAGCATCCTCACGGCCGACCTGATCCGAAAGTTCCCGGAATACTACAAGTGGTATGCCGTTCGCGAGTTCACCTACAACGGCATCACCCAGCAGAACCGTAATCTTCTGCTGGGCCGGGACCCTTCGGTGGACGGCGTCAAGACCGGGTACACCGAAAAGGCCGGCTACTGCCTGGTCGGCTCGGCGAAGAAGGACGGCATGCGCCTGATCGCCACGGTCACAGGCACCGACAGTAAGATCCAGCGGGCGGAAGAAGTCCATGCCCTCTTGAAATACGGTTTCGCGAGCTACGAATCCAAGCTGCTGTTCGACGGCGGCAAGCCGGCCGCTCGCGTGCCGGTCTACAAGGGCAAGCAGGACAACGTGACGCTCGCCGTCGAGCGCCCTCTGTATATCACCGTGGCCAAGGGCAAGGAGCCGGAGCTGAAGGCGGATCTGGTGGTGCCGGACTCGACGATGGCGCCGGTCCACTCCGGCGAAGCGCTCGGCAAGGTCAGGGTGACCCTGGCCGGCAAGGACCTCATGGATGCCCCGCTGGTGGCCATGAACAGCATCGACCGGGGGACGTGGTGGCAGGTCGCGGTGGATTCCGTGCTCCTGTGGTTCCGCTAGAAGACGTTCAGGGAAGCCGGACATGACGACCGTGCCGAGGAAGACGAACGGCGGCGGCGAGCCGTCAGGGGGCCCGTACGATTCCCTGGAATTCCCCTGCCGGTTCGAAATCAAGGTGATGGGACGGCCGTCCAACCGCTTCAGCGCCCGGGTGGCGGCCATCTTCACTCGGCATCTCGATGAACGCGAAGATCTGCTCCAGGTGCTGGAGAAATACAGCCGCCGCGGGCGCTACGTCTCCGTGACCTATATCATCCGGGCCCGACGCAAGGAGCAGCTCAGGGCGATATATCTCGAGCTGTCCCGGTGCGACATGGTGTTAATGACCCTCTAGCAGCGCCCGCAGCCTGCCGGCCAACCGGCTTTCGACGGCGTCGATGCCCGCGCGTATGCCGAGTTCGCTGAGCTGCGTGACTTCGAGACCGCGGAATCCGCAGGGGTCGATGTCATCGAAGGGCGCGAGGTCCATGTCCACGTTGAGACTGAGGCCGTGATAGCTGCTGCCGCGCCTGATGCGGATACCCAGGGCGGCGATCTTCCTGCCTTCCACGTACACCCCGGGCGCCCCTTCCCGGCGCTCCGCGGTGATGCCGTATTCCGCCATCAGGTCGATGACGCACTGCTCCAGGAGACTCACGAGCTGTTTGATGCCCAGCCCGCGCCGCCTGATGTCGATCAGGACGTAGGCGATGATCTGGCCCGGGCCGTGATAGGTGATCTGTCCGCCGCGATCGGTCTGGACGACGGGTATCGCACCGGACCCTCGGGGACTCATCCGGCAATTGAGTCCCCGCGTGTATACCGGCGGATGCTGCAGCATCCACAGCTCGTCGGCCGTATCCGGCTCCCGTCGCTCGGCAAAATCGCGCATGTCCTTCCATACCGTCTCGTAATCCGATAGCCCCAGGCGGCGCACGACCAGCGGCGGAAGGGAGGACGGGGTCACGCCGATGCCGCCCGGGCGCCTTCCCAGGCGATGAGGGCTTTCTTGCGCTCGCCGCCGCCATGGTATCCGCCGAAGGCGCCGGTCTTTCGAATCACGCGATGGCACGGGATGAGGTACTGGATGGGATTGGACGCGACGGCGTTGGCGACGGCGCGGACCGCGCGCGGGGCGCCGTTGGCGGCGGCGAGATCCTGGTAGCTGACCACGGCGCCTTCGGGTATCCGCAGCAGCGCCCGCCACACCTGGATCTGAAGACCGGTGCCCTTCAGATGGATGTAAAGCGGGTCCTCGCGCGACCAGTTCCTCGAGAAGATCCTGTCTGCGAGGAGCCGGCCCGCCTCCTGATCACGGACCAGTCGGGCGGCCGGCCACTGACCGGCCAGCTCGGCCAGCGTCGAATCGCGATCGGCCGCCACGAACAGCAGGTTGCACAGGCCGCGCTCGTTGACGGCCACCAGGCATTCTCCGAACGGCGAGCCGTGGAAGCCATAGCGGATCTCCATGCCGCCTCCGCCGCGCCGATACTCGCCCGGAGTCATGGCGTGGCAGGTGACGAACAGGTCATGCACGCGGCTGACGCTGGAAAGGCCGGACGCCTCCCCGGCCGACAGGATGGAATGGGACCGAAGCAGCATCTTGTTGTGCTCCAGGGTGAGGTACTGGAGGAACCGTTTCGGGCTGATTCCGGCCCAACGGCTGAACAGGCGCTGCAGGTTGAACTCGCTGATACCGGCGGAGGCGGCCATCTCCTTGAGGCTCGGTTGCTCGAGATGATGCTCGTCGAGCCAGTGGATGATGGTTTCGACCCGGCGGTAGTCGCGCGATGAAGCTTGGAGCATGGTATGTGTCATGCCGTGATTGTCGCCAAGCGTCCGGTGGGAAGACAATCCGATTCTTGTCTGGCTCTTCGCGGCGTTCACAGCGCGACGGGCCCGATCCACGGGGGTCGGGAGCGAAGCCGGCCGTGGTCGGAATTCATTGCGCTCGCGTACTGGGAGTTGAGGTCGGGCGATTCCGGTGCAGCCGGCATTCGTGCCGACAGGAACGCTCCGGGTGCTACGGCCGTTCGTCGGAATGAATTCCGACCCACAGGGATGCGGGAAGTGCAGGAGAGCGTCGGGAAGGGGATCCTGCCGACCCACGCATGGATACGGGAAGTGGAGAAGACGGTGCGACGGGATCCTGCCGACCGACAGCGGGCTGCGATCCTGGCCCACTGTGGGTCGGAATTCATTCCGACGACGGCGCCTTCTGGTTGGCACAACCCCT
This sequence comes from Arenicellales bacterium, assembly GCA_049583715.1. Lineage (GTDB taxonomy): Bacteria > Pseudomonadota > Gammaproteobacteria > Arenicellales > JAANXG01 > JAANXG01. The sequence goes on along the minus strand of JBAUWJ010000008.1, from coordinate 12,365 downwards.
CGTCGGACTGAAGCCGGACAAGGGCAGGGCGCCCTTCGGTGAGATATCGTGGTCGGGTGAGCTTTCACGCGTGCCCATCGGGACATGACGCGGCGGCAAGCGACGCCCGCAGGCCCTCGAGGCGCTCCGGGGTGCCGACGTCGAGCCAGGCTCCGCGATAGTGGGTACCCCGGACCTCGCCGCGATGGATCGCCTGCCTGAGGATCGGCAACAGAGGGTACCGGCCGCCGGGAAGGCCATCGAACAGTCCGCGGCGGTAGACGGCGATGCCGGCGAAGGTCAGGGTGTTCGCGCCGGGCTCCGCGCTCTCGCCGACCCGGTCGCCCTCCAGGACGAAGTCCCCTCGCGGGTGATGGACAGGGTTGTCCACCAGCACCAGCCAGGCTTCCCCGTCCGGCCCGTTCGGCAGGGTTGCGTAGGGAAAGTCGGTCCACACGTCGGCGTTGACTACCGCAAAGCAGTCGCCGCGCAGATGTGTCAGCGCCTGCACGATGCCGCCGCCGGTCTCCAGGGCACCCTCGGGCTCGCGGGAATAGACGATGCGGGCGCCATAACGGTGCCCGTCCCCGAGTCGCTGCTCGATGAGATCCCCCAGATGCGCGAGATTCACCACGAGACGCCGATGGCCGGCGCTAACGAGCCTCTCGATCTGGCGCTCGATCAGCGAGATGCCCCTGATTTCCAGCAGTGCCTTGGGCGTGTGATCCGTCAAAGGCCACATGCGCTCGCCGCGACCGGCCGCCAGTATCAGGACGTCCACTGTACATCCATCGATTCGAGCAGCCGCTTGAAAGGACGCAGCTCACTGTAGCGGTCGCAGACCTCGCACACGTACTTGTATACCAGGGGCAGGTCGTCGAGGTAGTTGGCCTTGCCGTCGCGATGGAAGAGCCTCGAAAAGATCCCCAGCACCTTGACGTGCCGCTGTACGCCCATCCAGTCGAACCAGCGGACGAACTGCTCGAACGTGACGGCGGTGAGGCGCGGATCGTCTCGAATGCGGTCGAAGTAGGCTCGAAGCCAGCGATCGATGCGCTCCTCGGGCCAGGAGATATAGCAGTCGCGCAGCAGGGACACGAGGTCGTAGGTCAGCGGGCCGCTCACCGCGTCCTGGAAATCCAGGATACCCGGATTGTCCACCTCCGTGACCATGAGGTTGCGGGAATGGAAGTCGCGATGAACCCAGACCCGCGGCTGCTCGAGCGCCGCGGCGACGAGCGTGTCGAAAGTCCCGTCTATGGTTCCCTGGTCCCGGGTCGACAGCCGGTTGGACGTGCGGCAGGGCACGAACCACTCGCGAAACAACGCCATCTCCCGCATCAGCTTGTCCCTGTCGTAGGGCTCGAAGGTATCGAGCCGGTCCCGGCTGCCGGTCTGAAGGCGGTGGAGAGCGTTCAGCGCGGCCTCGTAGAGCCGGTCGGCGTTCTCGCCGTCGATCTCGTCCAGATAGGTGCGCGTGCCCAGGTCGCTCAAGAGCGCCAGCCCCGCCGTCTTGTCGAGAGCGAAGACGAGGGGAACATTGAGACCGAGCTCCTTGAAGTGCCCCGCCACGCGCGCGAAGACTTCGACGGATTCGTGCTCCGGCGGGGCGTCCATGACGATGTACGTGTCCGTCCCGCGGTGGGAGACCCGGAAGTATCGACGGAAGCTGGCGTCCGTGGATGCCGGACGCACGCACACGGGCGCACCGAGGATCCGCTCTATCCACCGGGACAGAATGCCCAGCCTTTCATCCAAATCTGAAGAACCTCTATAATCCCCCATAGCTACACCTGACGGCACGCCCCGGAAGCGCGCAGCGCGGATGCACGTTTTCGGCCGATGAACAAATTGAACGAACGTTTGGGGGCATAGATTCTATGCGATTTCGTGGCCAGGATAATAACAGTGCGCAGAACTCGGAGACGATCAGATCTCGGTCCGTTCCCAAGCTGAAGCTCGCGACGGTCGTCTTTCTCCTGGGCGCGGCGGGGCCGGCCTGGAGCGCTCAGAAGGCCTGCGTCCCCGACGTGATCACCCGCCCGGCACCGGTGAAGCCGGGGCCGGAAGGGCCCGCGATAGAGCTGGAGGGGGACCAGGTGCAGTCGATCAAGAAAGACACGGTGACGCTGACTGGCAACGCCACCATGCAGCGGGGGGCGCAGTCCATGCAGGGAGACACCCTGACCTACTACCGTAAGACGGGAGAAGTGGAGGGAGACGGCCACCTGAAATACTACTCGAAGGAAGGCGATCGCATCGAGGCGAGTCACCTTCGCATGAACGTCGAGACCCGCATCGGCGAAGCGGACGACGTCCAATACCGCATTGCCGACCGGCACATCAAGAAGGATTCGACGCACACCGCCATAAGGGCGCGCGGAACCGCGAAGAAGGCCTTCATGGAAGGCTACGACGTGATCCGAATGGAGGATGCCACCTACACGACCTGCCGGGAAGGCGACAACACGGTGATGCTGTATGCCAGCGAGATCACACTCGACCAGGGAACGGGGCGCGGTCTTGCGAAGAATCTGAAGGTCAAGCTCAAGAGCGTGCCCATATTCTATTTCCCGAGGGTCAGCTTTCCCATCAGCAACGAGCGCAAGACCGGTTTCCTGTTCCCGAGCTTTGGCGCCCAGGCAGGGTCCGGTTTCGTCCTGTCGACGCCGTATTACTGGAACATCGCGCCGAACTACGATTTCACCCTCTATCCACGCCTGTATACGCGGCGCGGAGTGCAGGTGGGCGGCGAGTTTCGCTATCTGACCAAGGGGTCCCGCGGATCGCTGTACGGCGAATACCTGCCTTCCGACAGGGCGTCCAACGACAAGGATCGCTACGCCGTGCACCTGCGGCACGAGCAGGACTTCACCACCCGCCTCACCGGCACCGTTGACGCGCAGCAGGTTTCCGACGATCAATATCTCGATGATTTCAGCAACAACATCGAGATCTCGAGCGCCACCGTGCTGCCGCAACAGGCGCGGTTGAACTATGCCGGAGACATATGGAACCTGCAGGCACAGTTGTACGCCTACCAGGTGATCGACCAGACGATACCGGACACCAGCAAGCCGTACAGCCGCCTGCCGGAGCTGACGGCCAGCAGCAAGTACAAGATCAAGCCCTATAAGATCGATGTGGGGTTCGACGGCCAGGCCGTCAATTTCGTGCAGAGCACGCTCGAAGACGGATGGCGCTTCGACGGCACGCCTTTCGTCAAGAGGAAGTTCGAAACGGTATGGGGTTACACCGAGCCCAAGGTTTCGTTACGCCAGACCAACTACCTGCTGAACGGCACGGACGGACAACCCGACAACCTGAGCCGGACGGTACCGGTGTTCAGCATGGACTCGGGGGTGTATTTCGAGCGCAAGACGTCCTGGCTGCACAGACCGTTCATCCAGACTCTCGAGCCCCGCCTTTTCTATGTCTACATCCCGAAGGTGAACCAGGACAACTTCCCCAACTTCGACACGGGGCCGGTGAACCTGAACAATTTCAACAACATGTTCCGGGAGTACCGCTTCTACGGCGCGGACCGTGTCGGCGACACCAACCAGGTCACCGCCGGGCTGACCAGCCGGCTGCTCGACAGCGAGACGGGCAACGAATGGATGAGCGGCAGTGTCGGCATGATCTTCTTTCTCCAGAACCGCGAGGTGAACCTGGATCCGAATCAGGTGCTGGACAACTCGACTTCGGATTTCCTGGCCCAGTACAACGCCCAGTTGACCAACCGGTGGAAGAGCTACGGATTTGTGGAATGGGACACCAACCAGAACAACGTCGTCGACGGAAAGTTCGATCTGGAATACAGGCGGTCGGACGTCCGCTACGCGGACCTTTCCTACCGCTACACCAGAAACAGCATCGAGGAGCTGTATCTCGATTCGACCTGGCAGGTGCTCCCGCGCTGGCAGGTCGTGCTCCAGGACCGCTACTCGATCAAAGACACGCAGAATATCGAAACGAACGTCGGATTGCAGTATGATGGGTGCTGCTGGCGGGTTCGCGGGTTCTTTCAGCGGCGAGCCCAATCGGACCGCAGCTTTCGAAACGCCATCATCTTCGAGTTTGAGTTGACCGGCCTGGCCAACATCCGTGCAGGTGTATAGGAGCTCGAAGATGGCTCCTTTGAATACGTGGACCGGCACCTATCCACGAACATCTCGAGCTCACGCCGGCGGGATGGGCCATCCTTCCGGCGGCTCGACCCAAGTGCAGCAATGATTCGACGTACCGTTTTTCTCCTTTTTGCCTCGTTGGTGGCACTCAGCGCGCATGCCGCTGAAATAGACAAGGTTCTCGTTGTCGTAAACAACAACGTCATTACGCAAAGCGAGTTTCAGCAGACTTTCTCCCGCATCAAAGCAGACCTTCTTGCCCGCGGCGGAGAGGCGCCGCCGGAGGCGGAATTCAAGAAGCGCGTCCTCAATCACATGATACTTCAGGAAATCGAGCGCCAGCTCGCGAAGCGGGCCGGCATCAAGGTTTCGGATGCGGATGTGAACAACGCACTGGCGGACATCGCCCGGCAGAACAACCTGAAACCCGATCAACTGAAGCCGGCGCTGCAGAAGGAGGGTATGGACTACGGCCTGCTGCGCGACAACCTGCGCACACAGATTCTTGCCCAGCGTCTCGCGGAACGGCAGGTGGCGAAGGATGTCGTCGTCACCGATGACGAGGTCAACGCCTACCTTCAGCAGCCCCAGGCCAAGGCCACGCTGAAGCGCACCCGCTACAACATTTCCCATATCCTGTTCAACGTGTCGCCGTCGGACAGCCCGGCACGAGTCAAGGAAATTCAGAAAAGGGCGGAGGAAGTGCGCCGGAAAATCGCCAACGGCATGGATTTCAAGGAGGCGGCGATCTCCTACTCCCAGGCCGACGACGCCCTGGACGGGGGCGCCCTGGGCTGGCGTGCACCGTCGCAACTGCCGGACTTGTTCTTGAACGCCTTGAACAAGCTGAGCAAAGGCCAGGTCACCGACGTAATTCGAAGCCCCAACGGCTTCCATATTCTCAAGCTCAACGACGTCGAAGGCGGGGCGCCCCAGGAGGTGACGCAATACAAGGTGCGTCATATACTGATTCGCACCGATGCGTTCACCTCCGTGAAGGAGGCCACCGAGAGGCTCGAGAAGATTCGCGCCCGCATCCTGAACGGCGAGGACTTCGGACAGATGGCGCTGGCGCACTCGGACGACACCGTGTCGAGCGTGCAGGGCGGCGAGCTCGGCTGGATCTCGCCGGGTGATACGGTGCGGCCCTTCGAGGAGGCGGTGGAGAAGCTCAAGGTCGGCGAGATCAGCCAGCCCGTGCGCACGCCCTACGGCGTTCACATCATACAGCTCGAGGCCAAGCGCAAGGCCAAGCCGGCTGATATGGACCGCAGCATCGCGAGAAGACAGCTTCGGGCCATCAAGACCCAGGAGAAGATGCAGGAGTGGACGGAGCGCGTTCGCGACCAGGCCTACGTGAAGATCGTGAATCCGGTCGCGCCGGATACCTGAGACCGGCTCGTTGGCCTGGACTCGTTGATCTATAATGGACCTCATGAAACCAGCCACCCAGTTGTTTGACCAGCTCTCCGAGACCATCAACAAGGTCCTGCCGCGGGAACTGACCGATGAAGTCCGGGACAATCTCAAAACGGGCATGGCCAGTGTGCTGGATCGCTTCGACCTGGTGACGCGGGAGGAGCTGGAGGTTCAGGAAGCGGTTCTCAGGCGAACCCGCGAGAAGCTCGAGACCCTGGAGGCGCAGGTGGCCGAGCTCGAGAAGCGTTTCGCGGAGCAAAGCCGAAGCGACTGAGCCCAAGTCCGGAACCAGAGCCGAGAAGGACAGGGGGAGGGTGGTTCCAAACACCGCCCCCTCACCCCGGCCCTCTCCCGGAGGGAGAGGGAGTGCAGTTCCCTCTCCCGCTGGCGGGAGAGGGTTAGGGTGAGGGTGGTCCCTAGTGCTGCCCCCTCACCCCAGCGATTGCAGTCAGGGACATCTGTCGGACAAGTTCGATTAGAATAACCTTATGGCAAAACAACTGAAAATCTGCATTCTCGGGGGTACCGGCTTTGTCGGCCATCATCTCACCGCGGTCCTGACGGACCTCGGCCACCGCGTCATCATCCTGACGCGCCACCGGCAGCGGCATCGCGACCTGCTGGTATGGCCGACGGTGGCGCTGCGGGAGGGGGATGTGCACGACCCCGACTTCCTGGAGCGGCACTTTCTGGATACGGACGTCGTCATCAACCTCGTGGGGATCCTCAACGAGCGCGGCCACAAAGGCCGGGGATTCGACCAGGCGCACGTGGAGCTCGCGGAGTCGATATCGGCGGCCGTCCAGGCCACGGGCGTGCCCCGCATGCTGCACATGAGCGCGCTGGGCGCGTCTCCCGACGCTCCGAGCCACAATCTCAGGACCAAGGCACTCGGCGAGGATATCGCCCATGGGACCCCGGGCTGTCATGTCACGAGCTTCCGGCCGTCCGCCATCTTCGGGGAGCACGATACCTTCACCACCCGCTTTGCGCGCCTGCTCCGGTCCATTCCCTGGGTCTTTCCGCTCGCCAAGCCCGGAACCCGCATGCAGCCCGTATACCTCGACGACGTCGTGCAATGCTTCGTGCGCGCCATCGGCCACCACGACAGCTTCGGGCGGCGCTACAACATCGGGGGGCCGAAGGTCTACACCCTCTACGAGATCGTGGCGTTCATCAACGAGGTGACCGGTCTGCACCGGCGGATACTGCGCCTCCGTGACTGGCAATCCCGCCTCCAGGCATCCATCATGGAATGGGTGCCCGGCAAGCCGTTCAGCATCGACAACCTGAGGTCGCTGGAAGTCGACAGCATCTGCAGGACACCCTGCCCGCTGCCTTTCGATATCGAGCCGACGTCGATGGAAACCGTCGTGCCCGTGTACCTGAGGCCGGGCGGCGACTCGCTCAACCGGATACGCTACAACCCGCCCTCGACGCCGCTCAACGACGCGGGTTGAGCTCGTAGGTGATCCAGTCGGTGCGCGTCGCCACTCGATCGTACATCCCCCGCGCCCGGTAGTTGTTGTCTCGGGTGAGCCAACGAACCACCGGCCAGCCGTAGTTCCGCGCTCGCGCCGAGAGTTCCTCGAACATTCGGTCCGCGATGCCCCGCCCGCGGGCGGCCGGCTCGACGAACAAGTCATCGAGAAAACCCACCTCCGTGCCGCGCGACGGCCGGAGCATCGCCCGGAAGTGCATCAGGCCGAGGGCGGGACCTGCGTCCTCCTTTGCGACTATGCAGTAGAACTGCCGTTTCGGGTCGAAGATCCACTCCCACACGGTTTGCAGGATTTCATCGTTCATCGGAATTTCGTAGAAGTCCGCATAGCCGCGATAGAGCCGTTCCCAATCGGCGCGGTCGGATGGCTCGACGGAGTCTATCGATATAGTCATGAGCTCCCCTCTAGCTGGGCCTGAATGGTGTAGGAAGGCGGCTGGTCGCTCAGGCTGTCGAGAAACGCGTTTCGCTTTGCCGCCGGCTCGTGGCTGAGCCTGATGACGTCGCGATAGAACTTCGCGAGGTTGCCGCCGTCGCGGGCCAGCAACGCCTGAAAGGCCGGTACCTTGGCGTGGTAGGCGGCAATGACCGCGAAGTGGGCGTTGTTCAGCGCTTCCGCGAACCAGAACCCGTAGTCGTGGTAGCCCGGCCAGGCACTGATCATCTGCCTGTAGCGCGCCTTCAACGCCGCGATGATCTGCGCCTTGCGCGCGAGCTTCCATGATCGATCGTGATCCGAATGGTAGGCTTCGGCAAGCCGCTGCCGGTAGTCCAGGATGGTCCGAACCACTTCGTCGTCCCGGTGCCGCCGCAGCCGGTAGGCCTCGATCTCTGCTCGCCTCCCTTCGTGCTCCAGCCAGCGCTTCACGCCCTCCATCTCCACGGTGACGGCGAAGGATTCATTGAAGACGCTGTCCCCCTTCGCGTAGGCCACCTGATGCGCCAGCTCGTGAAAGATCAGCCCCGCCAGCTCGGGATCGGGGTAGTCCAGCACCGTGCTCAAGACGGGGTCGTTGAACCAACCGAGCGTCGAGTAGGCGGGGACCCCGGCGACGTACGTATCCAGTCCCTGGTCCTGAAGCTTGCCTGCATACCTCTCGGCGGCCGTCTTTTTGAAATAGCCCCGATAGACGACGCAGCCGACGATGGGGAAGCACCACTCGTGGGGTTTAACGGAAAGGGGAGGCGCGGCGAACACGTTCCACAATACGTACTGGCGGTCGAGGGCGGCGTAGCTCTTGTAGCTGCCGTTGTCCGGCAGATCCAGCGAGTCGCTGGCGAACCGGCGGATCTCCTGGACGAGCTCCAGGCGTTTGCGAAGCGGCGCGGCGGCGTTGTCGTCCTTCAAGAGCGTGTCGATGCTGCGCGCCCGGCACATCAGGTCGAGCTGGCCGCGGGCCGATTGATAGTAGTAGCCGATGGTGCTGCAGCCGCACAGCAGACCGGCGAGCAGGACAATCACCCAGCACCGGTGACGGGGCCGGCCGTCTTGTGGTGTTGCTTCACTCACGGTTATGGTTGCCGGTATGAACGAAAGACACGAGGAGCTGGAAGTGTACCTTGTCGGCGGCGCCGTGCGCGACGGACTGCTCGGTCGCGAGGTCAAGGACCGGGACTGGGTGGTGGTGGGCGCCACGCCGGAGGACATGCTGGAGCGCGGCTACAAGCCCGTCGGGCAGGAGTTCCCGGTGTTCCTGCACCCCGAGACCCGCGAGGAGTACGCCCTCGCGCGCAAGGAGCGCAAGACCGCACCCGGGTACAAGGGCTTCGCCTTTGAGTTCTCGCCCGACGTGAGCCTGAAGGACGACCTGGCGCGCCGGGACCTCACCATCAATGCCATGGCCAGGGACCGGGACGGCCGGCTGATCGACTACTTCGGCGGCCAGCGGGATCTGGAGCAGGGCATCCTGCGTCACGTCGCACCTGCCTTCGTCGAGGACCCGGTGCGCCTGCTGCGGGTCGCGCGCTTTCGTGCCCGCTACGGCTATGAGGTCGCACCGGAAACCCGTGAGCTGCTGGAGGAGATGGTGAAGCGCGGCGAGGTTGACGCGCTGGTGGCCGAACGCGTCTGGCAGGAGCTCGCCGGCGCGCTGGTCGAGCCGCGGCCGGCCCTGTTCATCGAGACCCTGCGCGAATGCGGCGCGCTCGCGAGGATCTTCCCGGAGATCGACGCCCTGTTCGGCGTGCCGCAGCGCAAGGAGTATCACCCGGAGATCGACGCCGGCCTGCACACCCTGATGTCGCTGACCCAGGCGCGGGGGTTGACGGACGACCCGGTCGTGCTGTTCGCGGTGCTGGTGCACGACCTCGGCAAGGCAGTGACGCCGAAGGATCAGTGGCCGCGGCATCATCGCCACGAAATCCTCGGTCTGGAGCCGATCGACAAGCTCTGTGACCGCTACCGGGTTCCCGGTCGTTACCGCGAATTCGCGCGGCACGTATGCCGGTACCATCTGCACATGCACCGGCTGAGTGAATTGAAACCCGCCACCATCGTCAAGCTCATCGACTCACTTGGCGGCTTCCGCGACGCGCGACGCATCGACCAGTTCATCATCGCCTGCCGCGCCGACGCCCTCGGCCGCAAAGGCAAGGAGCGCTCGCCGTACCCGCAGGCCGATCTGTTCCGTCGCTGTTTCGAAGCAGCGGCAGCCGTTCCGGGACGGGAGATCGCGGCCGGTCTGACCACGGGCAAAGAGATCGGCGAAGCCGTCTTCCGGGAACGCTGCGAAGCCGTGAAGAAGGTACTGGCGAGCTGATTGCCCATCTCCTCGCGATGGCAGCGATTGCGCAAGACGTTCTGCCTGCTTTCCCTTCCGATCGAAAGGTCACTTTTCCCCGCTGACGCGACGAGCCCAGGGACGAAAGAAAAGGAGTGAAACCTGGAGCCAGAGCCGAGAGGGTCAGGGTGAGGGTGGTCCCGAACACCGCCCCCTCACCCCAGCCCTCTCCCGGAGGGAGAGGGAGTCGCGTTCCCTCTCCCGCTGGCGGGAGACGGGCAGGGAGTCTCTCGAGGCGATCGCTTTACAGGCGCCGGCGGTGGTCCAGGTATTGGAATCCCGCCAACGGTGCGCGGTAATGCCGTCCCAGCGCCAGGACCTTGAACAGCTCCCCCATCTCGTAGGTTTGAGCCAGGCGCTGTACCTCCTGACTCAGCGCGAGGCGGTCGCGCGGCGACGCTTCCATCCGCTTCGCGGCGATGTCGGTAAGACCGAGAGACAACAGGAACGCCGCCTGGTGGGTAAACCCCAGAACGTCCAGCCCGGCTTCGACCGCCGCTTCGGCCAGGGCCGAGAAGTCGACGTGGGCCGTGATGTCCTGCATGCCGATATGGCGGTAGGGGTCGGGGTGGGCGCGGTGCCGGTGGTGGCACATCAAGGTCCCTTCGCTGCGCTGGGGATGGTAGTACTCGTGCCCGGGAAACCCGTAGTCGATGATCAACGCCACCCCGCGGCGCAGCCAGTCGGCAATTCCCGCCACCCAGTGGCGGGCCAGGACCCCGACTTCCGACTCGTATCCCGGGGCAAGGTCCTTCTTTGCGATCTGAAGCAGCTCGCCCGCCGCCGGCGGCCGGGTGCTTTCGACAAAAGAGTCTCCGGACCAGGTCACCTGGACCACCTCCACTCCGGTCCGGGTGACCCGGAAACGCTCCACCGGCATCGCATCGAGTACTTCGTTGGCGATGACCACGCCTTCGAAATCATCAGGCAGGCGATCCAGCCACCGGCAGCGCGCCTGGAGCCCGGGGACACGCTCCTCGATCGTTTGCCGCTGCCGCTGTCGCAGATCCGGGCTGACCTCCAGGATGTAGTAGTTTCCCGGCAAGGCGTCTTCCTCCTCCAGCGCCGCCAGTAGCTGCGCGCACAGGACGCCGGTGCCGGCGCCGAACTCCAGTATGTCGCCCGAGGAAAGCTCATTGAGAATTTCTGCACACTGACGTGCGAGGCATCGACCGAAGAGCTCCCCCATCTCCGGCGCGGTGATGAAATCACCTGTGGCTCCGAATTTCCGATGGCCCGCCACGTAATACCCCAGACCGGGCTCGTAGAGCACGCGCTGCATGAACTCGCTGAAATCGACGGCGCCGCCGGCCTCGTCCATCGCGCGGCGCAGGCGCTGCACGAGGCGCTCGCTCGAGGCACGGGCGTCCCCGTTTCCACCGGCTCCGTGATCAGAGCCCGGCCTGTCCGGCGCGGACATTACAGGCTGACCCGCGGCGAATGAAAACGGCGCGGAAGGCTGTTGCCGGGGGAGGGCCGATCAGGACTTTTGCCTCGATACACGCTAGGATGTGTCCGTCGATCTACAGCAGTGGACCGCCCATAATGCAGAACAACACCCTGCAGGACAAGGTTGCCCTGGTCACCGGCGGGGCGCAAAGGCTGGGTGCCGTCGTAGCGACCCGGCTGCACGAGGCGGGAATGAAGCTGGTCATCCATTACCGTTCTTCCGACAAGGCCGCTCACGCCCTGCAGGCGTCGCTGCACGCGAAGCGCGACGCATCGGTGGTCCTGGTGAAAGGGGAGCTGCTCGACGTGAGCAAGACACGGCACCTGGCGAGCCAGTGTATCCAGGCGTTCAGCCGGCTGGACGTCGTGGTCAACAACGCCTCGCTGTTTCATCCCACCCCGCTCGGCAGCGTCACCGCCTCGGAGTGGGAAACCATCATGGGCGTCAACCTGCGCGCACCGTTCTTCCTCGTCCAGGAAGCGGCGGCGGAGCTGCGCAGGAACCAGGGCTGCGTCGTCAACCTGGTGGACATCTATGGCCGCGTGCCATTGAAGGATCATATCGTCTACAGCATCGCCAAGGCGGGATTGATCGCCCTGACGCGGGCCCTGGCGCGGGAGCTGGCTCCGGAAGTCCGGGTCAACGCGGTCGCGCCCGGCGCCATTCTCTGGCCGGAAGGGGACGACAACGAGGTGGCCCATCAACGAATCATCTCCAACACGCCCTTGAAGCGCGTGGGATCCCCGCAGGACATCGCCGAGGCCGTCCTGTTCCTGGTATCGGGCGCCGGCTTCACCACCGGCCAGGTCATACCGGTCGACGGCGGCCGGTGGATTTGAGGGTCCCGCGCATGTGGGTCGGATTCCGGACAATCTCCGGCACTCCCCCACTTCCCTGTGGGTCGGAATTTATTCCGACTGAAAGAAGTTGTCGGAATGAATTCCGACCCACATCGGGGACAGGCTCCGGTTGGGAGGGTCCAGGACACAGCATCGGCCGGATCTCGTTCCGGGACGGTCTCCGGCACTCCCCACTTCCCTGTGGGTCGGAATTTATTCCGACTCAAAAAGAGATTGTCGGAATGAATTCCGACCCACATCGGGGAC
>JBAUWJ010000007.1:0-43462 GCA_049583715.1 Arenicellales bacterium | reverse complement strand
TCTCCGGCACTTCCCACTTCCCTGTGGGTCGGAATTCATTCCGACAGCGGCTTTGCGGGGCGGCGCACACGCCCGTGCCGGGCAGAAGCCCGACCCACAGAGAGCGCGAAAGAAGCCCCATTGCTGGCGCTTGCGCGTGCACGCCTCATTTGAATTCACGCCGTCATTGTATTACAAGAACACCACCACAACGCGCGACCCCGAGAAATGTCTTCAGACCAAGCCGAAACCGCGCTCCCTCGATCCCGCACGAAGCCCTTCCGCGGCCGAGACCATACTCCGAAAACCATCATCGGCGGCACGATCGGCAATGTCATGGAGTGGTACGACTTCGCCCTCTACGGCTTCTTCGCACCGATACTCGCACAGCTCTTCTTTCCGTCCCACAGCCATCTGGTTTCTCTGATCGCAACCTTCGGCGTGTTCGCCGCCGGCTTCGTGATGCGGCCGCTCGGCGGCGCGGTCTTCGGATTCATCGGCGACCGGCACGGCCGTGAGGCGGTGCTGCGCATCTCGATCATCACCATGGGCTCGGCGACCTTGCTGCTCGGTATGCTGCCGACCGCCGCCCAGGCCGGCATCTGGGCATCGGTGCTGCTGGTGCTGGTGAGACTCCTTCAGGGGCTGTCCGTCGGCGGTGAGTTCAGCGGCTCGGTGACGTACATGGTCGAGACCTCGCCGCTCAACCGGCGCGGCTTCGCCGGTAGCTGGGCGAACTTCGGCAGCCTGATCGGCACCTTGCTGGGCTCCGGCCTGGCGGCGCTGGTCGTGTCCACCCTGGACCACGGGATGGTGGTGAGATGGGGCTGGCGCGTGCCCTTCATCCTCGGCGGCTTTCTCGGAGCCGCTGCCTGGCTCTATGTCAGGAAGCTCGGGACGACCCCCCACATGGATCACCACGAGCGACAGCATGAGCAGGATTCGCCGCTGCGGGAAGTCCTGACCCGCAACCGGCGCGAGACGGTGCTGGCGGTGCTGTTCGCTTCCGGCTACGGCATCTTCTTCTATATTCCGATCGTTTATCTTCCGACCTACGCCAGCGAGATCGGGCACATGGCCAACGGCACGGCACTGCAGATCAATACCCTCGGGATCGCGATTGCCATGCCCTTCATTCCGCTCAGCGGATGGCTGTCGGATCGCTTCATCCGCCGGCGCTCCCTGTTGCTCATCGCGTTCGCTGCGGTGGTGGTGGTGGGGTGGCCCCTGGTGGCGCTCGCGGCGGACGGTCTCCACGATCTCGTGGTTTCCCAGCTCCTGTTCTCGCTCATCATGGCCGTGCCACTCGGTGTCGCGCCGGCGATGTTCGTGGAGATGTTTCCGGCCGCCGACCGGCTCACCGGGTACTCCGTGGCCTTCAACCTGGGACTCGGGATTGCCGGCGGCACTGCTCCGATGATCGCCACCTGGCTGATCACCGTGACCGGCGTCGGCTCGGCGCCGGGCGCTTATCTCGCGGCGGCCTCCCTGCTATCCGTGATTGCGCTATGGCTCATGCAGGATCGCAGCAGGGAGGCGCTGCGATAAGGCGCGACATCCACATTTTGGTCGGTGCTCGTGCCGACAGTGACGTCCGCGGCGGCACCGTGCGTTCGTTAGTCGGGATGAATCCCGACCCACATGCGTGCCTCGTGTGGGAAGCCCGACTCACAGAAGGCCTTGTGGGTCGACCGGATTCCGCTCCCGGCGGTCTCCGGCACTCCCCACATCCTTGTGGGTCGGAATTCATTCCGACGGCGGCGTCTCGGAACGGCACCTGCGTTTGTCGGGCTGGCCCCCGGTCCGCATCACGCCATCCGCCGGCGGAACATCCAGGAAGCGATGACCAGTGCCGTGACGCCGATCACGGCCATGGGCCAGAGCTGGTGCAGCAGCAACGTGAAGGGCTTGGCCTCCAGGAACACGCCGCGCACGATCACCATGAAGTAGCGCAAGGGATTGAGCAGGGTCAGGTCCTGCACCAGCTTCGGCATGTTGCCGATGGGCGTCGCGAAGCCGGACAGGATCACTGACGGCACCAGGAACAGGAAGGCGCCGAGGAGGCCCTGCTGCTGGGTGAGTGCCAGCGAGGACACCATCAGGCCCACGCCGATGGCCGAGAGCAGGAACAGGGCGACGCCGATGTAAAGCGCGGCCACGCTTCCCACGAGCGGCACGTCGAACCAGTACACCGCGGCGGTCATGATCACCGTGGCCTCGACCATCCCGATCACGAAGCCGGGCAGGGCCTTGCCCAGCAGGATTTCGGCGGGGCGCAGCGGCGTGACCAGAAGCTGCTCGAAGGTTCCCTGCTCGCGTTCGCGGGCGACCGACAGCGCCGTTACCATCATGGTCACCACCAATGTCAGCAGACCCACCATCCCGGGGACGATGAACCAGCGGCTCTCCAGGTTGGGGTTGAACCAGGCCCGCATCTCGAGATGAGCGGGCGGCGCCGGGCCCCCGTGCTCCGCCGTCCAGCGCAGGTTGAAGTCCTGGACGATCGTTCGCGCGTAGTTCAGAGCGATGAGGGCGGTGTTGGAATCGCGCCCATCGATGATCACCTGGAGGTCGCCGCCGTTGCCTAGCAGGAGGTTGCGGCTGAACCCGGGACCGAGGCGCAGGACCATGAGCACCTTGCGGGCGTTGATCATCTTCGAGACCTCGGCCTCGCTGCCGAGCTGCGCGACCTGGCGGAACGCGGGCGAGTCGTGGAAGGCGGCCAGCAGCTCGCGCCCCGGCGCGCTGCGGTCCTGGGTGTAGACCGCGTAGGGCACGTGGTGCAGGTCGTAGGTGGCGGCGTAGCCGAAGACCACGAGCTGAAGCAAAGGCGGGCCGACCAGCACCAGCCGGCTCTTCTTGTCCCGAAGCAGGGCGAGGAATTCCTTGCCCACCAGTGTCCATATGCGCGCCGTCCCCATGGGTGCTACTCCAGGCGCTTGCGCGCCCGGTGCCGGGCGAGCCCGAGGAATATTGCCGCCATCACTACCAGGGCGGCGGCGTTGGGGAGAATGACTACCCACAGGTCTCCCGCCAGGAATACCGTCTGCAGGATGGAGACCAGGTAGCGGGCGGCGATCAGGTGGGTTATGGCCTGGATCACCACCGGCATGCTGCCGATGTCGAATATGAAGCCGGACAGGATGAAAGCCGGCAGGAAGGTGGTGATGATGGCGACCTGGCCGGCCACGAACTGGTTCCTGGCGACGATGGAGATCAAAAGACCCATGCCGAGGGCGGTCACCAGGAACAACGCCGAGGCGCCGAACAGCACCGGCAATGAGCCGCGCAGAGGCACGTCGAACACCCAGACCGCCATCGCCACCGACAAGGCCATTCCGCCCATGCCGAGGATGAAGTAGGGAATCAGCTTGCCGAGCAGTATCTCGCGCATCGCCACCGGGGTGACCAGCAGCGCCTCCATGGTACCGCGCTCCCACTCGCGGGCCATCACCATGGCGGTCAGCAGCGCGCCGATCAGGGTCATGATGACCGCGATCAGCCCGGGCACCAGGAAGTTGCGGCTGCGGACCTCGGCGTTGAACCAGATGCGCTGCTCCAGCGTCACCGGCATGGTCAGCTCGCCGCCGTGCTCCCGGGCGCGATGGTCGAGCCAGCCCGCCCAGGCGCCCTGCACGTAGCCCTGGATGATTCGCGCCGTGTTGGCATCGACGCCGTTGACGATCACCTGAATGGGCGCGCCGCCGGCTCCGCCTTCCGCGCTTTCGAAATCGGCCCGCAGGTGCACGATAGCGTTCACCTTGCCTTGCTTCAGCAGGTTCTTCGCCTCCTGCATGGAACGCACCGTCACCGGCGCGAAATAGTCGGAGTCGTGAAAGGACGCGGCGAAGCTCGCCGTGTCCGCGCCCGGCTGCTCGATCACCAGTGCTATAGGAACGTCGCGCGCGTCCAGGGACACTCCGAAGCCGAACAGCAGCAGCAAGGCAACGGGCATGAGGAAGGCGATGGCGATGCTGCTCGGGTCCCTCAGGACCTGCAGGAACTCCTTGCGCACCAGACCGCGCAGCCGCATGAAACCCGCTCCGCGTGGGCGCGCGTCCGGCGTCCGGCGGGGCGTTTCGATGCTCACGCCGCCGCCTCGGCCTGCGCCGACTCGATGAGGGCTATGAAGGCATCCTCCATCGTCTGTTCCCGGCCGGATTCGCCGCGCGTTTTCGCCTTGATGTCGGCGGGCGTGCCCGTGGCCAGGATCTCGCCGGCGGACATGATGGCGAGACGGTCGCAGTACTCCGCTTCTTCCATGAAATGAGTGGTCACCATCACCGTCACGCCGCTTTGCGCCAGGAGATTGATGCGATGCCAGAAGTCCCGGCGCGCCAGGGGATCCACACCTGAGGTGGGCTCGTCGAGAAACAGGATGTCGGGCTCGTGCATCAGGGCGCAGGCCAGTGCGAGTCGCTGCTTGTAGCCCAGGGACAGGGTACCGCTCTCCGTATCCGCGATTGCCCCCAGGTCGAATTCCTCGCGAGCCCAGTCCAGGCGTGCCTGCCGCCGATGTCCCGTCAATCCGTAGACGCCGCTGAAGAAGTGCAGGTTCTGGGCGACGGTGAGGTTGGCGTAGAGCGAGAACTTCTGCGCCATGTAGCCGATGCGTCCGCGCGCGTAGGCGGCGGCGGTGCGTAGGTCCAGGCCGCCGACGGTGAGAGTCCCGCCGCTCGGCGGCAGCAGACCGCAGAGCATTCGAAACGTCGTCGACTTGCCCGCGCCGTTGGCGCCCAGCAGCCCGAACACCTCGCCGCGCGAGACCTCGAAGCTCACCCGCTTCACTGCGACGAAGTCGCCGAAGCGCCGCTCCAGATCGTGCACGGAGATCACCGGCCCGTCGCCACCGGCGCGCGGCACCGGTGCGCTGGTCATCCCCGATGACGTGCCGCGCCCTTCCCGGGCCCGGAGCTCGGCGACGAAGCGATCCTCGAAACGGGGAGGTACCGGCACGATCCGCGCTTTCGCGAGACCCGGAAGCACCGTTGCCGGGTCGGGCGCCTGCGGTTCGGCGGTCACCACCCGGACGTGGTCGGCCTGTATGACGGCATCGATGATGCCGGGCGCGCCGGCGAGGCGCTCCTGCAGCTCGCGCTTGCCGACGGTCGGGTCGCTTACCTCGAAGCTGCGCCCGCGCATGGTGGCGCTGAAGTCCGCCGGCGGCCCCTGACCGAGCAGCGTCCCGTCGTGGATCAGGGCCACTTCGTCGCAGCGTTCGGCTTCGTCGAGATAGGCGGTGCTGAGCAGCACGCTCATGCCTTCTCCTTTCACCAGCCGGTAGACGATGGACCACAGCTCGCGGCGCGAGACCGGATCGACGCCGACGGTAGGTTCGTCGAGCAGCAGCAGCCTGGGTGCGCGCACCAGGGTGCAGGCGAGACCGAGCTTTTGCTTCATACCACCCGAGAGCCTGCCCGCGAGCCGCGCCGTGAAGGGTCCGAGCCCGGTCATGTGCATGAGCTCGCGGTAGCGATCGGGGCGATCCTCGGCACGGACCCCCTGCAGATCAGCATAGAGGTCGAGGTTCTCCCGCACGCTGAGGTCCTCGTACAGTCCGAACCGCTGCGGCATGTAGCCTATGCTCGCCTGGACGCGGAGCGGCTCGGCCAGGGCGTCGATGCCGAGGACCTCTATCCGGCCGGTGTCCGGCAGCAGCAGGCCTGTCACCAGTCGCATCAGCGTCGTCTTGCCGGCGCCGTCCGGACCGATCAGGCCGGTGACCCGCGCCGCGGATACCCTGAGGGAAATGTCGTCCAGCGCCGCGACGCGGCGAGCGCCGGAAGCGAAGTGCTTGTCGACTTTCCTCAGGACAAGTGCGGCGGACCCGTCACGACTGTCGCCGGCCGGGCCGGCGCCGGAGTCATTGGGCACCGCAATGGCCTTCGCGCGAGGTACCGGCGGGACCGGGCGCCGCGCCGGCTTCGAGATGCACCGTGGCGGGCATACCGAGACGCAGCTCGCCCTGGGGGTTGCAGACGTAAACCCGCACCTGGTAGACGAGGCTGGTCCTGAGCTCCTGGGTCTCGACGGACTTCGGCGTGAACTCCGACGTCGGAGAGATATACCCGACCCAGCCGAGGTAGTCCTTGCCTGGAAAGGTGTCGGTAGTGACGTGCGCGGGCATACCCGGGCGGACCTTGCCGAGATCGGTCTCGGAGACGTAAGCCCGGACCCACATAGGATCGGTCAACGCCAGCGTATAGACCGGGCGGTCCGGCGAAGCGATGTCACCGGGCTCCAGGATGCGATTGCGGATGATGCCGTCGGCCGGAGCGCGAAGCTGGGCATCGGCGAGGTGCTGCACCGCGATCTTGAGCTGGGCATCCAGTGCCTGGAGGGTCGCCCGCGCACCTTCGATGTCCTCCTCGCGTGGTCCGGCCACCGCCAGCGCCAGCGTTTCCTCGGCCACCTTGACCTTGGCCGCGGCGGTGTCCGCCGCGCCGCGGGTGTCGTCGAGCTGCTGCGGTGAGGCGAGCTTCTTCGCTTCCAGCTCGCGCGTGCGCACGTAGCTGCTTTGCGCCTGGCTGGCCTCGGCCCGGGCCGCGTCGAGCTGGGCCTGTGCCTGGCGGATCTCCTCGGGACGGGACCCGGATTCCAGGCGCTTGACGACCTGCTCCTGGGCTGCCACCTGTGCCTGGGCCTGGTCCACGGCGGAGCTCAGCAGCTCCTGGTCGAGGGTCGCCAGGAGCTGATCCTCGCGGACGGCGTCCCCTTCCTGCACCAGCATGCGGTTGATGTGCTCGGTCTCGGGAAAGGCGAGCTGGACCTCCCGGATGTCGACGTTGCCATAGAGGGTCAGTTCCTTGCCGTCGGCGCCGGAAGAGTGGCCGCGCCACCAGTACCAGGCGCCGGCGACGCCGGCCAGGATCAATAAGGGGATCAGAATGCGCAGTATCCTTGGGGTTTTCATCGCCACCTTGTCCGCCGGTTGCGCCGCGATCAGACCGTTCCGCATTCATTGCCCACGAAAGCGATCCGGCGGCACCGGCCGTTTGTTTGCAGTTCAAAGCTCTTCCGATTCGTGATCGGCTCGTCCGCTCGCGATCACGGTCGACAGCGTGTGCCGGGCGATCATCAGGTCTTCGTCCGTGGGGATGACGAGCACCGCAACCCGGCTGCCCGCGGTACTGATCCGCGTTTGCCCCTTCGCATTGGCCCGGGCGTCCAGCTCTATGCCCAGCCACGCGGCACTCCGGCACGCCGCCTCGCGCACAGGCGCGGCGTGCTCGCCGATGCCGCCCGTGAACACCAGCGCATCCAGGCCACCGAGGGCCGCGCTGAGCGAGCCAAGCTCGCGGCACAGGCGATACACGAACAGTTCCACTGCTTGGCGCGCCGTCTCGGTCCGACTGGCCAGCAGATCACGCATGTCGTCGCTGATGCCGGATACACCCAACAGACCGGAGCGATCATACAGTAGATCGGACAGGGATTCGTAGCTCATGCCCTTCTCCTTCAAGAGGTACAGCAGAACCCCTGGGTCGAGGGCACCACAGCGGCGTCCCATCGGCAGGCCGTCCAACGCGGTCATTCCCATCGTCGTCGCCACACTGCGCCGTTCACGCATAGCGCACATGCTGGCGCCGTGCCCGAGGTGCGCGACAATCACTCTGCCGTCGGCGGCCGGCCCGGCATGCTCGGGCAGGACGGAGGCAATGTACTCGTAGGACAGACCATGGAACCCGTAGCGGCGCACGCCGGCCTCGGTGAGCTCCCGGGGCAGGGCGAACAGCGTCGCCACTGTCGGCTGCGCGGCGTGGAAGGCGGTGTCGAAGCACGCCACCTGCGGCAGGTCGGGCGCTATCCGGGACAGGGCCCGCACCGCCGCGACATTGTGCGGCTGGTGAAGCGGAGCGAGCGGCGCCAGGGAATCCAGTTGCTTCAGAATCCCCTCGTCGATCAGTACCGGCGCCGAGAACGCGTCGCCGCCATGCACGATGCGGTGCCCGGCGGCGGCCAGGGAGAAATCGGCGGAGCGGCTCTCGATCCACTCCAGCAGATCTTCGAAGAGCTGTTCGTGGCGGCGATCCGCGGCGAACTTCCTGGATGCCAGGGTCTCACCTCCGGCATTCGTGATGGTGAGCTGCGGCGTGTCGCCGATGCCCGAGAATTGTCCGCTCGCCGCCACGGTGAGGTCTTCCCCTCCTTCGCGGAAGCCGAACAGTGCGAACTTGATGCTGGAGGAGCCCGCGTTGACGGCGAGGACGGCGCGGGTCATTTCCGATGCTTCCGCAAATGGCGATTCCACAGGGCCGCGACGGCGCAGGACGCCAGCCGGCTGCGCACGCTGTCGGCCCGGCTGGTCAGCATGATCGGTATGCGGGCGCCGAGGACGATGCCCGCCGCCTCGGCGTCCGCCAGGTACTCGAGCTGCTTGGCCAGCATGTTGCCGGCCTCGAGATCCGGCGCCACGAGAATGTCGGCGCGGCCGGCCACGTTCGATTCGATGCCTTTCGCCTTGGCCGCAGCCTCGGAGATCGCGTTGTCGAAGGCCAGCGGGCCGTCGACGATACCGCCGGTAATCTGCTTGCGATTCGCCATCTTGCAGATGGCAGCCGCCTCGACGGTCGACTTGATCTTGGGCTCGACCACCTCGATCGCGGAGAGGATGGCGACCCTGGGCCTCGCGATATCCAGGGCGTGGGCGAGATCGATGGCATTCTGGACGATGTCGCGCTTGTCCTCGAGATCGGGGTAGATATTCACGGCGCCGTCGGTGACGAACAGCGGCCGATCGAAGGTCGGGATATCGAGGACGAACACGTGGCTCAGGCGGCGCTCGGTTCTGAGCCCCGTATCGCTTTGCACCACCGGATGCATGAACTCGTCGGTATGCAGGCTCCCTTTCATCAGCGCGCCGACCTCACCCTTGCGCGCCATCGCGACGGCCGCGGCCGCGGCCGCGGCGGAATGCTGGACCGCCACCAGCCGGTAGGGCGCCAGGTCTATGCCGGCACCGTCCGCGGCAGCGCGGACTCTGCGCTCCGGACCGATCAGAATGGGTGTGATCAGGTTGGCCCGGGCCGCAGCCACTGCGCCGCCGAGTGAGTTCGCGTCGACGGGGTGCACCACGGCGGTGACCACCGGCTCGAGCTCCTCGGCCATCGCCGTCATCCGCCGGAACTTGGCGCCGCGCTCTTCCAGCCGGACCTCGGGAAGCTCGACCCTGGGGCGCTTGATCTTCTCCGTCGGCGCAATGACCAGGGCGCTGCCCGTGATCACGACCCCGCCGTGCTGATTCGTGCACCGGCAGTCGAACCTGACGTGATGCTTCTGCGCGTCCTTTTCGCGGGCGGTGACCGTGACGGTCACCGCGTCGCCGACGGCGACGGGTGCGAGGAACTTGAGGCTCTGATCGAGATAAATCGTTCCGGGACCGGGGAGCTCCGTGCCGAGGACCGCCGAAATCAGGGCACCGCCCCACATGCCGTGGGCGATGACCTTGTGGAACATGTCGCTCTTGGCGTATTCCGGGTCCACCAGGGCCGGGTTGACGTCCCCGGACATGACCGCGAAGAGATCAATATCGCGCTGGGTCAGGGTGCGTGTGGCGCTGGCGGATTCGCCGATCTCGATCTCGTCGAAGGTCCTGTTCTCGATGAAGGTGCCCGAGGTGCTCATAGCTTCGGCCGGCTCGGCTGTGGGGGATGTCCGTGGTGGTTGTGCAGCCACGTCTCTATCCTGGCGACGTGCCGGCGCTGGCCGCCGCCGAGACCTTGCATGAAGCGATAGAACCCGATCTTGAAGAGGCTGTTGATGAAGAACCAGGCGATCGCGTAGCCCCACACCGCCAGGGCATAACCCCAGCCTATGGGCGGCATGAACCAGCCGTAGACGGCAGCGAGCGTCCCGAGCACCTTGGTGGATTCCGCCGGTACCCACATCTTCCAGCTCGGCAGGGGACGCTGCCAGATTGCGCCGACGTTGCGCGTCAGGTAGATGGTCAGGTGGCCCGCCACGAGGAGCTTCAGAAACATCAGTGTCTGGATGGTGTCGCGGGGCAGATGCAGATAGTCCTCCGCGATCCAGAACAGACCGAACGAGGCGATCACGCCCAGGACCCCCAGTACCACGCTCAAGGTCAGGACACGATGCATGTCCCAGCGCACGGGGTCCGGAGCGACCAGCGCGTTATCGTAGGCGATGGTCATGATCGGGATGTCGTTCAGGATGGCCAGCAGGACGATCATCACCGCGGTGACGGGGTAGAAGTTGAAGACGATGATGGACAGCGTCATGAACAGCAGAACGCGCACCGTCTCCGCAATGCGGTAGACCGAATAGCTGGTCATGCGTTCGAAGATGCGCCGGGCCTCTTCAATCGCGCGGATAATGACCGACAGGCCCTTTCCGGTGAGCACCAGGTCGGCGGCCGCCCTCGCCGCATCGGTGGCGCCGCTCACGGCGATGCCGATGTCGGCCTGCTTGAGGGCGGGTGCATCGTTGACGCCGTCACCCGTCATGCCGACGATGTGTCCGCGGGACTGCAGCTCCCTGACGATCTCGAACTTGTGCTCGGGGAAGACCTGGGCGAAGCCCTCGGCCGCCTCGATGTTCGATCCGTGGTATTTCCCCTGGTCGTCGAAGACTTCGTTCGCGGCGACGATCCGGCTGCCGAGGCCGAGCTTGCCCGCTATCTCACGGGCGATCGCGACATGATCGCCGGTCACCATGCGAATTCCGAGTCCCATGGATTCGGCCCGCTCGATGGTGTCCCGCGCGTCGTCCCGGGGTGGGTCGAACAACGGCAGAAGGCCGAGATACTGCCATCGGCCTTTGGCATCTTTTCGGGCAACGCCCAGAGTGCGGTAACCCTTTGCAGCCAGCTCGTTGGTGTGCTGGTCGATTTCCTTCTGGAGCCCGGAGTCCGCCTTGACGAGCTCGAGGATCGCCTGCGGTGCACCCTTGGCTACGCCGAACCGACCTTCCTTTCCGCTGACCTCGGCTTCCGCCCGCTTGCTCACGGGGTCGAAGGGGGTGAACTTGTCGATCTTGTAGCTCTGGAGCACCGCGGCGTCGCTCAAGCCCTTTACGATGGCCTGGTCGATGGCGTCCGGGCTTTCAGATTCGGCGGTGAGCGCCGCCGCCAGCACGATGTCCCCGGCGCTGGTCCCGCCGATCGCGATCGGGTCTCCCAGGACGAGCTGGTTCTGGGTCAGAGTCCCGGTTTTGTCGGCGCACAGCACGTCCATCCCCGCCATTTCCTCGATGGAGACGAGGCGGGAGACGATCGCCTTCATTTCCGCGAGCTTGCTCGCCCCCACGGCCATGGTGACCGAGAGCACCGCCGGCAGTGCGACCGGTATAGCCGCCACGGTGAGGATCAGGGCGAAGAGAATGGTCTGCACCAGAGGATCGTGGCGGAACAGGGCGATAGTGAGGATCAGCGCTACCAGGGCGAGGGTGATGAGGATCAGAAAGTTGCCGATCCTGAGGACCGCCTTCTGGAAATGCGAGCGGGTGCCGGCGGTCTCGACGAGCTTGGCGGTGCGCCCGAAATAGGTGTCGGTCCCCGTCGCCGTCACCACGGCTTTCATCTCCCCCATCTTCGCGACCGAGCTGGAGTAGGCCGTGTCTCCGACCTTCTTGTCGACGGGAAGAGATTCTCCAGTCAAGGCCGACTGGTCGACGCTGAGGTAATCGCCTTCCGCCAGCGTGACGTCCGCCGGGACGATGTTGCCGAGGCGCACCATGATCACGTCGCCCGGCACCAGCTCGCGGGCGGCGATCTCCCGCCACTTGCCCGAGCGCAGGACGCGGGCCTTGAGCGCCAGCGTTTCCTTGAGCGCGGCGATGGCGTTGTCGGCTTTGAACTCCTGCCAGAAGCCCACGCAGGCGTTGATCGCCAGCATGAACGCAATGATCCCGAAGTCTTCCCAGTGCTGGACGACCGCCGAGAGGATGCCGGCGACCTCGATCATCCAGGGAATGGGACCCCAGAAGAAGGACAGGAACTTGCGAAGGGGACTGGTACGCTGTTCCTCGATGGCGTTGGGCCCGTACTGCTCGAAGCGGCGCGCCGCCTCTTTCTCGTCCAGACCCTTCGACAGGTCGGGTGCGGCGTTGTCGCCGCTATCCGGGGACGCGCCGAGCGCCTTGGGGCTGCTTTTCGAACCTGGTGAACCTGATTCCAATGAATGATTCTCCACGTGTCCTCCCGCGGGGTTCCGTCGAGGTGATAGAGCCCGGGGATGCGGGACGGGCAACGGTGTTATTGATCTCGCTGGCGAAATCTCGTGAAGCCGGGGTACCGGCAACCACGACCCGATGAGTCCGCGGCGGCCCCGCCAGGGGAGTCCACCGGCCTGCTATCAGACAATAGAGAACGCGCCGGATATCCCCGCTGATGTGGATCAAGTCCACGCTTGTTGCCGTCGCGGGGCGCGGCGACGTGCTCTGGAATGAATATCGTGCAACAGGAGCGCTCCCGCCCGTGTGGTACGATTCCCGGTTATCCGCCGCGCCGGTGACCGTCTCTCGTTGCTTGATCCACGTCAAGATCCCCGGAGACCTCGAAGTCGAGAATACGGGAGCGCTCCCTCCGGGTGAAGGCTCCGGGAGGGGTAGTCCGTCACTGGCGGCAAACCGAACAACCGTTCCCACACTGAGGAGGATGATCCTGATGGCACTCAAAGACTTGTTGGTGCATGTCGACGACAGCAAGGCCGTCACGGCGCGTCTCGAGGTCGCGACCCGGCTCGCCGCACAGAGCGGCGCACACCTGACGGGCCTCTTCGTTCTGCCCAGCGTGGCCGCGATTCCGCTGTACGTCGAAGTCCAGATCCCGGCGGACGTGCTGGAGGAGAAAAGGAAGGCGGATCTCGACCGCGCCGCCGAGGCGGAAAAGGCGTTCAAGAAGGCGGCGGACAACGCGGGACTCTCGTCGGAGTGGCGTTTCGTCGAGGACGACGTCGCCGCCACCCTGTCGCTGCACGGCCGCTACGTGGATCTCCTCATCCTGGGTCAGGCCGACGCGTCTGATGCCTCATCCCTGAGCGAAGGTGTGGTGGAGGATGTCATCCTGGACGCAGGCCGGCCGGTGCTGGTGATACCCTATATCGGCGCGCCACGGTCGATGGGCAAACGCGTTCTGGTGGCGTGGAATGGGAGCCGGGAAGCGATGCGGGCCGTCCACGACGCGTTGCCGCTCCTGGAGAAAGCCGAGCTCGTCGATGTGTTGTCCATCAATCCTCCGGCTGGATCGGGCGGCGGCGGCCACGTTCCGGGCGCCGACGTCTCTTTGCACCTCGCCCGACACGGCATTCGGGTGGAAACCACCTTCACGGAAGCACGCGAACTGTCGGTGGGTGACGCGCTGCTCTCCCGCGCCTCCGACAAGCAGATCGACCTCATCGTCATGGGCGGCTACGGTCATTCGCGCTACAGGGAGCTCATCGTGGGCGGCGCCACACGGCAGATTCTCGAAAGCATGACCGTGCCCGTCCTGATGTCGCACTGAGGCCGCATTGCGGCGCCGAACCTCGACGCTCGCACGCCGTGCGCGAGAACGGGCGCGGCTGTTGGAGTGTACGTTTGAAGTCATTCAGAATATTCCCTCTCCCCCGTGGGGAGGGGGTTAGGGTGAGGGGGAACAACAACCTTATTGGCACTTTCTCGCACTGTCCCCTCATCCTGTCCTTCTCCACAGGGGAGAAGGGACACTGCGTCCAGCCTCTGCCCGAGTTCGAGATGTCGAACTTCTCCGAGAAGACGCTCTTTGTTCTCTGAGAGGTGGAGGATCTTTCAAGGGGCAGACAGATGCGATCTTCGGCGACCGCAGACTCTTGCGATACCCTGCTGCGACGCGAGGACCTCGGACAGGCTCTCAGCCGCCGGCTTTCTTGAGATTTTCCAGAATCCCGCGCAGCAGCTCCCGCCTGGCCTTGATCTGATCCCGGAACGTCGATCGATCGGTATCGGCAATCTCGTAGCTCAGATCGGACAAGTCGCCTTCCAGCAACACGACGAGGGCTTCTCGTTCTTCATCCGTCAGCGTCAGTTGGGCCATGAAGTTCTCCTGATGTTTGATTTTACTATACTGTTTGTCTTCAATTGTCCGCAAGCCAACGGGCATCACCCCGAGGCGCTGGTCGGCGGAGCTCACGTCAGGTAGGGCACGATCAGCAAGGCCACCAGATTGAGGATCTTGATCATCGGATTGATCGCCGGCCCCGCAGTATCCTTGTAGGGATCCCCGACGGTGTCGCCTGTGACAGCGGCGTGGTGCGCCGCCGATCCCTTGCCGCCGACGTGGCCGGCCTCGATGTATTTCTTGGCGTTGTCCCAGGCGGCTCCCCCGGTGCACAGGCTGATCGCGAGCAAGAGGCCGGTGACGATGCCCCCGATCAGCATGCCGCCGATGACCTGGGCGGCTGTACCGGCGGGTCCGAAGATCGGCCACAACAGTCCCACGGCCAACGGCGCGACAACGGGAATGAGCCCGGGGAGCAGCATCTCGCGAATGGACGTGCGCGTGAGCGAGGATACCGTCTCCGCGTAATCCGGAAGCCGCTTGCCGTCCAGGATTTCGGGGTACCGGCTGAACTGGTCGCGCACATAAGCGACGATACCCGAGGCCGCCTTGCCCACGGCTTCCATCGCGTAGCCGGCGAAAAGCGACGGCAGGACGCCGCCGATGAGCAGGCCGGCGATCACGTAGGGGCTGTCGAGCGTGAACTCGAGCCCGTAGCCGACCCGGCGCAGCTCGACCTCGTAGGCGGCGAACAGGACCAGCGCCGCGAGACCCGCGGAGCCGATGGCGAAGGCCTTGGTGACCGCCTTGGTGGTGTTGCCTGCCGCGTCCAGGACATCGGTGATCTCCCGGACGGACGCGGAGATCCCGGCCATCTCGGCGATACCCCCGGCATTGTCCGTAACCGGCCCGAATGCATCCACCGTAACCACGACCGGCGTCAGCGCGAGCATGGTCGTGGTCGCGACGGCGAGTCCGTAGAGTCCCGCGAGCCCGTAGGCCGCGACGACACCGGCGGCGACGAAGAGAACAGGCACGGCGGCGGACTTCATGCTGAGGGCGAGCCCGGCGATGATGTTCGTGGCGTGCCCTGCGGAAGAGGCGTTCGCAACGTGGCGCACGGGCTCGAATCGTACACCGGTGTAGTAGACCGTCATCCCGGCCAGGCCCGCGGCAACGACGATACCGGCCAGGCCGGCACCCAGCAGGGGGCCCAGCTTGATCGTCGGCTCTCCGCCGAGGAGCAGGACTCCAACGGCGATGATCCCGGCCGCGGCCAGCACGACGGTGACGACCACGCCACGCAGGAAGGCGCCCATCACGCCCTGGCCGGACGGGGGCCGCATGGCCTGCACCCCGGCGACGGCGGCGCACAGGGTGACCCCACCGATGGCGAGGGGAAAGAAGCGTGCGGCGGTCACCTCCGGCAGCACCCAGGAGGCCACGAGCATCGTGGAGATGACCGTGACGACGTAGCTTTCGAACAGGTCGGCGGCCATCCCGGCGCAATCGCCCACGTTGTCCCCGACGTTGTCCGCGATCGTGGCCGGGTTTCGCGGGTCGTCTTCCGGAATGCCGTGCTCGATCTTGCCGACCAGGTCGGCTCCCACGTCCGCCGCCTTGGTGAAGATGCCGCCCCCCAGCCGCGCGAATATGCTGATCAGCGAGGCACCGAACCCCAGCCCGATCAGCGGGCGCAGATCCACCTCGGGTGAGGCGCTCGAGAACCGAAGCAGGAGATAGAACCCGGCGACGCTGGCCAGGGCCAGGGCGCCGACGAGAAAGCCCGTGACCGATCCTGCGCGTATCGCCACCCGCAGCGCGGGAGCCAGTCCGCCGCTGGCCGCCGCGGTCGTTCTGACGTTGGCGCCCGTCGACACGAACATGCCGGCCGCACCGGCCGCCGCCGAGCATATCCCGCCGAGCGCGAAACCGGCCGCGGTCAACCAACCGAAACCCGGGCTCAGCCAGAGTATCACCGCCAGTATGGCGCCAACCCCGAGAATGGCCAGATACTGCGTCTCGAGAAAGGCGACGGCACCTTCGCGTATGGCAACGTAAGGGGTCTGAAGAGCGGCCTGGCCGCGGTCCTGGCGGAGGACCCATATTCCGGTGAGCACGGCGTAGACCAGCCCGACGCCGCCGCCGGCGAGGCCGATCCAAATGCCCCAGCTCACGGATGCCCCACCGGCGAACGCCCTGGATGATCGAGAGGCGACCTTCGCGACGACGGGTTCATCGGCGCCGGGGAATGGGCTCGGGTAATTGGCGCAGGAGGCATCGTGTTCACGGATCCGGACCCTAGTCGGTTGATGATCGGATTGTATTGAGATGGATCAATAGTCTCTCGATGTGCACTTGAACCGTGAAGCACTCGTGGACGGGTTGTGCGCGCCGCTCACCCCGGAGTTTATAATATCCGCAGATATAATATGGCTACCCGACGGAGGAACCCATGAGCGTACGAGAAGAGCTTCAAGCCACGATCGAGGAACTGGCGCAGAAGGGCAGGGGCATACTTGCCGCCGATGAAAGCAATCCCACGATGGCCAAACGACTCAAGGCGATCGACGTCGAGTCTACCGAGGAGCATCGCCGCAGCTACCGCAGCATGCTGTTGTCGACGGCGGGCATCGGTGAGTTCATCAGCGGCGTCATCATGTTCGAGGAAACTCTCGGTCAGAAGACCGACGACGGCACTGCGCTGCCGGAGCTGGCCGCGAAGCAGGGCGTCGTGCCGGGCATCAAGGTCGACAAGGGCAAGGGCCCCCTGCCGGGCGCGCCCGGCGACGAGATCACCTTCGGCCTGGACGGCCTGGAACAACGCCTCGAGGCTTACAAGGGCCAGGGCGCGCGGTTCGCCAAGTGGCGCTGCGTGTACAACATTTCGGATACCTGTCCGAGCCGGCTCGCCATCGAAGCGAATGCCGAGGTTCTGGCCCGCTACGCTGCTGTCTGTCAGGAGCAGGGCATCGTGCCCATCGTCGAGCCCGAGGTGCTGATGGACGGCGATCACAGCATAGAGCGCTGCGCCGAGGTCACCGAGGTCGTGCAGCACGAAGTCTTTCACGCTCTGCACTGCCATCGCGTGACGCTCGAGCATATGCTGCTCAAACCCAACATGGTGGTGTCCGGGAAAGGCCATTCGCATCAGGCCGGTCCCGAAGAGGTGGCGATCCGGACCCTCGAGGTGCTGCGGCGTACAGTCCCGGCAGCGGTGCCGAGCATCAACTTTCTCTCCGGCGGCCAGACACCCGAGGAAGCGACCGCCAATCTCAATGCCATCAACCAGCGCCCGCACCGGCCCTGGGAGCTCAGTTTCTCCTATGGCCGCGCCCTGCAGGAAACTGCGTTGAAGGCGTGGAAAGGCGATCCCGCCAACGTGTCGCGCGCCCAGAGAGTGTTCTACGAGCGCGCCCGCCTGAACGGGGCGGCCAGGAGCGGCGAGTACAGCAGCTCTATGGAGGCCGCTGCCTGACTCGCGTTGATAGGTCACCTCGACCCTGGCGGTATGAAGCATGTCCGGCGGCGCGCCCTATTCCCATCGCGAGCGGCTGGAACAGGCGCTCAGGTGGCTGGATGCGCAGCGGCGCGACGACGCCAAGCTGGTGGAAGAGGCATGCCGGCGCTTCGATCTCTCGCCGGCCGACGAGGAGTTCCTGCAGGCAATGTGGAGGAAGAGGCGGTGGTCTCAGTGACGGCAGTGCGCTCTCGCGTCGCGCCAACGCTCGTCGTGTATAGAGGGACTCGCAGGGTCCCTTCGCACCGCCGGCTGCCGGCGCGGGAGGGCCGTCCATCGTTGATCCAGGTCAATGACGCTGCACCACCCGTGCCGGGACAATAAACATTATCGGACAGTGCAGATGCGCTTGTATGTGCATGGGGATTTCAGATCGCGCGGTTGTCGACGCTTCCTGCCGTCGCGAGTCTCGTCGACAGCGGCACGCAAGCGGCACTGCCGCGTCTGCGTCAGGCATTGCCCGGCGTGCCGGGTCGCAACCGGACCGGAATTCGAGGGCAGCGGCGCCTTCGGGCGTAAACGTTCGCGGGCGCCGATGTTTGGAATTCACGAGGAAATCCAAGGTCTTAGAAGTGGAGAATTCCCGATCAATATCCGCATCTCCACGCTTGTCGGCGTGGGAATGAGAGCGGAGTTTCCCTGACATATATCGGAGGCGCAAGATGGCGAATCGAGACATCAATCAAGACGTGGACCAGCTCAGAGAGGATCTCAACAAGTTACGTGAGGACGTTTCTTCCCTGGTGGACACGATGCGCAAGGACGGTGCGGCACGCGGTCGCGCTGCCTACGAGAGTGCGCGCGAAAGCGTCGACGCCGCCCGGGAGACGCTGGGTCGGGAGATCGAGGAACGGCCCGTTACCAGCATACTGACGGCATTCGGCGTCGGATTCGTGGTCGGCCTGCTTCTCGACCGCCGCCACTGATTCACGGCGACGCTGTGCAGCTGCTCAGGCGCATGGCCGGGGAACTGCTCGCGGGCGAGCGCCTGCGTGTGCAGCGCGCCGTGCGGCGCGCCGTTCTTCAGGCGGCCCTGCTGGTCGCCGCGTTGACCGTCGCCCTCATCGGCGCCGGTTTTCTGGTGGCTTCGCTCTACCTCTACCTTCGCGGCGTCCTCGGGGCCTGGCAGGCCGGACTGATCACCGGCGGGATCGCCATCGTGCTGGCGCTCCTGATCCTGGCAATAGCCGCGGCGCTGCGCGGCCGCTCGGCGAGGCAGGCGCCGCCGCGGCCACGGCCTGAACAAAGCGAGACCGCCGCCGGCCTGGGCAAGGCCGCGGGCGAGATGCTCTCCGGCACGAATCTGCGCACCACCGACGCCGCCATGATTGCACTGGTCGCCGGCATCGCCCTGGGGATGGGCGCGCGCCGGGGCCGTGGCGACTCGTCGGGCAAGGACAAGAAGAACGACTGAGGACTCGACCCGCGCGTCGTCCTTCCCCGGCGGGCGAAGCCCGCTCGGGGCGATTCGAGGATCGCCCCTCGAGGCCGCAGCGCCAGGAATCCACGAACGCTGCTTATCCCGCCACCGCCGTCCTTTCGACCGGGATACCTGCGGACCGGGGTATATTAGGGATATCCAACGGCCTCCGGGCGGCGGCAAAGCCGGACTGAAGGCGGCGGTGGGAAACAGGGGTCCCGCTCGCCGACGACCGGCGTGATCACGTCATTGAATTCGATCTCGCGCCGACTCTCCGACAGGACGCTGCCATAAGCCAACCGTTACAGTAGGGCGGATAGACCATGCGAGTACGTCACCGGCTGTTCAGCAAGAAGAAGCTCACTCACCCGGCCGCCTCGCCGGGCATTTTGATCGAACCCGAAGGCGCGGTCGAGCCGGTCATTACGCTGCTCGCCTATGACCATACGAATATCATCGAGAAGACCATAGAAACGCCCGAGGAAATCGCGCCCCTGCTCAGTCAGTTCCCGGTGGTCTGGGTCAACGTCGACGGACTCGGCGACGTGGATGTCCTGGACCGCCTGGGGGCGGTATTCAGACTTCACCCGCTGGCCCTGGAAGACGTCCTCAACACCCACCACAGACCCAAGGCCGAAGAATACGACAACAACGTCTTCATCGTGGCCCGCATGGCCGCCGTCCGCGACGATGCGTTCGACATGGAACAGGTCAGCCTGTTCCTGGGGGACAACTACGTCGTGTCGTTTCAGGAACGGCCGGGCGACTGCCTCGAATCCGTGCGCCAGCGCATCCGAAACGGGGGACGCCGGGGACGATTCGTCAAGCCGGACTATCTCGCCTATGCACTGATCGATGCGATTGTCGACGGCTATTTCCCCGTGCTGGAGCACTTCAACGAGACCCTCAACGACATCGAAGATGCGGTCGTCGAGAACCCCGAACGCAACGTGATCGAGCAGACTCATGACCTCAAGCGGGACCTGCAGGTGCTGCGCCACGGCATCTGGCCGCTGCGGGAGACGCTGCGCAAGCTGTACGCCGACGTTCCCTGGATACTCGACGAGACGAAGCCGTTCGTGCGGGACTGCCACGACCATGTCATCCAGATCGCCGACATCCTCGAGACCTATCGCGAGCGCGGCGCAGCCTTGACGGAGCTTTACCTGTCGAGCCTCTCGTACAAGATGAACGAGATCATGAAGGTGCTCACCATCATCGCGACGATATTCATTCCCCTGAGCTTCATTACCGGCGTCTACGGAATGAACTTCGATCCGCAGGCCTCGCCGCTGAATATGCCGGAGCTGCACTGGTACTTCGGCTATCCGGCCGCCTTGGGGGTTATGCTGCTCGTGGCAGGAGGTCTCGTCTACTACTTCAGGCGCAAGGGCTGGATCGGCGGAAGACGCTGACCTGCAACCGTGCCGCCTGCAGGTCGGGATTCATCGCGACGAGCTGTGCCGATTCCGGTCGCGGCTGTCGGAATGAATTCCGACCTACAACCCGGGTTTCGAGCCGCGGCACCTGTGGGTCGGAATTCATTCCGACAAGATCCCTGTGCGACCCGGACGCTGTTGTCGGAGCAGCATTACGGCCTTGTATCAGTCCGCCTCGCGCTCGATGCTGCAGCAAAGCGAGGTGTCCTTGACCGAAGAGAGCACCTCGCCGGTGACGGGATTGGACCGGAACGTCGTGCAGCCCTTGAGTCCCTTCTCGTAAGCGGATTCATACAGTGACCGGAAGCGTACCGGATCGAAGTCCTCCGGAACGTTGATGGTCTTCGAGATGGCATTGTCCACGAAGGGCTGAATCGCCGCCTGCATGGCGAGATGGACCTCCGGGTCCAGGCCGCGGGCGTCCACGAAGTAGTCCGGCAGGGGCGAGCCGCCGCTGCGTTGCCGCCACAGATCGAACGCGTGGTCGGTGATCTCGTACTCCCGTGATCCGCCGCCCGCCTCCAGGACCCTTCGCCGGTAGGTGAAGTCGAACACCGGCTCCAGCCCGCTGGAGACGTTGTTGGCCAGCAGGCTGATGGTGCCGGTGGGTGCGATGGCCACCAGGTGGCTGTTGCGGATGCCGGTCTCGCGGATGCCGCGGCGGATGTCTTCCGGCAGGCTGCCGGCGAATTCGCCGTTCAGGTAGGCCTCTGTTTCCAGGAAGGGAAAACTGCCTTTCTCCCGGGCGATCTCTGTGGACGTGCGATAGGCCGTGTGGCAGAGACCGCGCATCGCTTCACTCGCGAACGCCACGGCGGCGCGGTCGCCGTAGCGAAGGCCCATCATGATCAGCGCGTCGGCCAGGCCGGTGACACCGAGGCCGATACGGCGGCTGCCGCGGGCCTGGGCCTCTTGCCGCGGGAGCGGGAAGCGGGAGAGATCCACGACATTGTCCAGCATTCGCACCGCCACGGACACGGTCGTTGAGAAGGCCGCCATGTCGAAGCCGGCGCCCGGAGTGAAGGGCCTGTCCACGAACCGGGTCAGGTTCACCGAGCCCAGGTCGCAAGCCCCATAGGGCGGCAGCGGGATCTCTCCGCAGGGGTTGGTGGCGCTGATGACCTCGCGGTAGTGGAGATTGTTGAGGCGGTTGATGCGGTCGATGAAAAGCACGCCGGGCTCGGCGCAGTCATAGGTCGCTCTCATGATGCGGCGCCACAGGTCCCGGGCGGGGATCCTGCGAAAGACGCGGCAGGGAAGGGACTCCCGGCTGCCGGACCATGCGCGCTCCACGATCTCGGGTCCGGGCTCGGCGTCGCCGAGATCCCCGTCGGGGAACACGAGCGCCCAGGACCCGTCGTTCCGGACGGCCTGCATGAAGGCATCGGTCACCAGCACCGACAGATTGAAATGGCGCAGGGCGACTTTCTCCCGCTTGGCTTCGACGAAGGTCTCGATGTCGGGATGGTCGCAGCGCAACGTCGCCATCATCGCGCCGCGGCGGCTGCCGGTGGACAGCAGGGTCGCGCACATCGCATCCCAGATGCGCATGAAGGAGACCGGCCCCGAGGAGATCCTCCCGACGGTGCGCGCCCGGCTGCCGGCCGGCCTCAGGGTGGAGAAGTCGTAGCCGACGCCGCCCCCCTGCTGCATGGTGACAGCGCCTTCCTTCAAGGCGTCGAAGATGCCGTCCATGGAATCCTCGATACGCCCCATGACGAAGCAGTTGAACAGCGTCACCCGCCGGCCGGTGCCGCTGCCGGCCTGGATGCGCCCCCCAGGCAGAAAGCGGAAATCTTCGAGCGCATGGTAGAAGCGTTCCGCCCAGGCGGCCCGGTCCCGCTTCTCGACACCGGCGAGTGCGTTCGCGATCCGTTTCCAGGTGTCGGCGACGGTCTGGTCATGGATGGTCTGGCCGTCACGGTACCGGTAGCGGGTTTTCCAGATGTGGCGGGAGATGTCGCAGGTGAAGGGGTCGGCGCTCATCAACCCTTCACGCAGACCATGGGTTCCAGGCGCGCCACCTTGTGTGCGAGGCCGGCGTGGTCCGCCGCATCCACCACCTCGGAGACGTCTTTGTAGGCGCCAGGCGCCTCCTCGGCGACGCCGCGCATGCTGGGACTGCGCACGATGATGCCGCGCGCGGCCAGCTCGTCGACCACACTGCGGCCGTTCCACTGCCGGGTGGCGGCCTTGCGGCTCATGGCGCGGCCGGCGCCATGGCAGGCCGAGCTGAAGGCGCGCTGGTCGTTGCCCTCGGCCCCGGCCAGGATATAGGAAGCCGTGCCCATGGAACCGCCGATCAGCACCGGCTGGCCGAAGGGGCGCAGCGCCTCGGGGATATCCGGCTGGCCGGGTCCGAAGGCGCGGGTCGCGCCCTTGCGGTGCACGAACAGCTTGCACCGCTCGCCCGCCACCACGTGGCTCTCCTCCTTGCAGGTGTTGTGGGAGACGTCGTAGAGAAGGGTCAGGCGCGCCGCGGGCAGGATCCTGCCGAAAGTCTGCCGGGTCAGGTGACCGATGATCTGGCGGTTGGCCAGCGCGCAGTTGATGCCGGCGCGCATGGCGCCAAGATACGACCTGCCCACGTCCGATTGAAGCGGTGCACAGGCCAGCTCGCGGTCGGGCAGCGCAATGCCGTAGCCTTTGGCGGCGCTTGCCATCGCTTTCAGGAACTCGGTGCCGATCTGGTGGCCGAGGCCGCGGGAGCCGCAGTGGATGCTGACCACCACGTCGCCCTCGGCGATACCGAAGCCGGCGGCGACGTCCGGCTTGTAGACCGCCGCTACGTGCTGCACTTCGAGGTAGTGATTGCCGGAGCCCAGGGTGCCCATCTCGTCGCGCTGCCGGCGCTTGGCCTTGTCGGAAACCTCGCCGGGCTCGGCGCCGGTCATACAGCCGTGCTCCTCGATGCGCTCCAGGTCCTCGGCCCATCCGTATCCCTGCTCCAATGCCCAGCGCGCACCTCCGCGGAGCATGGCGTCCATTTCCGCGCCGCCCAACCGGATGGCACCGGTGCTCCCGACCCCGGCCGGGATGTCCTCGTACAGCCCCTGGGCGAGAGCGGGCTGCGCCGGCTTGACGTCCTCCTTCACGAGACCGGTGTGCATGGTGCGCACACCGCAGGAGATATCGAAGCCGACGCCGCCAGCGGAGATCACGCCGCCTGCAGCCGCGTCGAAGGCGGCGACCCCGCCTATGGGAAAGCCGTAGCCCCAGTGGGCGTCCGGCATGGCGTAGGCGGCTTCCACGATTCCCGGCAGGGCGGCGACGTTCGTCACCTGCTCGTACACCTTCCGGTCCATGGCCCGGATCAGGGGCTCGTCGGCATAGATGACTGCGGGAACGCGCATCTTCCCCTGTGCGGGAATCCGCCAGGTGTATTCGTCCTCGCGTTCGAAGAGATTCGTTTCCATGGGTGACAGCCTACACGTCGACGACCGTCTGAGCGATCCAGTCGCCGTCCTTGCGGCGGTGTACCTCGAGGGCCGTATAGGTGGCGCCCT
This sequence comes from Arenicellales bacterium, assembly GCA_049583715.1. Lineage (GTDB taxonomy): Bacteria > Pseudomonadota > Gammaproteobacteria > Arenicellales > JAANXG01 > JAANXG01. Next base: position 19,623 of record JBAUWJ010000007.1, on the reverse strand, counting down.
TGACCTCGACAACCGGCCGGTGCCGCGCGATGTCCACGGTCTCGCCCCAGGCGGTGGCCCTGAGCTTTCGATCGTCGAGCTCCACGTGAAAACGATGGAACAACAGCCTGCCGACGGCCATTTCGTAAACCAGCGCGTTCAGCCAATCCACCAGCAGGAGCTCCACGTCGTCCGCTTCGCATTCAATGTCGACGCTGACAGCTTCCCTGACGTCGCCGGGGTCGACAACGACCGCCGTGAGGGCGAGCGCGGCCTGCTCGAAGGCCTCGGCGAGCGTATCGCCGCGGCCACGCACCCCAATGTCGGCGCCGTGCTCGAAGTGCTCCCAACGGGCCATGACGCTCATGACCCCGCCCGCGCCTCCGCACCGGCGCTCAGTCGCATGTCGTCTCATCCATCGCTCCGGATTTCATCACAGGACCTCGGGCGCCGGGAAGACGGCGCGCTTGTTGGCCTCGTGACCCTGGACGACCTTTTGGAGCTGTTCACCGAGGCCATGGGAAACGTGAACCAGTTGATAAAGGGTGAATTGAAAAAAGAATCCCGCCGGCGAAAGGCGTAGGCGCCAACCGCCCCCCTGCCAATACTCGACTCCGTTGGAGCCGGAGACCGATCCCTTGCCGGCCGGAAGCCTACTGCCTGGGCAGGTAGGCGCGGGGCTCCTTGATGACGACGTTGAAGCTGATGCTGATACGGGGTTCCTCCGAGAGATTCGGGTGCACGAAGTGCATCAGGAAGGAGGGCCACATGAGTATCGTTCCGGGACCCGGCTGAACGGTGAGCTCGGGCTCGATCTGTGGATCGCCCTTGATGGCCGTCATGTTCGCCGCGCCTCGGGGATCGTAGAAGGTGATGCACCCAGGGCGGACATCGGCCCGATTCCTCAGGGGCGCTCGGGATTGCGGGACCCTGACGTAGTAGGTTCCGCTCAGGTAGGCGTAGGGGTGGTTGTGCGGATCGTGATAATCCCCCAACCGGTTTACGTTCGCCCAACCCTGCAGCGACCATTCCACGTTGTAGTCGATTCCCGCACGGCGGCAGTAATCCGCTGCCGTTTTCTCAACGCACTGGCGCAGCCAGTTCGCCGCCGGGTTGTCCAGGGCCAGGATATTCCCTGCCAGGTAGTCGGTGGTGAGGTTGGTGTTTTCGGACTCATGCTCGAGGACGAGGCGCTCGAGCTCGAGGTTGGCGTATTCATGGCCGGGCAGGGTGCGCTGCAGGAACAACACCGGCCAGAGCAGCCGGAACCCTTGTTCGTCGGGGGTCTGCATGTCTCATGACACGCTGACGCGCGACGCGTCCCATGCGCCGGGCCAGACCTCGCCGGTGGCGCCTTCACGCAGGGCGCGGATCCGGCCGACCGGAACGTCCGCAACCAGGATCGGGCCGGGCCCTTCGCCCTCCGGTCGCGGCGCCAGAGCGTCGAGAATCCCGTTCATGCCGAGCTCGGGCTCGCAGGGAATGTAGACTGCCGCGCCGCTGGTGCTTTCAAAAGCGCTGCCGTTGGCGGTACGCAGCCCGCCGAAGCAGCCCACCACGCAAACCGCGGACAAGAGCTCCACGGCGCGTGCCTTGGCGCAGCCGAAGACGCGGCTGTAGCCCGAGAGGAGCGATGTATAGGAGGGCACGAGCAGGAGGTCGATCCCCGACGTCGCGAGCCGCGCCGACAGCGCGGGGAGCTCGATGTCGAGGCAGATGAGAATGGCCGCCCGCGCCCCACCCAGGTCGAACGTGCGTACCGTCGACCCCGTCGCGAGATTCCACCCCTCCGGGTCGCGCTCCGATGGCGTGAGACAAAGCTTGTCGTGAACGATCTCGGTGCCGTCGGGCAGGAACAGATGGGCGCGATTGAACCAGGGAGGGGAGACCGACCGGTCGTGAACCGGCATGCTGCCCGAGAGCAGGGCAACGCCGTGCCGCGCGGGAAGAGGTCTGAGGAGTTCCAGCGCCTCGCTCGAGTGTCCGGCGAGCCAGGCGACCTCGTCGCGTGGAGCGAGGTCAGCCGGCGCGAATGCCAGCCATTGCTTGGCGATCCATTCCGGCATGACCAGCACCTCGGCACCGCGGGCGGCGGCCTCGACCACTCCGGTCTCGACGGCCGCCGCCCAGCGAGCCAGGTCCGGCGCAACATGCCCCAGGCGCCTGCACCACAGGGCGACGCGGACCGTCTCGCGGGTGCTCATCACGCTGCGCCGGGAGTCTTCACTTCTTGAGTCGCGTCCAGACCTTGTCGCGCAGCGCCCGGGCAGTCTTGGAGCAGGACTCCGAGGGGCGCAGCCGCGAGGTGTACTCTTCCGGCATATTGACCGCCGGATCATTCTTGAGGCTGTCGTTCAGATACTGGGACGATCCGGCTATGGCATTCATGTAGCCGGTATAGTTCGAAGCCTCCGCCGCGTTCTTCGGATCCATCATCCAGTTGATGAAGGTCTTGGCGTTCTCGAGGTCGGGTGCGCCCTTGGGTACCATGAAATTGTCGCCCCATACGGTGAGGCCTTCCTTGGGATAGACATAGCGTATGGTCGCCAGCTTTTCCCTGGCTCGATGAGCGGCGCCGTTCCACATCTGGTGCATGATGACTTCCTTTGCGACCATGCGGTCGATGGTTCCCGTCGACGAATACATGGCCAGGGAGGGCTTTTGCTTTTCGAGCAGCGTCAGGATTCGTTGAGCGTCGTCCGAGCTCTCGGTGCACTTGTCGACGCCGAGATAGTACGCGGCGGCGCTGTATACATCCGCAGCGTCGTTGAGAGCGACGACCTGGCCCTTGAGCTCGTCCCTGGGCTCGAAGAACTCTTTCCAGCTGTCCTCGAGCTTCGGCGCGCGCGCCGAATCATAGGCGAATCCCGTAGTTCCCCACATATAGGGGGCCGAGTATTTCCGTTCGGGATCATACGGCGGGCTGTCGTGCGGCTTCAGGACGTTCTTGAAGTTGGGCATCTTCGAGGTGTCGATTTCCTCGACCAGCCCCTGGGCCAGCAGGCTTGGAACAATGTAACCCGAAGGTACGATGACATCGTAACCCGTGGCGCCGGCCTGCAGCTTGGCCAGCATCTTCTCGTTGGATGCGTAGGTATCCAGCGTGACGCTGATGCCGGTTTCCTTCTCGAAGCGCTTCAACAGGTCGGGGGGTATGTAATTGGACCAGTTGTACAGATACAACTGTCCGGCGGCATTGGCGCCCGCGCTGCCAAGGCCGAACATCACGACGGCGGTGAGCAGTACTCTTTTCATGACTTTCATACAGCGTTCCTCCGGTGATTTTTACTGTTGGGTGTGACACACATACTACCTGATTTCTCACCGTCGCATGCGACCGATGAGGAAAGAAAAGGAGACGAATGTGATTGAAATCACCAGCATCAATGCCGAAATGACGTTCACTTCGGGCGTGACGCCTATGCGGATCATGCCGAATATGTACACCGGTAACGTGGTCGCGCCCGCCCCGGCCACGAAATACGTGATGACGAAATCGTCCAGCGAGATGATGAACGCGAGCATCGCACCGGACAGAATGCCGGGCCACAGCAACGGCAAGGTGATGCGGCGGAACGTCTGCGAGGGTCTGGCGTAGAGATCCGCGGCGGCATGCTCCAGCACCGGGTCCATGCCCTCGAGCCGGGCCCGGATCGGCAGGTACGCGAAGGGAATGCAGAAGACAGTGTGGGCGACGATCACGGTCAGCAGGCTGAGCCGGATGCCGATGAGCACGAAGAACAGCAGAGTCGCCACGGCGGTGACGATTTCCGGCACGATGAGGGGCAGGGCGATCACGGCGCTGATGCCGTCCTGGCCCCGGAAGCGGTGGCGGGTCATGCCGATCGCCGCGAAAGTCGCCAGCACGGTTGCCATGAGCATGGCGGAGGTGGCGACTATGAGCGAATTACGCGCGGCGTGGAGGATGTCGTGGTTGCCGAGCACCACGCCGTACCAGCGGGTGCTGAATCCGCCCCATATGGTCGCGATGCGGTTGGCATTGAACGACAGCGCGATCAGAATGACGATAGGCAGGTAAAGATAGGCGAACAGCGCTGCGGTGGCCGGACCGATTCCGGGGAACCGCCACAGCGGATTCTGTCGCTCCGCGGCCATCAGGGCGCCCCCGGCGGACGGCGGAAGCGCAGGGCGTACACCATCATGGCAATCAGCACCAGCGCGAGGAGGACGAAGGCGAGGGCGGCGCCGAACGGCCAGTTGCGCGCCGCGCCGAACTGGTCCTCGATGAGATTGCCGATCATCATGGTCTTCGAGCCGCCGAGGAGCTCCGGCGTGACGTAAGCGCCCAGGCAGGGCACGAACACCAGCACCGAGCCGGCTACGATTCCGGGGAAGGCCAGCGGGATCACCACCCGCCTGAGGGCCTGCAGACGGTTCGCGCCGAGGTCGTAGGCGGCCTCGACGAGGCGCAGGTCGAGCTTCTCCAGGCTGGCGTAGATCGGCAGTATCATGAAAGGCAGAAACGAGTACGTCAGTCCCACGGCGACCGAGAAGGGTGTGTAGAGCACGTCTATCGGCCCGTGCGCGAGGCCCATCCAGCGAAGCACCGATTCGACCAGACCGTTGTTGCGCAGCAGCAGAATCCAGGCGTAGTTGCGAACGAGAAGGTTGGTCCAGAAAGGCACCGTCACCAGGAATACCAGGATTCCGCGCATGCGCGGCGGCTGAAGGGCCATGTACAGCGCCGTGGGAAAGCCTACCAGCAGTGCCAGAATAGTGGTGCTGAGGGATAGTTCGAAGGACCTGAGGTAGATCTGGAGGTAGTCCGTATTGATCTCCAGGCTGCCGTCGAGGTTCCGTTCGAAAAAGAAGTTCAGGTAGGCGACCGGCGTGTGCGAGCCCCACACCACGCCGCCGTACTCCCCCCGTTCGAGCATGGAAACGTAGGCCATGAGTACCAGGGGCACGAGCATGAAGACGGTGATGACGAGCAGGGCCGGACCGATGAGGCCGGCTCGTCCCACGAGGCGTCTGCGGGACCGCATGGCGCGGTCAGTCCGCCAGCACCCGCACGGCGTCGCGCGGAATATGAACGCGCACCTTTTCCCCCGGCTGCCTGGCATGAAGTGAGCCGGAGTGATTCTGGGTGCGTACCCGGAATGTCGCACCGTTCTCGAGGCGCACGTGGTAAATCGTATCCGTTCCGAAGTAGACGACGTTGTCCAGTGTTCCGGTCATCATCGTGCCGTCGCGCTCGCCTTCGCCTTCGGAGTCGCCGGCGAGCAATTCCGATCGTTCGGGTCGTACTGCGAGGGTCACGTCGGCAGTGATACCGGTGCTCGCATCCTCGTGTAAATCGACCACTGTCGACGAGCCGTCCAGGCGGAAGCGTCCCGCGCCCTCCGGTCCCGTCAGGCGTTGTGCCGGCAGGAAGTTGGTGTCGCCGATGAAATCGGCGACGAAGCGCGTGGACGGATGCTCGTAAATCTCGCTCGGCGTGCCGACCTGGAGAATGTAGCCGTCGCTCATCACAGCCACCCGGTCGGACATCGTGAGCGCTTCCTCCTGATCGTGGGTAACGAAGATGAAGGTAATACCGGTTTGCCCCTGCAGACGCTTGAGCTCGAGCTGCATCTCCTTGCGCAGCTTGAGATCCAGGGCGGACAGCGGCTCGTCCAGCAGCAGGACTTTCGGCTGATTTGCGAGCGCCCGCGCCAGCGCGATCCGTTGCTGCTGGCCGCCGGAGAGCTGGGCGGGTTTGCGGTTGCCGAAATCGCGCAGTCTCACCAGCTCGAGCATCTCGCGGACGCGCTCGTCGATCTCCGCCGGGTCCACGCCCAGCATCTCGAGGCCGAAGGAGACGTTGCGCGCAACGTTGAGATGGGGAAACAGGGCATAGTTCTGGAACACGGTGTTCACCGGCCGGCGGTAGGGCGGGAGGCCGGTGAGAGGCTGGCCGTGCAGCGCTATGTTGCCCACGCTGGGCTCTTCGAAACCGGCAATCAGTCGCAGCAGCGTGGTCTTACCGCAGCCCGAAGGCCCCAGTAGAGTGAAGAACTCGTTTTCGTGTACGTCCAGCGACACTTCCTGAAGGGCCCGGACCTCATCGGCTCCGGCGCCGAAGGTCTTGGACACCGAATCGACATGGATCGCAACTGAGCCGGCCGTACTCGGGTGTTTCATGGGCGAACGGAGAAGTGGAACGCTGCTTAGTCTAACACGGTCCCCCCCGGACGCAGCCGTCCGGCACCCCGGGCCAACGGCGTGCGCTTCGGCCTCCACATGATGCTCGAGCACTTCGGGGTGCCTGTGCAATGTGTCGATGTGGTTCGTTTGTTCGGCAGTCCGTAGAATGAGCGGTGCAGAGGCCGGGCAGAGGAGGGCCGGTAAGCTACACCACGATGTCGAGGTTCACATTCGGGGAGCAACGTTATGCGTAGCAGGTGGCTGCTGTCCCAGGCATGGGTGGACGCGTACGAGTCGCACCTGGAGAGTCTCGTCTCCCGTATCGAGGCCGGTCCGGTAAGCCATTTGGGAGCGCAGTGCCGGAGGTTCCTGGCCAACAGGTGGTACCTGCCCCGGCTGCTGTTCAAGGCGTTCGCAATCGCCCCGGCGGGAAGTCTGGACCGTCTCAAGAGCACCCGCATTGCCGTCACTGGCGCCGGGGAGGCGTTCGCCGCCGACGTGATGCCGGATCCGGACAGCCGGAATGCGCTCCCGCACAGGCAGAGGGTGGCGGAGGCGGCGCATCGTCATCTGGCGGCTCTCGGTGCTTACGAGAGCGATCCCGCCCTCCGGCTGTCCATGAACATCTGGCAGGGGATGACCTCCAGGCGAAACATTCTGGCCCTCCCCGCGAAGCTGCTGCGCTTCACCGGTGACCGGATGGCAGTGACGCCGCCCGAGGCCGGGGATCTCGGTCGCATAGTCGCCTCGACCTTCCCGGTCGGATCAGACGGTCCGTGTTGGGACGTCGTCGGGCCAGCCTGGTTCGAGGAGATGGCGGGCGCGGAAGTCGACGTGCGAACGGGCAGAGACCGGGCCGGTGGCAACACCATCATGGGGATCGATGCCTCCGTGGGTGACGACGAAGCCCTCACTCTGTTGAGAAGCGTCGAGCAGAAGCATCGCGGCGCGAAGACGCTTATCTGGTTCCTCGACGACGAGCCGCGGGGCCGAATAGCGAGGGAACTGGAGGAACGACACGTCGCGCTGGCATGCGACGCGTCCGCGCTCGAGTGGATTGGGAACCATGGGCGCTGCCGCGTGCACCGCCTGGAGCCGGCAATACAGCCCCGGCTTCACAATCCAATCGGCTGGTGGAACGGCAACGCCGGCATCACCGGCAGGTATGAAAATGAGAGCGACATACCAGACCGGTGGAAGGCCAGGTTCGCTCTCGCCCGCGGCCTTCAAGCGTCACAGAACGGCGATGCGAACCGGTTGGTGAAGAACCGCCGGATGGACGTTGAATCCATAGCGCGGCACCGGCGACGCTTTGTCGAGTCGCGAAAGGCATGGATCAACGACCCGATTGGGCGGCGCCTGGAGGACGTGGAGCGGTTCGTGGTCGGTGAAAGGACAGGGCGATCCGCACCCACTGTCTCGGTGGTCGTGCCGACCAAGCGCCCCGAGCGCGTGAGTGGAATTGTCGCCACGCTGGAAAGCCAGACCTATCCGGACATCGAGCTCATATTGGTCGTGAATCGCGGCCGTTTCGACGACCGCGAGCTGGCTATGATCGTGGAGAACGCACGAATTCCGGTGGTGCTCCTGCGCGGCAACGATGATTGCAGCCTCGGAGAGCTTATTCAATACGGCTGCGACCGGGCCAGGGGGGAGTTCATCGCCAAGATGGATGACGACGACTACTACGCAGAGAATTACCTGCGAGATCAGATGTGCTGCCTCGGTTTTTCCGAGGCGCAGGTCGTCGGCATGACCAATGGATTCATGCTGTTCGAAGACGATGGGTCCATGTACCTGCGGGACTGGTACTACGAATATGAGTACAACTATGTCGGACTGCGCGGCAGCACGTTTCTTTTCAGGCGGCAGGTGCTCGATCATGTGGGCTGGCATTCGTCCATGACGGGCGAGGACGACGCGTTCGTCCGGGACTGTCGGCGTCTGATCATTCCCGTCGTCAGCAGCGGTATTTTCAACCACGCCTTCATCCGAAGAGACTCGAGCGATCACACCTGGAAAGCCGACAGGAGATCATTCGAGCACCGCTATACAAAGTGCGGCGATGATGTCTCGCTCCGCGACATTACGTGTTAGGGAAGCTCTGATTAATCATTTACGTTGTCGTTGCGAGCGCAGCGAAGCAATCCAGGATGCCTGCCACTCCACGCTTTCTGGATTGCTTCGTCGCGTCGCTCCTCGCAATGACAACATTAATCAGAGCTTCCTCAGGAGAATGCGACAGCGACACTCGAGATACTACCGGCCCTCGCTGCTGCGAGGGCCGGTGGGTCGAGCGGTCACGGGTCGTCAGGCCGCCACCGCGGAGTCGTTCCCGCCGAAGGCCGCTTCCATGGCCGCGTCGACGTCGTCGAGCCAGACGAACTCCAGAAGCTTGCGGGCCGACTCGGGAATCTCCTCGAGGTCCTTTCGGTTGCGCCTCGGCGCCAGGACGCGGGTGATGCCGGCCCGCGCGGCGGCGACGGCTTTCTCCTTGAAACCACCGATGGGCAGGACCAGGCCCCGCAGGCTGATCTCGCCCGTCATGGCGGTGTCGCTGCGGACCGTCCGACCAGTGAGCTGTGATACCAGGGCGATGAACATCGCCACGCCCGCGCTCGGCCCGTCCTTCGGAATCGCTCCCGCCGGCACGTGCATGTGTATGTCGGACTTCTCGAATGTCTCCGGTTCCAGCCCGAAACCCGATGCCCGGTTCTTCACCAGGGTCAGGGCGGCCTGCGCGCTCTCCTTCATGACGTCACCGAGCTGACCCGTCAGGATCAGCTTCCCGTTGCCGGGCACTCGTGTCGCCTCGATGAACAGGATGTCGCCGCCGACCGGGGTCCAGGCCAGCCCCGTCGCTACCCCCGGCACCGAGACGCGCATGGCGACATCGTTCTCGAAGCGGGGTGCGCCCAGGATCTCGGGGATGTCGCCGCGGTCGACGTGCAGGCTGCCGGCCGCCTGCTCTGCGATCCGCATCGCGGCGAAGCGGAATACCCCGCCGATCTCTCGCTCGAGCTGCCGGCAGCCGGATTCGCGGGTGTATTCCCGGATGATGGCGCGCAGGGCCTCGTCGGTGATGCTGCACTGCTCCCCGCCGAGCCCGTTGGCCTCGAGCTGCCTGGCGACGAGGTATCGCCGCGCGATCTCGAGTTTCTCGTCCTCGGTGTAGCCGGGGATCTCTATCAGTTCCATGCGGTCCAGCAGGGCCGGCGGAATCGTGTCGGTCCGGTTGGCGGTGCTGATGAACATGACCTTCGACAGGTCGAAAGGCACCGCGAGGTAATTATCACGGAAGGTCGCGTTCTGCTCGGGGTCGAGCACTTCCAGCAGCGCCGCCGAGGGATCGCCATGGAAACCGACGCCGATCTTGTCCACCTCGTCCAGCATGAACACCGGGTCCGCCGCGCCCGCCTTGCGGATCGACTGGATGATGTTGCCGGGCATCGCGCCTATATAAGTGCGCCGGTGCCCGCGAATCTCGGATTCGTCGTGCAGGCCGCCGAGGGCCGCGCGCACGAAGCGACGCCCCGTCGCCCGGGCGATGCTGCGGCCGAGCGAGGTCTTGCCCACCCCCGGGGGACCGACCAGGCACAGGATGGGACTGCGGCCCTTGGGGTTCAGCTTGCGAACGGCGAGGTACTCGAGAATGCGGCGCTTGACCTTGGCAAGTCCGTAGTGATCCTCATCGAGGATGGTCCGCGCCTCGCCGATGTCGACTTCCTTCTCTTCGAGTCGGCTCCATGGCAGCTCCGCCATCCAGTCGAGATAGGTCCGGACCATGGCGTGCTCGGCCGCGGATTCCGGCATGCGCTCCAGCCGCGCCAGCTCCTTGCGCGCCTGGGCGGCCGCCTCCTCCGGCATACCCGCGTTCTCGATAGCCTGGCGCAGCTCCCCGAGGTCGGACTCTCCTGTCTCGTCCTCGCCGAGCTCGTGCTGTATCGCCTTGAGCTGCTCCCGCAGGAGGTACTCGCGCTGCTTGCGGTCCACCTGCTCCTTGGTCTGCTCTTGCATCTCCTGGGTCAGTCGCAGCACCGCGAGGCGGTGGGCGAGCAGCTCGGAGACGCGGGCGACCCGCTGCGCGGGGTCGAAGATTTCCAGGATCTCCTGTTTCTCTTGCGGCTTGAAATCGATGTATTGCGCGACCAGGTCGGCGAGCGCTCCGGCATTGGTGATCCCGCGAATGCCGGCCACGAACTCGTCCGGCACGCTGGGGAGGAGCCCGGCGGCCTCCGAGGCTTCGCGGCGCAGGTGCTCGACCCGGGCTTCCAGCTCGGGGGTCATCACCTCGCGCTGGCCGATGCGCACGAATCGGGCCGCCAGGAAGGGATAGCCTTCGACGAACTCGACGATGCGGATGCGGTGCTGTCCCTGGCAAATCACGTGGTGCGTTCCGTCGGGGGCGACGACATGTCGAAGCACCTTGGCCTCGGTGCCGACCAGGTGGAGTTGGTCGCCGGTGGGCCTTTCAGTCGCGGGATCGCGTTGCTGTACGAGGCCGACCGGTCGTCCGAGGCGCACGGCCTCCTCGGCGGCGGCGATGGACGCGGGCCGCCCGATCCCAAGCGGCGCAATGGCGCCGGGGAAGGTGGTCATGTTCCGGACCGGTATGATGATGGCAATATCGCTGGGGACGCTGCGGCCGGCTTCGACCGTGTCCCCATTGTCTGCATGAAGTTCTGTGCTCATACTCGCTCGTGTCGTGGAGACGGCCGGGCCGGAAACCGGCACACGGCCAGTGCTGTCAGGCGTAAATGGGGACGGCGGGGGGAAATAAAAGACCGCGTCCCGCCGCCTGGCGACGCCCGGCGCCGACACGTAACATTGCGGACGCGTTCGGGGAGCGTGGTGTGAAGCGTCCTCTCTCTGGACAAAGTCCCCCTCTCCCGCCAGTGGGAGAGGGGACTGTTCGTGCGGATCAAGAGAGGATCAACCAGAATGCGGGAGCCGACGTGAACGTCGTATTTCTATTCCTGGTGGGGGCGGCGTTCGTCGTGGCGTCCGTGCACCAGCTCACCTGGATTCCCCCCGTCGGCGTGGATCCCGCCACGGTCGTCCCGCCCATGCAGTCGCTTGCGGTGGGTATCGTCGACTCGGCGAAGTCGGCCGTGACCCTCGCGATCGGCCTGGTGGGCGTGATGGCGCTGTTCCTGGGCCTGATGAAAGTGGCGGAGGCCGGCGGATTGTTGACCATCATCGCCCGGGCGCTGCGGCCGTTGCTGACACGGCTGTTTCCGGACGTGCCGCCGGAGCACCCGGCGATGGGAGCGATGATCCTCAACCTGTCCGCCAACGTGCTGGGCCTCGGAAACGCGGCGACGCCGTTCGGAATCCGCGCCATGCAGCAGCTCGACCGCCTGAATCCGCACAAGGGCACGGCAAGCAACGCCATGGTGCTGTTCCTGGCCATCAATACGTCGAGCGTCACCCTGCTGCCAACGGGAGTCATTGCCCTGCGCGCGGCGGCGGGATCGCACGACCCCGCCGGCATCGTGCCAACGACCCTGTTCGCCACCATCTGCTCGACCACCGTGGCGATCCTCGCCTCCAAGCTCTTGCAGCGCTGGTGGACCAGGCCCGACGCCATGGAGGAAACGTCCATCGCCGGGTCGACGGCCGAGGACGCGGATCCGTCCGGATTGCCGCCGGAGGACGAGGCACCCGCGACCTGGCCGTCCGAGGTCCCGCCCGGCTATCCGCTGTGGGTGTCGATTCTTTCCCTGGCCGCCGTGGCCGCCTTGCTGCCGCTGACCGTGTTCTACGGGCGCTCGATATCACCCTGGATCATACCGGGCCTCGTTGTGCTGTTGCTGGGCTTCGGCGCGTTGAAACGGGTGCGGGTCTATGAGGTCTTTGTCGAGGGTGCGCGCGACGGTTTCACGGTGGCGCTCAGAATCATTCCCTACCTGGTGGCGATCCTGGTGGCAGTGGGCATGCTCAGGCAGAGCGGGGCCCTGGATTTGCTGATCGGCCCCTTGTCAGAGGTCACGCGCCACTTCGGGTTGCCCGCCGAAGCTCTGCCCATGGCGCTGCTCCGGCCGCTGTCGGGTTCGGGTGCCTATGGTCTTCTCGCGTCGATCATCCAGAATCCAGCCATCGGTCCGGACAGTTACACGGGCTACCTGGTGTCGACCTTCCAAGGCTCGACGGAGACGACCTTCTACGTGCTCGCAGTCTATTTCGGCGCGGTCCAGATTCGACGGATCCGGCATGCCCTGGCCGCCGGTCTGGCCGCGGACGTGGCAGGGATCGCGGGCGCCGTCGCGATCGTGGCCTGGCTCTACGGATGACGACGCCCCGGAGATCGATGGGCGTGCTCCCGGCCAGGCTGTCCCGTCTCTCGTCCCCGAGGCTCCGTCAGACAGGTTGCATGCATGGAGGACCCTCATGCATGGCCGGGAGGTTTGACGTATGAGATACTACCGCCGGTATTGAATACCCCTCAATCAACCCCGCCAGGCATACGAATCCGACATGAAGGAGAATACCCAGACCCAGAACATGGCAGTGTTCTGCGACTTCGAGAACATCGCCCTGGGTGTGCGAGACGCAAACTACGCCGCCTTCGACATCGAGAAAGTCCTCGACCGGTTGCTGCTCAAGGGCAACATCGTGGTCAAGAAGGCCTACTGCGACTGGGAGCGCTACAAGGAATTCAAGCCGTCCATGCATGAGGCGGCCTTCGAGCTCATCGAGATTCCCCACATACGCATGTCGGGCAAGAATTCGGCGGACATCCGCATGGTGGTCGACGCCCTGGACCTGTGCTACACCAAGTCGCACCTCGACACCTTCGTCGTCGTGAGCGGCGACTCCGACTTCTCCGCCCTGGTCAGCAAGCTGCGCGAGAACAACAAGACCGTCATCGGTGTCGGAGTCAAGAACTCGACTTCCGACCTGCTGACGGCGAACTGCGACGAATTCATCTACTACGACGATCTGGTGCGCGGCGGCGAGAAGCGCCAGCAGCGCAAGAAGACCAGCGGCAGGAAGCGTGCCCCCAAGGCCGCCAAGCCCGAGGACGACCGCAAGCAGGCCGGCCTGGACCTGGTGATGGAGATCGTGGAGGACCTGACCGCGGAGCGCGGCGAAGAGGAGAAGCTGTGGGGCTCGATGATCAAGCAGACCCTGAAGCGGCGGCAGCCGGGGTTCAGCGAGTCCTATCACGGCTTCAGCAATTTCAGTGAGCTGCTGGAAGAGGCCCAGAATCAGAAGCTGCTGGATCTCCAGTACGACGAGAAATCAGGCGGCTACATCGTCAAGAAGAGAAAGTAGCCGCACGCGACTATTTCGGGCTCGAATCGAGGAGCTTCTTTCTCTCTTTTTGATAGTCCTCGTAGCGCTCGCGGTCCGGACATTCCCGCGACGGGTCCTTCTGGCATTCCAGCCGGCGCATGCTCTGCAGTGTCTCGAAGCCGGTACGCTTGAGGGTCTCGCTGCTGCAGCCCTGGACAAGAGCCAGGGCCAGGGCGAGGGCGAGGGCGAGGGCGAGGGCAAGAGCCGGGGCCACGGCCGGCAGCACCGGCACGCGAAGCAATCGGTCAGCTTTCATTCGTTTCACGCTCCTCGTCGGGCACGTACTCCAGGATATCTCCCGGCTGGCACTGCAGGTACTCGCAGATATCGTTCAAGGTGGACAGGCGTATGGCCTTCGCCTTCTGGTTCTTGAGGATCGACAGGTTTGCCAGAGTGATGTGGACGGCTTGCGACAAATCGGTGAGTCTCTTCTTGCGCATCGCGAGCATGACGTCGAGGTTCACGATGATGGCCATGGGCTCGCGTCAGACGGTCAGACGCTGTTGCTCCTGGAGATCCGAGGCAACCAGCATGATCCGGCTGATCAGAACGATGAACAGGCCGATGACGGAAACACCCAACCTCAGTTGCACACTGACGAATCCCTGGCTGAGACCCATCAAGGTCAGGACCGGACCGGTCACGGCCGTTTGCATCATGTGCACGAAGTCGGTCGAAAGCAGGAGCAGGCCGATGAGGCGGAGCTGCCTGGCGGCGCTCGTAGAGAAGACCTCGCCGGCGGCGTAGTGCCGTGCGAGCTTGTGGAGAAACCAGAAGGACAGCCAGTACACCGCCGGAGTGAAGGCCCCGAGCACAAACAACGCGGCATTATCCAGGGAGCTCGCCTCGGTGAGGTCGACCGCGATCGTCCGGGGCAGGTCGAGCAGGGCCGCCGGTCCCTGCCACAGGAACACGGCCACGTAGGCCACGGGCGTGAGAACCAGCAGTGCGGCAACGATCCACTGGAGCTGGCGCCCGGCGCGCCGTATCCGGTTCATGGTTTGCGAAGCGGTGAGTTGACCACACCGCTCATTTTCACACGAAAATTATCGTAAAACAATAAATAATTATCGTATTGCGGATAACGAGCGACGAGCGCGCCCGTTGCACTGCCGTGTCACCCACGGACGCCCTAGTCCTGGGAGACCCAGGGCTCCTGTGGCAGGCTGAGTTGTTTCCTGGCTTTGGCGGCGAACGCCTTCGCCTGGTCCTTCGAGGCGAAGCCGGTGGCCACGACGCGCTTCAATGATTTTCCCCCGATATCGACCTCATCCAGACGCGATGGCACGCCCATCGCTTCGAGGCGCTGCTCGAAGCGCTTGGCGGAGGCAACGTCGGCAACGGAAATCAGGTTCACCACCCAGGACCCGGTGCTCGCCGACCTGGACGCCTGGGCCTGCGCGGGGGCATTTTCGCGCGCCGCCGGGTTCTCTGAGGTTTTTCTCTTATGCTCGAGCTGCTCGAGACGCTGGGAAAGCGATTTGACCTGCGTACCCTGATCGGCGACGAGCTGCCTGACGGCCTGGATGTCGGCGTCGCCGTTGCTGGAGTTCTCAACGCGCGTGGCGAGGGTCTCGACACGGGAGTCGAGCTTCTGTACGCGGGAGCGGAGGTCGTCGACGGAGCTCGCGAGGTCAGCGTTGTCGTGAAGCGCGGAGACTCTTCGGTCCAGGGCTTTGAGCCGATCGCCCTGGGAGATGAACATCAGCACCCCGATCACCAGCGCGATCACGAGCACGGCTCCGGCCGGCGCCAGCCAGCGCGGCAAGGAGTCGCTGCGAGCCCGCGGGCCGCGCGGTCCGCGGTTGCTGGCGATGGACTCGTTTCTCATCCGGAGCGCCTCGCCGTTTGCCGCATCAGCCGGTTCGGATAATCGCAAGCCGTCCTCCGCTTCCGACAGGATCTTCTCAATCTGGTCGTCGCTGGATTGCTCATCGCTCATTGGCATATCCGCTGTCGCATCGATCCGGTGACGCCGAGTTTGTCACACTTGCCCTTTTCTTGCCACGGACTTCCGGTCCAAAGGACGGCCCGGCACGAGGATACGGAGCCGCTCGCGGTAACCGAAGTTCCTCGAGCGAGAGCTCGCCGGCAAATCGAGTTGTATCCGGCCTCCGGCGTGTTGCACTTCATGAGTGGACGCCCTGATGGACGTCGACAGTCCGTTTCCTGATATAAGTCAATCCGCGGGAGGCGGCGAAGGAACAGACTGCCGGGGTGCACACCGCGAGGGGAGGACATGTTGAGCACCGACGAGCATCTGCGCGCCCGGGCGGCCAGACCGGCGGAGGAGGCCCTGCGGCTTCATCCCTTCTATCGCGGCAAGATCCAGATGATGGCGAAGTGCGCCCTGCGCAGCCTCGAGGACTTCGCGGTGTGGTACACGCCCGGGGTCGCGGCTTCCTGTCGGGCCATCCAGGCGCAATCCGACCAGGTCTTCGAGCACACCAACCGCGGCAACACCATCGCCATCGTATCGGATGGCAGCCGCGTGCTGGGCCTCGGCAATATCGGGCCCGAAGCGGCGCTGCCGGTGATGGAGGGCAAGGCGTTGCTGTTCAAGTACCTGGGCGGAGTCGACGCGGTACCGCTGTGCCTGCGCATCACCGATCCTGATGAGCTGATACGGACCACCCGCACACTGGAGCCGAGCTTTGGCGCCATCAACCTCGAGGACATTGCCCAGCCTCAGTGCTTCCGGGTGCTGGACACCCTGCGGCGGGACATGCACATCCCCGTTTGGCACGATGATCAACAGGGGACGGCGACGGTGCTGCTCGCGGCTCTCATGAACGCCCTGGAGCTCCAGGGCAAGCGCCTTGCCGATGTCAGGATCGCGCTGATCGGCATGGGCGCCGCCAACGTCGCGGCGTACCGCCTCCTGACGGCGGCCGGTGTCGACGCCGGGAACATCGTGGGCTGCGACACGGGCGGGACGCTGCATCGGGGGCGCCTCGACATCGAGGAGCAAAGCGGGCTCTACGTCGACAAATGGCGGGTATGCCGGGAGAGCAACGCCGGCGCCGTCGTCGGCGGCATCAAGGAGGCATTGCGGGGAGCAGACGTCCTGGTGGCCTTCTCCCGGCCGCAGCCCGGGCTCATACGAGCCGAGTGGGTGCGGGATATGGCGCCGCGTCCGATCGTGTTCGCCTGTGCGAATCCCGAGCCCGAGATCTGGCCCTGGGATGCACGCTCGGCGGGGGCGGCTATCGTGGCGACCGGTCGCAGCGATTTTCCGAACCAGTTGAACAATGCCCTCGCGTTCCCGGGGATATTGCGCGGGGTGCTGGACGTGCGCGCCCGAACGGTCAGCGATGAGATGGCGATTGCCGCTGCCCGTGAGATCGCCGACTGTGCCCGGAATCCGGACCTCGGGGAGGAAACGATCCTGCCTCGTATCGACGACCCGGAAGTGGCCGTGAGGGTGGCGGTGGCTACCGCCATGACCGCCCGGAGGCAATCCCTGGCAAGCCTGGCGAAGGAGGCGGCGACCGTGCGTGACGAGGCGCGCGCCACTATCGCGAGGGCGCGGGCGGCCACCGCCGCGTTGTTGCGGGAAGGGGTGATCCCGGCCCCGCCGGAGCGGCCGGGCTCGCCGACCCATGAGGGACTTTCGGCCAAAGCAGAGTCTTCCTGAAGCGACGCATCGCCGGAACGAGCAAGCATGAACGATCAGACATTCCAATTCTGCGACGAGCTGGGACCGAAGATCATCGCCCACGTCTACGAACCGAAAGCGGACCTGCGCGGGATAGTGGTCGTCGATAACGTGGCCGTGGGTCCGTCCATAGGCGGGCTGCGCATGGCACCCGACGTTTCGATGCAGGAGTGTCTCCGCCTCGCGCGCGCCATGACCTACAAGAATGCCGCGGCGGGTCTGCCTCACGGCGGCGGCAAGTCGGTGATATTTGCCGACCCCGCCATGGACGCCGCACGCAAGGAGCGGACGATCCGGGCCTTTGCCCATGCCATCGAGACCATGACCGACTATATCGTCGGTCCGGACATGGGCACCAACGAGACGGCGATGGCCTGGGTGCTGGACGAGATCGGCCGGGCCGTCGGTCTGCCGCGCGAGCTCGGAGGCATACCGCTGGATGAGATCGGTGCCACGGGATTTGGGCTGACTGCTTCCGTGGAGGTAGCGTACCAGCATCTGAACCTGGAGCTGGCGGGCGCCCGGGTGGTGGTCCAGGGGTTCGGCTCAGTCGGCAAGCACGCCGCGCGATTCCTTGCCGCGAAGGGAGCGCTCCTGGTCGCCGCAGCGGATTCGAGCGGCACGATCCACGATGCCGGGGGCTTCGACGTCGAAAAGTTGATCGCGTTCAAGAACGAAGGCCGACGGCTGGGAGATTTTCCCGGGGGCCGGAAGCTCGGCAGAGACAGGGTCATCGCCGTCGACTGCGACATCCTGGTGCCGGCCGCGCGGCCCGACGTCATCCGCGGGGACAACCAGGAGCAGGTCAAAGCCAACCTGATCGCGCAGGGGGCCAACATCGGCGTTACCGCGGAGGCCGAGCGGCTGTTGCACGAGAGAGGTGTCCTGTGCCTTCCGGATTTCATATCCAATGCCGGCGGGGTGATCTGCGCCGCCGTCGAATACCACGGCGGGTCGCAGGCGCAGGCCTTCAGCGAGATCGAGGAGAAGATACGCACGAACACCGGTGAGGTGCTGGAGCGAGCGGCCCGGCAGGAGCTGATGCCCAGGGAGGCCGCCGTCGAGATGGCCGGAGACCGGATTCGCGCCGCTATGGCGCTCCGGCGCTGGAGCTCCTGAGAGGTGCCGGCGATTGCGGACATGCCGGCGGCACGAATATCGCGCCTTGTCCGTACCCGAATGCAGGTCGGCATTCATACCGACATCGGCTTTGGGAGTGGTGGTATTTCTCCGCTGCCCTCTTGTAATCCGGCCGATGGGAACGCATCATAAACGCGCAATCTCGCTACTGGCCTGCCTTTCGCTACCCGCCCGGTCCCGGGCGGTCTTTTCAAAGACACCCAAGATACCCAGATTGTTCGATACGCGCCCGATTGTGCGCGCAATTTTCATTCGGAGGCCAGTATGGCTATCGGTACTGTTAAGTGGTTCAACCCCGCCAAGGGGTTTGGTTTCATTCAGCCTGAAAACGGCTCGCGGGACGTGTTCGTGCATATCAGCGCGGTCGAGCGCGCCGGGCTCGGAACCTTGAATGAAGGTCAACGCGTCAGCTACACCGTCATCGAGGAGCGCGGCAAGAAAGCCGCTTCGGATCTGAAGGCGGTCTAACGAGCCGCCGGGTCGGCGCCTCGAGGCGCCCCGTGCCGGTGAACATCGGCACATGACCCGGGAATCCACGAGACCCCGCTTCGGCGGGGTCTCGCTTTTCTTGATCCGGTTCGGCACGGGAGCACTCCGAGATGCTCCGATAGGGACGGTATCTCCAGCCGGCGAGCCAACAACCCCGGCAGAGCCGGGCCGGTCTTGAAGAACCCCGTCCGGGGCCGGATATTTACCGGCACGGACCCGGGGGAGGCTCCCCGGCAAGCATCGTGAGACTTATTTTCGTTCGACCCCGCGGAGGTTCCTTCATGTCTACCGGTATCGTCCTGATCATTGCCGGACTGCTTCTGGCGATTTATCCGCCGCTGCTCGCCTGGGTGGTGGCGGTTCTATTGATAGTCACCGGGGTCCTGGTTGTCACTTCGGCTTACTACCACCGCAAGTATGCGCGCCATGCCGATAACCCGGTGATCGAGCTGATCTTTCGCTACTAGTGTACCCCGCCAGAAATAATGCAAATGACTTCAGGCTGGGATGACGGTAGCCCCGATCCGGAAACGGGTGTGTCGCTCCCCGATACTCGCTTGGTGAAAAAGACCCCGGCGACGCCCTTTCGATGCTCCACCGAACAGTTCAACCCGGATCGGCAAGCCCCGACAAGTTACAGGCTGCTAGTGAGGCTCTCAATCCGGTGTCGTTGCGACGACCGCACCGGAGGCGGGAGACGGGCTTTGCGGGAAGCCAAGGCGGTCCTTTTCTCATGTCCCTCGGTCACTTCCTGGCTGCGCTTCTTTCATTCACCGGTCACGGACCCGGTATGACCCTGTGCACCGGGAGCCGGCGCTATGTGTGGCGACGGGAGGTCGGCTGGATGATATGATTTCCGGCAACATCACTCATCCGTATTGCAGAGAAAGACATTGAAGACCGTCCCAGAA
>JBAUWJ010000006.1:0-18355 GCA_049583715.1 Arenicellales bacterium | reverse complement strand
ACGTTGCAGAAGATGGTGTAGAGGATGAACTGCTTCATCATGGACGACCACTTCAGCAGCGCCAGCAGCGGTCCCGAGTATTCGAGGATGCGCGCCTCCTCGATCATGTAGACCTCGATGTGGGTGCTGGAGTGAATCGGCAGGCGGTCGGTCTCCACCAGCAGCAGGATGAAGAAAGCGCAGACCAGGAACACGTGGGCGGGGCTCCAGTAGACCGCCGTATCGCCCACCAGGAGGTGATTGACGACGAAGGGGAGCATGGCCTTGGCGAGCAGCGTGATGCCGACGAACACCAGGATCAGGGTGGGCTCGGCGAGGATCGCTACCATCACGCTGCGGCTGGAGCCGATCCCGCCATAAGCACTGCCCGAGTCCAGCCCGGCGAGCGTGATGAACAGGCCGCCGAGTGTCAGGATGAGGCCGCCGCCGAGGATGTCCCCCATGTCGGATAAGGGCAGCGGATAGTTGGTGAGCACGGGGATCAGCAGCGGCACGATCATCATCGCGGTGAAAGCCACCACGGGGGCCGCGAAGTGTATCGGCGACGCGCTTTCCGGCACGACCAGCTCCTTGTGAAACAGCTTCCACAGGTCCCGGTAAGGCTGGATCAGGCTCGGTCCGCGGGCGCGCTGGGCGCGCTCTTCAAAGCGCAGGATGAATCCCTGCAGCAGCGGCGAGAACGCCAGCACCGCCAGCACCTGGCCCACCTGCAGCGCGATGTCCCTCACGCGCGCGTATCCACGGGAACGAATGCCACGGGACTGGATGAGCTCCTGGAACCGGGAGGTGAGCCCGGCGACGAAGCGCCTCGACCCAGGAATCGGCCGCAGTCGGCCCGGACTTGCGCAAAGCAATACATGACGTGACCTACCTTGATGTTCTTAGAAGCCTGGTAGGGGTCATCAGCCCGGCGGGCGCTCAAAGGCGAACCCCTTCGCCTGTACTGCGCGGAGAAGGATATGGGGCGTCTCTTGCGTTGTCAAGCAGGCCCGTGCGGGGTCGACGACCTGGCGCAGCAATTCGTCCAGCGCATGCATCAGGTGCTCGTCCACATAATGCAAGGAGATGCTTTCGGACGATATGCCGTCGATCCCTTCGATCAGATCGAGCGCGTTTGCGTGTGCCGCGAACCCGTCATGCTTTGCGGCATTCTGGAATCGGTACTCGTCGCGAATTGCTGCAGGAGCCCTGCCAAGGTGTTCTGATCGTCTGTGGCCGGCGGGAAGAATCAGTTCCGTAAGGTGGCGGTCAGGCGCAGGGGATGCAGCAGCAGGTCGAGAGCTTCGACGGCACCGGGCGCCACGACATGCGCGGCAAGAATGGCTTCGCGTGCCGCACCTTCGGCCTGTACCGTGGCGATGCCGAGGGCTGCGGTTTCCAGCATCAGTCGGTCGTTGCGGCCATTGCCGATCGCGGCGGTGCGCTCGCCGCCGAGCTTCTCGACGTAGGGCGGTTGGTTGAGGATGTTATTATTGGACGATGTCACCGGCGGCGACACAATGTGACGACCTCGAGTCACGCCGAAGATCGTTGCTGTCTGCCGACCAGATAATTACATGATGAGCGACGAGCATTCACTCCGCGATGTTCTGGTGGTCGTCCACCAGGAGACCTCGACGCCCGGTCGCGTCGGCGAGTTCCTGGCCCGGCGCGGTTATCGGCTCGACCGGCGCTGCCCGTGCCTCGGCGATCCGTTGCCCTCGGATCTGTCCGGCTATGCCGCCGCCGTCGTGTTCGGCGGTCCCCAGAGCGCCAACGACTGCGACCTGCCGGGCATCCGGGCCGAGCTCGACTGGCTCGAGTACCGCGCCATTCCCGGGGAGCTGCCGCTGCTCGGGATCTGCCTGGGCGCCCAGGAGATCGCGCGGGTCCTGGGCGCGAGAGTCGGTCCCCATCCGGAAGGCCTAGTCGAGATCGGCTACTTCCCGGTTTCCCCGACCGCGCAGGCCGACGGATTTCTGCACGGGACGACCACTTTCTACCAGTGGCACTCGGAGACTTTCGATATCCCCGACGGCGCGGTGCATCTCGCCAGGAGCGAGCGCTTCCCGGGGCAGGCGTTCCGCTACGGCAGCCGCGTATACGGCATCGAGTTCCACCCCGAGATCACGCGCGCGATGATCGACAGGTGGTGCACCTCCGAGCGCGGCTCGAAGAAGCTCAACCTGCCCGGGGCTTGCCCTCACTCCGAGCACCTCGCGGCCCACGACCGCCATGCCGACGACACCGGCCGCTGGCTTGACTGGTTCCTCGACGAGTGCTTTCTGGGGATGAGTTCCGGATGACGCCCATCGAGCCTGGTCGACGTCGTCGCACGGCTTGACAAGGACTGCGGGGGTGTTTACTTTCATCTGAGGCGATGGAGTCCGCCTCCAACCGCCCGATACGAGGGCTAATGACTCCTGCTGAACCGAAAAAGAAGTTCACCAGGAGTCGATCATGACATACCTTCAGGCATGCCCGGCGGCGACGCATGACCGTTCGCGTGGGCTCGTCACGGCCTGCATCTTTTTCCATCCATCTGCTCGCCGGACCATCGCGTGAGCCTTCGAACGTTTCCAGGTCCCGCAGCCGGAGAGACCTCGTCCCGCAGCAGCGCGGGCATGCTCGAGACATACTCGAAGGCCAAGAGTGATGTTTCGGCCGGGCTGCAGGATCTGGCCGCACTCGCCGCCAGTGAACGTGCCAGGACGCAGGCGGAATCGGTAAGGGAAAAGCTGGAAGCCGAGGTCTTCTCCCTGGTGGTGGTCGGCCAGTTCAAGCGCGGCAAGACCACCTTCATCAACGCCTTGCTCGGCAGGGATCTGCTGCCTACCGCGATCGTGCCGTTGACGTCCATCATTACGTTGCTGCACTATGGTGAGGAGTTGCGGATCACGGCCTACTTCGAAGACGGCGGCGAGACAGTCGTCGAGCCCGACGAGCTGCCGCTTTACGTCACGGAGAAGCACAATCCCAGGAACGAGAAAGGCATAGACCGGGTCGAGATCTCCTGTCCTTCCGAATATCTGAGGAACGGCGTCCAGATCGTCGACACGCCGGGCATCGCCTCGGTGCACGATCACAACACCAGAACGACTTACGACTATCTGCCTGAAGCGGACGCGGCGATATTCCTCGTCAGCGTCGATCCGCCGCTGACGCAGGCCGAGCTCCACTTTCTCCGTGACCTCAAAGGTGCAGTGAGCCGGACGTTCTTCATCCAGAACAAAGTGGACACCGTCAGCGAAGCCGACCGCGAAGAGTCCCTTGCATTCAGCAAGGCGGTCATCGAGAACGAGGCCGGATTCGACGGCGTGCGCGTTTACCCGCTTTCCGCCAGGACCGCGCTGGAGGGGAAGATGGAAAGCGATCCGGTGCGAATCGAGAGGAGCGGACTCCCTGAGTTCGAGCAGACCCTGGGCCGCTTTCTCATGAGCAACAAGGGTGAGGTTCTGCTTGAGTCCACGGCGAGGAAAGCCGCCGGCTTCGCGGACGAGGAGATCACCCTCGCCGAGCTGGAGCAGGCGTCACTTCGCCTTCCTCTCGAGGAGCTGGAAGACAGGATCGAGAGCTTCAAGGCCTTTGTCGACGACGTCGACCAGGAGAAGAACGACAGTGCCCTGCTTCTCGCCGAGGAGATCAGGACCCTTCAAAAGGAAATTCTGGAAGAGGATTTGAAGGCGCTGAGGGAGGACAAGACCAGATGGCTGGTGAACGAGGTCGAGCGCTTCGGGCTCGCCCACAAGGCGGACGATGCGGGAAAGCTCTCGCAAAGTCTCGACGAATTCATCGCGACCGGCATCAGAGATGTTTTCGACACCTGGCGAGTCGGAGAAGAGCGGATGCTGGAGCAAAAGCTCGAGCCGATTATCGGACGGTTTACGGGCCGGATGAACGCGATTCTCGAGCGGATCATGCAATCCACGACCGAGCTGTTCGGTATTCCCTACCGGCGATTCCAAATGGAAGAGACCCTTCCGCGGGAAGTGGAATTCAAGTTCGAGACGAAGGATGAGTCATTCATCCTGGGCAGCGCACTGGGTCTCGCCAGACGGTCTCTGCCGAAAGCCCTGGCACACAAGCTCATTCTCAAGGAGGCGCGGAACAAGGCGGTGATGCTCGTCGACCGCCACTGTGGCAAGGCCCGCTACGATTTTGCCGAGCGTATGGAGCAGCTCATAGCGGACTACCGCTCGAGGCTCGGTGAAACCGTGGAAGCCGCCCGGGACGACGTGTTGCGGGCACTGGAGACCGGACTCCGCACGCGCCGGGACACGGCGGCCGACGTGTCCTGCAGGGAAGCGAGCCTGCGCGAGCGACTCGGGTCTTTGAAGGCATTGAAGGAATCCTTTGAGAAAGCCCGCGGAGCTCACGATCGGCCATGAGCCGACCTCGTCTGCCCTGTATCTGCGGCGCGCTCGGTGGAGGCACTCGACAAGGCGTAGATATCGAGCTTGCGGGCCTTCCCCGGCAGCGCAAGCTCCCCGAGCGCCTCGGCCACGACCCCGTGGGGCAGACGCACTTGTCGAAGCAGGTCCCCTGAGATCAGAAAATCTCGATGCAGTTCCTTGCACATCTGCTCGAGCCGTGCGGCCGTATTGATCGTGTCGCCGAAATAGACAATCTCGCGCTTGGTATCCCCGATCTCGCTGACGACTACCGGACCGCCGTGCATACCGACTCGAAACCGGGGAACGGTGCCGAACTCCCCCTGGTACCACTGCGCCCGAGCCGCCACCAGCGCCTGGATGGCAAGCACGCAGCGCACGCACCGCGCGTCCTTCACGGCCCGGCGCAGCGGCCAGGTGACCACCACCTCGTCGCCGATGTAGCGGTGGGTTTCACCGCCGAGCTCCGCGATCGGCCGGGCGATGTCGAAGAAGAAGCGGCCGATGAAGGATTGCACCCGCACGTCACCGAGCCGCTCGGCCAGGGCGCTGGAGCCTGCGAGATCCAGGAAGAGAAAGACCCGCTCCTCGCGCAGGGGATGGTGATAGCGCCCGAGCAGAAAGTTGAGCAGCACCCTCGATCCGAGCAGCGCCCGTACCCGTATCGCTGCGTTCACGGTCAGAGAGACCACGAACGAGAAGATGAAATCCTGGACGACGTTGCTTTGCGCGTAGGGGTAGGCCGGCACCGAAGGGTCGTACAGGGGGGGTATCAGATACAGGCTGGCAATGATGATCGCAGCCCACACGAAGGTGGTGATGCCGATGAACAGGGGAAGGCTCAGGCGGCGAAGCCAGGTCCCCAGGCCGGATCTGGAGACCACGAGCAGCTCGAACGCCGAGATGGCGAGTCCGATGCTCAAGCCGATGAGGGCGCCGATGGCGGGGGTGCCGCCGACGAGCTTCGAGTAACCCACGCCGATGACGGTACCCGCCGCACCCACTACGGCGCACACGAGAAGGGACCGCAAGGTCTGTTTGCCAATGAGCCGGGTCACGATAGGCCTGTGATATCCAGGGTTGATAAGTCCCAGGGGAGCTCTGATTAATCGTTTACGTTGTCATTGCGAGCGCAGCGAAGCAATCCAGGATGCCTGTCATTGCACGCTTTCTGGATTGCTTCGTCGCGTCGCTCCTCGCAATGACAGCATTAATCAGAGCTTCGCTAGCTGGTCGGGTCCACGACTCGTCGAGGGCCGCCGCCCGGCCCGGAGCCTGTCTCCCGCAATCGAGGACCTGCTCCTGGACCGATCCTGACGACCTGCTCTCCGGCCTCCGAGAGGCCGCGCAAGGCGGCAAGGATAGCAGGGTGGTTGAGGCGCTGGGGGAAGGGGTAGACTGCGAATACTCTCCAGCCTGCCGTGGAGAAGGTCCTCCGTATCGTCTGGAGCTCTTGTCACGGGTATACCTCAAATGAGCATCGCTTACGTCATGTCCAAAGAGCATGGTGACACCGATGGTGTGCTGGCCGAGGCGGCGGAGCGCCTTCGGGCGCGAGGCCTGCGTCTGGCAGGCCTGGTGCAGGTCAACACCGGCTGCGAGGAAGAGGGTCGGTGCGACATGGACGTTCGGGTTCTGCCCGACGGGCCCGTGATCCGTATCTCGCAGTCACTGGGCCCGGGCTCGACGGGCTGTCGCCTGGATCCCGGGGCGCTGGAGCGAGCGGTGGCACAGGTCGGCCGCGCCATGGAAGACCCGGTGGACCTGCTGGTGCTCAACAAGTTCGGCAGGCACGAGGCCGAGGGCAATGGTCTGCGCGTTATCATCGCGGAGGCATTCTCCCGTGGGATCCCCGTAGTGACGGGAGTAAACAGCCGCAACCACGATGCCTTCATCGAATATGTCGCAGGCGAAGCCACGCATATCCCCAAGGCGACGGATGCGGTCGTGGCCTGGGTGATGGAGCAGCTCGGCAATCCGGCCGCAACTACCCCCACCGGCTGAGAAAGATCTCGGCTGAGCCCTCTGGCCGCGGCGGGCCGGGCTGGCTGTCGATCCGAAGAGAGACATCTTCGCCAAAGCGCAAAGCGATCCTCCGTGCACAACACTGATGTGAAGAGTATGTCGTCATGCCAGTGGCGCGAGTGGTGGATCATTCGGGCGCATTGCAGGATCCAGCCGGGCCGGCCGCATGCGGAACGAATGATCGCCCGCCGGTCCCGGGGCGCGAGAGGGGGAATGTCGAGCTCGGCGAGATGTTCTCCGAGCAGTCGCCGCAGGCGCCGCATGGTGTGCGCCGGCGTCCCAGCACGAAGTCAAACCCTGCCCCTCACCCCAACCTACTCCACTCGGGTTCCCGACCTCGTCCTACGTCTCCGTCTGAAGGGGTCGTGTCGCAGAGGCAAGGTCGATCGCAATGCTCATCCGGTCAAACCAGCCCCTGGCTTGACAAAGCCTGCGGTGCTGGTTACCTTGAAACACGGCGATGGAGTCCGCCCCGAACCGCCTGTTGCACGGGCTAATGACTCCTACTGAACCGAAAGAGAAGTTCAGAGGAGTTGACCATGACATACCTTCCGGCATGCCCGACGGCGTTGTGTGAACGCCCACGGCGAATTACCGCAGCCGTCTCACTTCATTCGCTCATCCTCGGGAGCACTGTGTGAGTATGCAGACGCTTCCGCGCAACGCGGCAGCGTTCTCCATGGTCTTGACGAGCGCGGTTGAAGCGCTTCGAGGCGTGAGAACCGCCGCTGTACGGCGCGGACGGCTCTCTCCCGGCGGGTTCCCGCCTGCGGCGCAGCGGAACCGGTGACGGAGAGTACGCTCTTGTCGCCGCTCGCCGTCAAGCTGCTGACTAACGTCCTCCAGGTCGCGTTCCTCCTGGTTCTCGCGCCGCTGCTCGAGGGCATACTCAAGCGTCTCGAGGAGCTCGTGCAGGGCAAGCGCGGGCCGAGCATCTTCCAGGTCTACCGGGACATCTGGAAGCTGTTCCACAAGGACGAGGTCGTCTCCAGCCAGACGACGTGGATATTCCGCTTCGCTCCCGTCATCAGTTTCGCCATGCCGGTGTTCGTGGTGCTTTTGATTCCCGAGCTGACGGCGTTCCCCCTGTTCTTCGCATTCATGGGAGACATGGTGGCGGTGGGATTTCTGTTCGCCTTGAGCGGCTTCTTCACGGCGCTGGCGGCGATGGACACCGGCAATCTCTACGGTCCCGTGGGCGCGAGCCGTACCCGCATGATCGGCTTTCTGGCCGAGCCGGTGTTCATGGTGGTCTTCTTCGCGGTTTCCTTCGTCGCCAATTCCACGATTCCCTACATCGTGAACGCCGCCTGGGCGTCGTCGTGGGCGGCGTTCCTGCAGCCCGCCCACGTGCTGGTGATCGCGGCGTTCCTGCTGCTGATTCTCGCGGACGAGGGCCGGATCCCGGTGGACAGCCACGCGGGCAAGGTGGAGATCGCCATGATCGGCCACTCCAAGGGGCTCGAGTACTCCGGCAGCGGCGCGGCGTTGATGAAGTGGGCCGGCGCCATGAAACTGATGGTACTGATGATCGTGTTCCTGAACGTGCTGGTCACGCCCTGGGGGCTGGCGCAGGACAACTCGCTGGCCTCCCTGCTCGTCGCCATGCCGCTGGTGATGGTGAAGTTCCTCGTCTTCATCGTCGTGCTGGTGACGATCGAGATGTCGATGGCCAAGCTGCGCCTGTTCCGGATCAGCGAGTTTCTGAGCGCGGCTTTCGTGATCTGCGTGTTCGCGATGAGCGTGAGGCTGGTGGGATTGTGAACGCGTCGCTCGACATCGCGCGCTCGCTGGACGGCTTCGTGGCCGCGCTGTTCATCATCACGGGCCTGAGTGTGATCGTCGTGCGCCAGATGCTGACGGCGCTGTACCTGTTCATGCTCCACGCCGTGCTGCTCGCGTGCTCGGCCATCGTGCTGGCCGTCGCCCTGTCCAGCATCCATCTCGGCTGGGTCGCGCTCATCACCATTGCGACCAAGGTCGTCGCGGTTCCGATCATCGTGCGTTGGGCCGCGGGCTCCCAGGTCTATGAGCGGCGCGAGGTCGACCAGGTGCTCTCCATCCCGATCTCGCTGCTCGCCGCCGCTGGACTCGCGCTGGCGGCATGGATGGCAACCACCCCGCTGGTGGCCGCCGTTCCCGACCGTCCGTTCGCGCCCATCAACGTTCCGACCGGCCTCATGACGGTGTTCTTCGGTGCCTTGACCGTCACCGTGCGGCGTGAAGGCGTCGCCCAGCTCATGGGGCTGCTGATCATGGAGAGTGGGGCGTTCTTCGCCTCCATCTCCGTCGTGCCGGACCTGTCCATCATCGCGGAGATCGCGGCAGCGGTGGATGTACCGATCGCGGCCCTGGTGATCGGCCTGCTCATCCGCAACATCGATCGGGTGACCGGCACCACCCGCGTGGGTCTGTTGGCGGGCCTCAAGGAGCACTGATGGAGCTTTTGGCCATCCTGGCGATTCCCGTAGCGGCGGCGCTGGTCGCGCTGGCGAGTCCGCGCGCGGCGCCATACACCACGCTTGCCGCCCTGTCGGCCGTCCTGGCCCTGTCCACCCACGCCGCCGTGCGCGTCTCGCACGGCGCGAGTCTCCGGGGCCTTGGCGGCGGACTCACGCTGGACCCGCTCGCAGCGCTCTATCTGTGGCTGGTGTCCTTCGTCGGGTTCACCGCCGCTCTCTATTCCATGGGCTACCTGCGCGCGCGCGAGCAGGGACACGCCGGGACGCCGCCGCGCTACCGCCAGTACTACCCACTGTTCAACATCTTCATCGCCTCCATGCTGGCGATCGCATTGATCGCCGACCTCGCGGTCATCTGGATCGCCATCGAGCTCACCACCATCTTCTCCGCGTTCCTGGTCGCCTATGAAGACCGGACCGAGGCGCTGGAGGCCGCCTGGAAGTATGTGGTGCTCACGACCATGGGAGCGATGATCGCGCTGTTGGGAGTCTTGATCGTTTACTACGGGGTGAACCGCGCGGGACAGCCCGTGACCTGGGCCGGTCTCGTGGCGGCCGCGCCGGCGCTGCCGCCGGCACTGCTCCAGCTCGCATTCGTTCTGTGGCTGATCGGTTTCGGCACCAAGGCCGGCCTGGTGCCGCTGCATACCTGGCTGCCCGATGCCCACAGCCAGGCTCCGGCACCCATCTGCGCGCTGCTGTCCGGCGTGGAGACCAGCGGCGCCTTGTACATGATCCTGAGGCTCTACCCGGCGATGATCCGTAATCCCGGGATCGGGCACGCCGGTGCCTGGCTCTTCGTGGCCGGTCTGGTCACGACCGGCACCGCGGCGTTCCTGCTGCTTCAGGTCAGGGACTTCAAGCGCCTGTTCGCTTTTTCGACCGTCGAGCACATGGGGATCATTCTCACTGCCTGCGCATTGAAGACCACGGCCGCGGGACTCGGCACCGTCTATCAGCTTTTCGGACACGCGTTCGCCAAGTCCGCCTGCTTCTATGCCGCCGGGCTCGCGATGCTGGTGTTCGGCACCCAGAGCATCGCGGATGCGCGCGGACTCATGAGCCGCTCGCCGGCGGTCGGATGGGCCTTCGTGCTCGGTACCCTGGCGATCGCCGGCACGCCGCCTTTCGTCCTGTTCGTGTCGGAGTTCGAGATACTGCGCACCGGATTCACGGCGGGCCACTACGCCGTCGCGGCGCTGCTGGCGGCCTTCATCGTTCTCGCGTTTGTCGCCATTGTCTACAGCGCCGGCCGGATCGTGTTCGGCGAGCCGCAGGCCGATGCCCCCGAAGTGCGTCTGCCGGCAAGCTCGCTCACCGCGGTGGTGCTGGCACTGGTGCCGGTCGTGGTGTTCGGCTTCTATCTGCCGGCGCCGCTTCGCGCCCTGATGCATCAAGCCGCGGCGGCGCTCGGAGGCGGCTCGTGACGGCGCAGCGCCTGGCAACGGGCCTGGCCGGACCCGGGGTGCGTGTCCTGAGATCCGATACGGAGGTGCATCTCGAGGCGGCGCCGGCGATGGTGCCGGGGCTGGCCGCACGCCTCGTCGAGGAGGAAGGCTGCGAGTTTGCGACCCTGGTGGTCGAGCACCGCGTGGAGGACTTCGAGCTGCACTATTTCTTTCATGGCGAAGAGGAGCACGGCGTCGGGGTGGTGCAGCTCACGACGCATGTTGCCATCGGCGATCCCGTGCCCGCCATCAGCGACCGGGTGCACGCGGCGGACTGGGACGAGCGCGAGGCCGAGGACCTGTTCGAGATTCATTTCGCCGGTCATCCCTTCCTCGGCGATTTCGTGCTGCACGACACGGAATGGCGGGAGGGCGTGGCGCCCCTGCGCCGTGGCTTCGATCCGTGCCGACAACGACCCGAGGGCGGTCGCGGCGGGACCTGGGCGCCGCGCCGGGTGTTGGACGAGCCGGGCGCCCTGGTCTTTCCGGTGGGGCCGGTGTGGGGCGGCGATGCAGAGGCCGGGTTGTGGCTCCTGGAGACCCCGGGCGAGGAAATCCGTCAGGTGCACACCCGGCTCTTCTACAAGCATCGGGGAGTCGAGAAGATCGCCGAAGGCCGGGATCCGGAATCGGCACTCCTTCTGGCCGAGCGCTTCAGCGGCAATGCAGCCTTCGGCCACGGACTGGCATTTTGCCAAGCCCTGGAAGCCATCGCAGGGACCGCCGTCCCACGGAGGGCGGTGCTGCTCAGAACCGCACTGGGGGAGCTCGAACGGATGCGTTACCACGCGACCGTGATTGCCGAGATCGCGGGGTCCACGGCCCTGGCTGTCGCCAAGGCCTGGGGCCAGGAGCTGGAGGAGGAGCTGCTGCGCCTGAGCGGCGAGGTGTTTGGGCACCGTTACTTATTCGGCGTGGTGGCACCCGGTGGCCTGGCTCGCGATATCGACGCCGCCCGGCTCGAGCGGTTGCGCTCGACGGCGACCTCGGTTGCACAGCGCCTCGACCGTTTCGAGCATCTTCTCGAGCGCAGCTCCAGCTTCCTGGATCGGCTCGAGGAGATGGGGACGATCACCCCGGAGCTGGCCCGAAGCTACGGCACGGTCGGGCCGGTGGGACGTGCCTCCGGCCGGGACGTGGATCTGCGTCAGCGGCTGCCCTATGCGGCCTACCACGAGTTTCCGCCCCGAACGGCCGGCGAATCCGAAGGTGACGGTTATGCACGCCTGAGGGTCTTCTTCCAGGAGGCGCGCGAGGCGGCCCGCCTGGTTGTGGCGGTGCTCGAGGGGCTGCCGGAAGGACCGGTGCGCGCGCCATGTAAGCCGGCGGACGGTGTTGGCCTTGGCTGGGTCGAGTCGCCCGCAGGGGCGGCCTTCCATTGGCTGCGCGTGGACGAGCAAGGACTCGTCCGGCGCTGGCGCGCGGGTACCCCGGCGTTTCGGAACTGGCATGCGTTTCATCGCGCGGTGGAGGGGGCGGCCTTCCAGGACTTTCCCATTGTGCTCGCGAGCTTCGGGCTTTCGATTGCGGAGAATGATCGGTAAATGACTGACTGGGTATTGAAGAGTCTCGGACGGGGTATCCGCACAACGAGCTGGCCAGCCCGGGCGGAGGAAGCGGCGGGGGTGACACCGGGCCGGCCGGTGCCCGCCGCCCGGGACAAGACCGGGACGAATATCGGCGTGTGTCCCACCGGCGCACTCGAGCAGGAAGAGCGCGGCGTCGCGGTTGATTTCGAGCGCTGCGTACACTGCCAGCGCTGCCGCGGCGAGGGCGGGATGCCGTGGCAGGACGACTTCGAGTGGGCGGATTTCCCGGGGCGCTCGCGCGGTGCTCTCCCGGCTGCCTTTCACCGCTCCGTGAACGTGCGCTATCTGGACGCGGGCGCCTGCGGCGGATGCATGGGTGAGGCACGGCTGATCGATGCGCCGCCGTACAACCTCCATCGCTTCGGTATCTTCATCACCGCCACGCCGCGCGATGCCGATGTCCTGCTGGTGGCGGGGCCGGTGACCGAGGCCATGCGCACGCCGCTGCGGTTGACTTATGACGCCATGCCCGAGCCAAAGCGCGTGGTGGCGATGGGCGTGTGTGCGATCAACGGCGGCGTCTTCGGGCAAAGCTATGCCTGTGCCGGCGGGGCTGGCGAGGTCATACCGGTCGACGTCGTGATACCGGGCTGTCCGCCGCCGCCTCTCGCCATCATTCACGGACTGCTGCTGGCATTGGGGCGTGTCGAGCCGGCCTCCCTGGAGAGCACGCCGTGATCCTGCTCGAAACCGGTCTCGTGGTGCTGGCGCTCGCGGTGCTCTTCGCATGGATTCCGGCGCCGCGGGTGCGTGCCGGTGTGTTCGGGGCGGCATTGATCGCCGCCGCCATCCTGGTCGTCGCGGCGGCCGTGTCGATCATGGTCTCCGGCGCGGTCGTGCAAATGGAGCTGGGGTCGCTCGCGATCCTCGGACCGGTCCGGATCGTGCTCGATCCCATTCGGATGTTTTTCATGCTGGTCACCGCCTGCGTCTTTGCGGCGGGTGCGCCCTTTGTCACGCATGAAGGGCGAGCCTTTCCGCCCCACCGGGATGCATTGTTCCTGGCACTGGTGGCGCTGCTTTTCGCAGCGATGCTGGCGGTATTCGCGTCCGGTGATGCGCTCGGCTTCGTGTTCACCTGGGAGATTGCGGCGCTGCTCACCTGGTCGCTGGTGACCTTCGACTCCCGGAGCGAGCGGGCCGTCGATGCAGGTTATCTGACCCTGGCGCTGAGCGAGCTCGGCACCATTGCCGGCATGGTCGGATTATTCGTGCTGCTGGCGGGTACCGGGAGCACCTCGTTGGCTGCCCTGGGGATGGGCGCGCCGCACCTGCCTCTTGGGCTGGCTGTGGCCGGCTTCCTGCTGACGTTCTACGGCTTCGGTGTCAAGGCGGGAATTGCACCCCTCAACTCCTGGCTGCCGCCGGCCCACAGCGCCGCGCCGCGCTCGATCTCCCCGCTTCTGTCGGGTGCGACGCTGAACCTGGGGGTCTTCGCCGTCATCATCATCGACGGTCCCCTGGCCGGCCGTGTTCCCGCCTTTGGCCTGCTGATGCTTGCCACGGGCGCCGCAACCGCCCTGGTCGGGATCGTCTACGCAATGCTCGAGGGTGATCTCAAACGGCTGCTGGCGCAGAGCTCGGTCGAGAACCTGGGCATAACGGTCGCCGCACTCGGCGCCGGGTTCACGTTCATCGCCTTCGGCAAGCCGGTGCCCGGCGGTATCGCCCTGGTGGCCGGTCTTTATCACATGCTCAATCACTCCACCTACAAGACCCTCCTGTTCCTGGGCGCGGGCGCGGTGGACGAAGCCGCAGGTACCCACGAGCTCAATCGTCTGGGCGGGCTGGCGCGGCGGCTGCCGGTGCTGAGCGTCCTGTTCCTGGCCGGGGCGCTGGCGATTGCGTCCCTTCCGCCTTTCAATGGTTTCGTCAGCGAGTGGCTGACGCTGGAGTCGATGCTGCGGGCCGTGGAGGTCGCGCCGGTGGCGGCCCGCATCGTATTCGCGTTGTCCGCCGCCGCCCTCGCACTCACCGCGGGTCTCGCACTCACCTGCTTCATCATGGCGTTCTCGAGCACCTTTCTGGGCCTGCCGCAGTCGAGCGCCGCGGCGCAGCCTCGGCCGGTGTCGCGAAGCGTGCTGGTGCCAATGGGTGCCCTGGCGGTGACCTGTCTGGTGTTGGGCGTGCTGGCCACCGCGGTGATACCCGTGCTCGCAGGGTTGGTGCGTCCTTACACTGGAGCGGATGCGACGCCGGCGCTGGTGCCCGCCTTCTTCCAGGCGGGCACCCTGGTGCCCCCCGAGGGTGTCAGCGCGGACCTGGTGCACGCGCTCACGCCGATCGGTGCCCAGGTGGGCCGGGGTATCGTTCCGTTGCGGGGACTGGTCGTTCTTCACCCGGGCGGCACTGAGACGCCGGTGGTGTTCGCCATGTCCACGGCCTGGACCGTCGTGGTGCTCGCGGGCCTTCTGGCGCTCGTGTGGTTGATATTCCGGGCGTGGGGGCCGCGCAGCACGACCCGCGGCGACCCCTGGGGCGGTGGGCTGCACAGGCTGCGCCCGGAAATGGGCTACACGGCCAACGCCTTCGCCTCGCCCGTGCGGGTGCTGTTCGACGCCGTGCTGCGCCCGGTGGTGGCCGAGCATACCGAGCAGCAGGGTGCCTTCACCACCGCGATCCACCGCCGGCCGCGCATGGTGCACATTATCGACAGGTTGACCTTGAAGCCGGCCGTCGCGGCCATGCGCGCGGTGGCCACGCTGCTGGCGGGCATGCATCGAGGGCCGGTCACGGATTATGCCGCGTACATTCTGGTTGCCGCCGTCCTTGCATTGGTGCTCGGCAGGTTCACCATCTAGGCGAGCCCTGATTGGTTGTGAAGCCGCCATAGCGTGTGGTTCGAGGCGACGTGCAATCCGGTGACCGTCGATCCCGGGAAACCGTGAACCGCTCACTGATGCGACGGGATAAATTGGTAATCCACTGGTGACTTTCCACAGCATACTGTTTGACGAGCCCGAAGCCGGGGATCGAGCGGCGGCGCGTGAAGCGCCGGCGTTCTTCTCCGACCTGCATCTCGACTGGCTCGTCGATGCCATCACGTCCGGCAGGGAGGAATACGACCTCGAGCCATTCTTCCGGTTACCGTTGAACGACGTCGATGCGATCAAGCACCGCCAGGAAGTGATGCGGGACATCGAGGACGAAGAGTGCTCGCGCAGGCTCGCCGCTTTTACGGAGGGGATGACGCTGGTGCGCCGCTATCTCGCACTGTCGGAGAAGCTGCAATACAAGTATCACCGGAAAGGCTGGCACCTGGAAGCGGCGGAAACCTATTGCGACACCGTCGTCCGCCTTCACCGGGATCTGGACCCCGACCGGCTGCGATCGCGCGGGCTGCTGGATTTTTGCCGGTACTTGAAAGAACACGTCGAATCGAACGGCTTTGCGACGCTTTTCCGGGAGACGAAGAAGCTCAAGAGCGATCTGGCTGCGGTGAAGTACTGCATCCTGATCAGGGACAACGCCGTCAAGGTGCGCAGGTACGAGGGCGAGGTCGACTACAGCAGGGAGGTCGAGCAGGCTTTTGAGAAGTTCAAGCAGGGCGCCGTGAAGGATTACCGGGCAAAGCTCCCGCACGGGACGGGTATGAACCACGTGGAAGCACAGATCCTGGATCTGGTGGCGAAACTGCATCCCGGCGTCTTCGCGAGCCTCGATGGCTTCTGCGCGCGACATGAGCAGTTTCGAGACGAAACCATCGTCGTCTTCGACCGCGAGATCCAGTTTTACATCGCCTACCTCGAGCACATTTCGATGATGAAATCATCGGGACTGTCGTTCTGTTACCCGGCGGTTTCCCGGCAGACCAAGGAGGTTTACAGCCGCGATGGGTTCGATCTGGCACTTGCCACCAAGTGCGTAAACGAGAAGACGCCGGTCGTGTGCAACGACTTCCACCTGAGTGGAAGGGAACGCATACTGGTCGTATCCGGCCCGAACCAGGGTGGCAAGACGACCTTTTCCCGCACCTTCGGTCAGCTCCACTACCTGGGCTGCCTGGGTCTCCCTGTCCCCGGCCGCGAAGCGCAATTGTTTCTGTTCGACCGGCTGTTCACGCATTTCGAAAGGGAGGAGGACATCAGGAATCTGCGCGGCAAGCTGCAGGACGACCTGGTGCGGATTCACGACATCCTGGATCAGGCGACGGGAGACAGCATCCTCATCATGAATGAAATCTTCTCCTCGACGACCCTGCAGGACGCCGTTTACCTCGGCGGAAAGATCATGGAGAAGATCGTCGGGCTGGACCTGCTGTGTGTCTGGGTGACGTTCATCGACGAGATCGCCGCCGCGGACGAGCGGGTGGTGAGCATGATGGCCACCGTCGTTCCGGATGACCCGGCTTCACGGACATTCAAGATCCTGAGGAGGCCCGCCGACGGTCTGGCCTACGCGATGTCCATCGCCGAAAGATACCGGCTGACCTATGCCGGCGTGAAGGAGCGCATGAAATCATGAAGGTGTTCCTCATGCATCCGGAGCAGGACTTCGACCTCGCGCAGCCGGCGCCGGCCGGCGAGGAAGCCCTCGTGCAGGACCTCGAGCTGAACACCCTGTTCGACGCCATGGCGGTGGGCGACGAGTTCCTGTTCAAGGTCGCCCGCAAAGCCGTCCTGGCGAATCCGGTCGACCTCGATACGATACGTTATCGCCAGAGCGTCCTGCAGGACTGCCTGCGGAATGCCGACGTCGTGCGGCGGATCTATCAGATTCCGGTGCAGGCCCTGGAAAGGAAAAGGAAGCACTGGCGAGGCGTCTTCAGCAAGTACCCGGCGGGAATCCTGAGCGGCGCGAGAGACGTGCTGCAAATGTATGTCGACCTGCTCGGAGAGCTGCGAGAGATCGCCGATGCGCACGCCGGCGACTTCGAATCGGCGGGCTTCAAGAGGTTCTTCAGCATGATCGAGGAAGAGCTGGATGACGAGTATCTTGCCGTGGTGCGGGCGCATCTCAAGAGATTGAAGTTCGGTGGCGGCGTACTGGTGAGCGCCGTGCCGGGAAAGGGAAACGAAGGTGCTGACTACGTCTTGCGCCGGCCGAACGAGCCGAGCCGGAACCTGCTGGAGCGCGTCTTTACGAGAACCGGACCGGTATACGGTTTTCGCATCCATCCCCGGGATTACAACGGAAGCAGGGCGTTGTCTGAGCTGCAGGACCGGGGAATCAACCTGGTGGCGAACGCCCTGGCGCAGTCGGCGGATCACATCGAAAGCTTCGTCAACGTCCTGCGAGTGGAGCTGGCCTTCTATGTGGGCTGCCTGAATCTGTCCGAGCGGCTCTCCTCGCTGGGAGAGCTGGTCTGCTTTCCCGTGCCCGCGCCCGCGGCCGAGCGCCGGCATACCTGCAAAGGGCTCTACGACGTCTGCCTGGCCTTGACGATGGGGCGGACCGTGGTGGGCAATGACACGGCTGCCGACGACAAGGACCTCGTCATCATCACGGGCGCCAACCAGGGCGGAAAGTCGACCTTCCTGCGCAGCGTAGGCGTATCCCAGTTGATGATGCAGTGCGGCATGTTCGTACCCGCCGAATCCTTTTGCGCCAACGTCAGCGACGGCCTGTTCTCGCATTACCGAAGGGAGGAGGACGCGGCCATGGAGAGCGGCAAGCTGGACGAGGAGCTCGGCAGGATGAGCGACATCATCGATGCGCTCAAGCCGAATTCGATGCTGCTGTTCAATGAGTCGTTTTCGAGCTCCAATGAAAGAGAGGGATCGGAGATCGCCGGGCAGATCGTCAGCGCGCTGCTCGAGAACGGCGTCAAGATGTTCTTCGTGTCGCATCTGTACGAGTTCGCCCGCCGCTTCCAGACGAAGGGTACGAAGGACACACTGTTTCTGAGAGCAGAAAGAGGCGCGGGCGGTGCACGGACTTTCCAATTGATCGAGGGCCCGCCTTTGCAGACCAGCTATGGCGCGGACTTGTATGAGAAGGTGTTTGCGGCGGCCCCGCGATCTCCGACGGACGAACAATCCCCGGGAACCCCGGTAGGAGTCAGATCCCAACGGTCGGATTGACGCTATGTCCCATTGAGCCGAAGGCGGCCGGGGTCCTCTGACGCCGAAGCATGGTGGTGCGAACTGGGCTAGAATATTCAGGCTGACGCGCCAATCCCTGGGGGTCCGAGCGGGTGCACGGCACCGATAGAAACAGTTCGACTGATCGAGTGTTCACGCCGGTTTGGCCTTGTGTTGTCGGGCGTTTTCCTGCCCTGGTCTGTTTTCTTCTCTTATTTCTCGCTGTTTTTTTTCTCGTTGTAGTGCCGGTCGAGGCGAACCCGACGGGCGGTCGTGTGGTGTCTGGGACGGGGGTGATTGTTCACACGTCTTCGAGCCGATTGGACGTCAAGCAGGGCAGCGAGCGGTTGGGTGTGGAGTGGGAGGATTTCAGCATTGGTGCTGGGGAGCAGGTGAACTTTGATCAGCCGTCGCGGAGCGCGATAGCGCTGAACCGGG
>JBAUWJ010000005.1:0-1681 GCA_049583715.1 Arenicellales bacterium | reverse complement strand
CCCACGGGTTGCTCAATCCCTCGGCAAAAACTTCAAACACGTGTCGAATCGGATGATATCGCCATATACCCGCGTTGATCGGCACCCGCTCGCCGTACGGCGTGCCCGGTTTTCCCACTCGCGAATGGGTAAACACGCCCTGACAGCCATACAGCCAACCATCCGGACCCCAAGTAAACGTATTGAGTGTCTCATGCGTATCCTGGTAACCCCAGCCGTCGAGCAACACTTGTGGCTTGCCATCCGGAATGTCGTCGCCGTTTCGATCCGGGATGAATAGCAGGTAGGGTGCGGCGCCGACATACACGCCGCCAAACCCGACCTGCAAACCGCTCACCAGATTTAGCCCATCAGTGAACACCTTGCGTTGGTCGAAACGGCCGTCCCCGTTGGTATCTTCGAAGATAAGAATGCGGTCGTGCCCCTGACCTTCTGGCGCCCGAACCGGATAGGCGTAGGCCTCGGCCACCCACAGTCGCCCGCGATCGTCCAGTGCCATCGCGATCGGCTGTTTTACATCGGGCTCAGCGGCCGACACGGACACCGAGAAACCGTCCGGGACCTTCATCACCTGGGCCGCTTTCTCCGCCGGCAAACCGGCGTAGGGATAGATATCCGGCCTGCCTACCACCGGCCGCTCGTGAACCGCCGGCCGTTTGTCATGAAAACGAAAGTCGTCGAAGTTGATGTGGCCCCAGCCGCCGCTTTCCTCATCGATCACGCGAATATAAATCTCTTTGCCAACGAACTTGCGCAGGTCGGCGACGACCCGCT
The DNA here is from genome assembly GCA_049583715.1 of Arenicellales bacterium. Lineage (GTDB taxonomy): Bacteria > Pseudomonadota > Gammaproteobacteria > Arenicellales > JAANXG01 > JAANXG01. The sequence goes on along the minus strand of JBAUWJ010000005.1, from coordinate 907 downwards.
GCATGTTCTCCACATTTCGGCCGCGATCCTGAAAGATGACCGCATTCGTATCCGCGCGGACCAGCTCCACGCGTTCCCCCGCTCCCGCGCCGCCACCGACCAGGAAACTCGCATACGGGTGCGTCACCGGAAAAGTGACCGACGTCAGCGTGCCTTCCGGCTTGTCGCCGCCTCGCTCGTACGTCCCGATCCAATACTTCCCATGGTGACCGCTTACGCTATCCGCCCGCCGCGCATGGACCGTATCGCCTTCGACCGGTTGACCTTTGAATGCGTCGCCCTGCGCGGTCCAGTCCGCTAAATCACCCTTCTCGAAATCCAAGTTGAGCACCTGGCCATCCTGCGAGCTGGCCCGGTAGCCGCTGGAGGTTTTTCCCGTGAGCTGCGTCTGGTTAGATGAATGGACGGTATGCTTCTCGGCGGCATACACCGCCGATGCCGAACCCAAGATCAACAAAACACAATCAAAAAGCAGTCTGCTGGTTCTCATCATCAGATTTGGATCAAGCACAGTTCGAGATTTCACGCAAAGGCGCGACGGCGCACGTACCGGTCGCCGCGATGTTCATTCTTTGCGCCTTAGCGCCTTAGCGCCTTGGCGAGAGGCTTTTCCGCACATCACTTCAATGTAAACTCCGGCAGCCGGCGAATCTCACCCCCAACTTGCGCAGATTCATGGGCTAAAATCCCGACGCATGTCCAATTCGCGCTCGTCGCTGCGTTGGGCCAGGGGTCTCGATCCGCCACCAGCGCGCTGATGAACTCGTTCACCAAGTGCGGGTGGGAACCACCGTGCCCGGATCCCTGCAGGAACGACAGGTGCTCGGCATCCACGATCGACCGTGTAAACGGCCGAATCTCCTCCGGCAACAAATGGGCGAAATCGGGCGCCTCGACGCGCGACGGG
>JBAUWJ010000004.1:0-36602 GCA_049583715.1 Arenicellales bacterium | reverse complement strand
AGGATGGGCAGCGGGCAGCGCAGGCCTCTGGCGTCCAATTGTTCGTCTGAATGGCTCATGTTTGTACCCGCTGGATGGTCCGGTGCCAAACCGTCAACGACCTCCGGTGAGGACCCTCGGATCTTCACGACCTCGAGGTTCTCGAAACCGGAGAAATGCACCCGTACATTACGAGAGGCGTCATCTACAATCAATCCGATTCGTTTTTCCGCGTGACTCGTTTGCCGCCCGCTCACCGCTGCGCACAACCCCTGGGTTCCCTCCGGAAATTGCGTCAATCCACCGCTGAAGCGATACTACCCGATATGCTGAGGAAAGTTCTCCAAGCCTCGTGCCTGGCGGCCGTCATGGCCGTGTCCCTGGGCGCGGTGCCGGGCGCAGCCGTCGCCCAGGAAAATCTTCCCACGCTGGGGCGGGGCACGATGGGCCTGTCGAAAATGGACGAGGAGAAGCTCGGACGCCAGTTCATGCGCCAGGCCCGGCAAACCATGGACTTCATCACCGACCCGGAGCTCACGCAGTACATCAACGAGCTCGGACACCGCCTGTCGTCACACAGCGACGAGCCGAACGACGCTTTCCACTTCTACCTGATCCGCGACCCCCAGCTCAACGCTTTCGCGGTTCCCGGCGGATACATCGTGGTGAATACCGGTCTGGTAATGGCCACGGAGAATGAGCCGGAGCTGGCTGCCGTGATGGCTCATGAAATCGCGCACATCACCCAGCACCACCTTTCGCAGATGGTCGAGGACACCAAGGGCCAGGGGTTCAAGCTGTTGGGGGCTCTGGTCGCGGCGATACTACTTGGCGGACAGGCAGGCTCGGCGGCGGTGGTCGGCGCCAACGCGACGGCGATCTCGAATCAGCTTCGCTACCAGCGCGGCTTCGAGCAGGAAGCCGACGACAGGGGAATCCACACCATGGCCGAGGCCGGCTACGATCCGCACGCCATGGCGCAATTCTTCAAGGTCCTGGAGCGCTGGTCCCGCAACTCCGATACCGGCGGCGTCGAGTTTCTCCGCGACCATCCCCTCACCCCGAACCGTATCGCCGACGCGGAAGTCCGCGCCGACCAGTATCCGAGGCCCAAGCCCCCCGACGAAACAGACTTCTATCACGTGCGAGCCAAGATCAGGGCCATGTACTCCGACGATCCGGAAGCCGCGGCCGAGCGCTTCGCCGCCAACCTCAAGTCGGGCAAGTACGAGAGTGAGAATGCCGAACGCTATGGCTACGCGCTGGCACTTTCCAGGGCCGGCCGCCACAAGGAGGCCATACAGGTCATCGGAAAGCTGATTCAGCAGTACCCCGATTCGATGCGCTACCAGGCGGCGCGCGGCAACATATTGATGGCCGCGGGCAGGTTCGACGAAGCGATCGGGGACTTCGCACAAAGCCACGAGCGGTGGCCGGACAGCCGCCCGCTCGACATTTACTACGCGACGGCGCTGGTCCAGACCAAGCACTACGAGCAGGCCAAGCGTCTTCTCAAGCACCGCCTGCTCACCGACAAGGACGACGCACAGCTCTATTCGCTGCTGGCGCGCGCGGAAGGAGAAATGGGAAACTCCCTCGTTGCCCACCAGGATCTGGCGGAATACTACTACCTGCGCGCGGACCTGCCGAAGGCATACCGGCAATTGAAGCTGGCCCAGAAGTACGTGGACGGCAGCGAGTACGCAAAAGCCAGCATCGAGGCTCGTATCAAGGACGTGCAGCGCGAGATGCAGATCTACGACGAGAAGACGGACAAGACCAAGGACCAGGAATAGCCCGGGGAGCGATTTCTCTCATGCTGCGAACCGCTTCCCGTCTGGTCCTGCTTGTCATCGTCATTTGCGTATCGGGCCCCTGCCCCGGCGAATCACGTGCGGCGCAAAGCGCCACAGAAGCTCTGATCGGTGCGGCGCGCAGCGGCGACTTGGCCCAGGTACAGCGCCTGCTCCACACCGGAGTCGATCCAAACCGCCGTGGCAGCGGTCGGGCGACTGCGCTGAGCGAAGCGAGCGCCTACGGGCACATCGGCGTCGTGGAAGCGCTGGTTCGCGCCGGCGCCGATATCGATATGCCCGGCACCGACCGCACTCCGCCGCTGGTGGCCGCTTCCGCCAATCTGCATTTTCCGACCCTGCGATACCTGGTCTCGGAAGGCGCCAAGCTCAACCCGCATGACAAGTACGGTATGACGGCGCTGCACTACGCGGCAAAGCACGGCGAGCTCCGTGCCGTGGTGCTGCTCCTCGACGCGGGAGCATCCCCCAACCCGGCGGCCCTGGGCGGCGAGACACCGCTCTTCGAGGCCGCCAGCAAGGACCATTACGAGATCGTCTCCGAGCTCCTGGCCCATGGAGCGGACGTGAGCACCAGAAACAGTCACGGCGTGAGCCCGCTGGAAGAGGCGCGCTCGTTCGGGCACACTGACGTGGTTCGTCTGCTCCGGAAGGCGGCAACCAGATAGGCGCCGCCCTACCGGCGACTTCCGGCAGACGCCGTGGGTATATCATCCTCTACCATGGCAGGAATCCCGCCGGGGAGCGACGGCTCGACCTGAGGGATCGGCACCAGTAGACTTGCTCGCCGACCTCAAGCGACGCTTCAGTAATCGAGGACATAGCGAACACATATGAAGCTCATCAGATTCGAAGTCACGGACTTCCAATGCGTCCAGACCTCCAACCCCATCCGGGTGGGCGACCTGACCTGCCTGATCGGAAAGAACGAGGCGGGCAAGACGGCATTGTTGCGAGCGCTGTACAAGCTCAATCCCGTCATTGAATCCGAGTCGGCTTACGACGTCGTAGATGATTTCCCCCGCTCCGGAGTCGAGCAGTACGAATTCGAGCTGTCAGGGGGAGAGCGGCAGCCGGCGACCGTGACCCGCGCCGAGTTCGAGCTCGACGACGAAGAGCTGGGCGGCATCTCCGAGGATTTCGGACCCGATGCGTTGAACAGCACCGTGCTCACGGTTTCGAAGGGCTACGACAACGTCCGCAGCTTCTTCCTGGACGTGAACACCGAGGCGGCCTACAAGTTCTTTGTCAGGAACCTCGAGCTGCCGACCGAGATCAGCGAGGGGACTTTCGAGTGCTTCAATTTCGGAGAGCTCGCAAAGTACCTGGAGCAGGCGGCGACCGGCGTCCCCGCCATCCGAGAGCTCGTGGACAGCCTCGAGGTCATTCAGAAGCAGGGACTCGACCGGTATATCTACCTGAACTACCTGAGGCCGAAGCTCCCCAAGTTCGTCTACTTCAACGACTATTACCAACTGCGCGGGCAGGAGGACCTGCAGGCCCTCAAGGAACGACTGGAAGCCGACACCCTGAACACATCGGACCACGCCATGCTCGGCCTGATGAAGCTGGCGCGGCTCGACGTCAAGCAGCTTCTGAATCCCGGGCGAACCCAGCTCCTCATCAACAAGCTGGAAGGCGCGGGCACGACCATCAGCACACAGATGTTCAAGTACTGGTCGCAGAACCCCGACCTGCAGGTGAAGTTCGACGTCAGACCCGCCAACCCTGATGATCCAAACGGCGAGGCCGGCGGCATGTATATCTGGACCAGCGTGTTCGATCCGGCACACTCCCACTCGACCCTCTTGAGCGCACGTTCCCGGGGGTTCGTCTGGTTCTTCTCCTTCCTGGCCTGGTATTCGCAGCTCAAGGAATCGGGAATCCCCCTGATACTGCTGCTCGACGAGCCGGGGCTGTCGCTGCATCCCCGGGCGCAGGCCGACTTGCTGCGCTTCTTCGAGCAGAAGCTCAGCCCCGTTCACCAGCTCATCTACACCACCCACTCACCGTTCATGGTGGACCCCGACAAGCCTCAGCGCCTGCGGTACGTGGAAGATACCTCACACGTCCCGGAGAACGGGGAAGGCGACGAGGAGGGCCGGGGGATAAGCCAGGGAACGAAGGTCACCGAGGACGCGACGCAGGTTTCCTATGAGAGCTTGATGCCGCTCGACCTGATGCAACGCGGCACCCAGGCTCCCGAGAAACCGCGGATCGCCAAGCAGCTCCTGGTCGAGGATGTCGCCGATTCCCTGTACCTGCGGGCGATGTCACGTGCCCAGTCGTCTTCCGGCCACGCAGGCCTCGAGGGGTGGGTCGTGATCCCCGTGGGCGGCGTCGAGAACATACCCAGCCTGCTCGGGCAGGACAGCGACGCCGAGGAGCCCCGGATCACCGCCGTCCTCGGCAGCATCGGGACCGGAGACAAGGAAATATTCGACGCCTTCCGGGACAAGCAGCTTCTCCCCGACGCGCAGGTCAGGGCCATGACCGCCTTTTCACAAACGCGGGAAGCCGGCATCGAGGACTTGTTCGATATCGTGTTCTATATCAATCTCGTCAACGCGGCTTATCGCAGCTATCTGAAGGAACCGGTTCGAGTCACGAATCTTCGCAGCGATCGCGTCAGGTTGAGAGACCGGGTCGCGGACTACCTCGAAGGCGACGGGGTCCTGGCCGAGGACATCCGGTTCAATCATCGCAGGCCCGCACGCCTGTTCGCGGACAACGTCGAGCGCCTCCGGCCGGAGCTCACCAAATCCACCCGCGACCGCTTCACCGCCATTTTCGAATGGCTGAAAGGTCTCGAGCCTTGAGCATGGACGGAAAGCTGACCGCGGGCTCCGCGGGGGCAGCGAACGGCCGGCGCGGAATCACCCGCGGGCGACTGTTGTCCCATAGACCGTAACCCGAGCTTCCGGGAATAGATTTCACCGGTCGTGTTTACGACCGCGTACGCATAAGAGAGGACGAATCCAATGACAGATCCGAAAGGCAACGAAGAGCAGCGTCAGCACTATTTCACGCTGTACGACAACATGACCGAAAAATCCTACGAGCTTCCGGTTCTCGAAGGCAGCGAAGGACCCCGCGTCATCGACGTTCGCAGCCTCTATTCCCAGGCCGGGGTGTTCACCTACGATCCCGGCTTCAAGTCGACGGCAGCGTGCTCCTCGGCGATCACTTACATCGACGGGGGGAAAGGCATTCTTCGCCATCGAGGCTACTCTATCGAAGACCTGGCCGAGCACAGCGATTACCTGGACGTATGCTATCTGCTGCTGCACGGGGAGCTGCCGTCCCCGGAGGAGAAGGAGGAGTTCGATCGCGATATCACCCACCATACGATGCTGCACGAACAGCTCATTCAGTTCTTCCGCGGGTTCCGGCGCGACGCCCATCCGATGGCGATCATGGTCGGCATCGTGGGCGCGCTTTCGGCTTTCTATCACGACAGCACCGACATCAACGACCCGCTGCAGCGGATGACGGCGTCCCACCGGTTGATCGCCAAGATGCCCACCATCGGCGCGAACGCGTACAAGTTCTCGCTCGGCCAGCCTTTCATATATCCGGACAACGACTGCACCTACGCCGAGAATTTCCTGAGGATGATGTTCAAGGTGCCGGCGGAGGAGTACAACCCGGACCCGGTGTTGATCCGGGCCATGGACCGCATCCTGATCCTCCACGCCGACCACGAGCAGAACGCTTCCACTTCAACCGTCAGGCTGGCCGGCTCCTCCGGTGCGAACCCCTTTGCCTGCATCGCCGCCGGCATCGCGTCCCTGTGGGGACCGGCTCACGGCGGCGCCAACGAGGCGGTGCTGAAGATGTTGATGGAGATCGGGAGCAAGGACCGGATTGCCGAGTTCGTGGCACGGGCCAAGGACCCGGACGATCAGTACCGCCTGATGGGATTCGGCCACCGCGTCTACAAGAACTTCGACCCGCGTGCCAAGGTCATGAAGATGACCGCACACGAGGTTCTCGAGAATCTTGGTATCGACGATCCTCTGCTGGAAGTCGCCATGGAGCTGGAGCGCATTGCTCTCGAGGACGAATACTTCGTCGAGCGCAAGCTCTATCCCAACGTCGACTTCTATTCCGGGATCATCCTCAAGGCCATGGGCATACCGATGCATATGTTCACGGTGATATTCGCCATCGCCCGCACCGTGGGCTGGATCGCCCACTGGAAGGAAATGATGGAGGAAGGCGCGGTCTCCATCGGACGGCCCCGACAGCTCTATATCGGGCCCACGGAACGCAAGTTCACCACCGTCGACGTCCGCGAGCACAAGCAAAGCCGCGGCTGGTCGTGGCTGTGGGGAGAGCGTCAGGGCTGACCGGCAAGCCGGCCGGCCGCCGCGCGCCCCGGGGCTTCATTCGTAGGACTGTTCCGGCCCCGGGAAGCTGCCGCTCTTGACCGCTTCCACGTAAGCAGCGATCGCACCCTGGACACCCTCGATCTGCCCGGCAAGGAAGTTCTTGACGAATTTCGCCGGCCGGCCGGGGTAAAGACCCAGCATGTCGTGCAATACCATGATCTGGCCGTCGGTATGCGGCCCGGCACCAATGCCGATCACCGGCACGCTCAGGCGCTGCGTGATCTCCCGTGCCAGGGCGACCGGGACGCACTCGAGCAGGATGAGGTCCGCGCCGGCGTCCTGCAGGATCAGGGCTTCATCGACGATCGCCTGGGCCTTCTTGGGATCCCGGCCCTGGACCCGGTATCCACCCAGATGGTTGATGGATTGGGGCGTCAGGCCCATGTGCGCGCACACCGGGATGCCATGCCGCACCAGCAGCCGGGTGGAGTCCGCCAACCAGGCGCCGCCTTCCAGCTTGACCATCTGGGCGCCCTCTCTCATCAGCACCGCGGAGTTCTCCAGAGACTTGAGCTCGGAGTAATAGCTCATGAAGGGCAGATCGGCGATCAGGAACGCACCCTGATTGCCCCGGTTCACGCAGCGGGTGTGATAAGCGACATCCTCGATCGTCACCGGCAGGCTGCTGTCGTGCCCCTGTATGACCATCCCCAGGGAATCACCGACCAGTATCACGTCCACCCCATGGGTGCTCACCGCGTAAGCCGAGCAGTAGTCGTAGGCGGTCAGGCAGGCGAACTTCTCGCCCTGCTCCTTGATGCGCTTGAGGGTATTGATGGAAACGGACCTGCGGCGAGGCTCGGGCTTCACGGACATGGGCGACCTCTCGTGGATTGCCGACTCGGCGGATGCGGGGGCCACTTTACCAGGAAAGGCGGCGGCCCGTGCGCCGCGGCCGGCGGTTGGAGCAAAGGCATGACGGGAGGCTGGGCGAAGGTGGCAGTCCCGTCGCCGCCTACTCGCCGGCCCTGAGGGCCTCCAGGACTTTCAGCGGATGATCCGCCGCCTTGGCTACCCTGCGCCAATGCCTGACCACTTTCCCGTCCGGCCCGACCCAGACGGTGGAACGGATGACGCCCGTGGTCTTCCTGCCGTACATCATCTTCTCGCCCCACGCACCGTACCGGGCCATGACTTTCCGTTCCGGGTCCGAGAGCAGCGTGAACGGGAGCTTGTACTTGGCGGCGAAGCGGCTGTGGGACCGGCCGTCGTCGGGGGATATACCGAGGACCACCGTGCCCTCCTTCTCGATGTCCTTCCACAGGTCCCGAAAGCCGCAGGCTTCCTTGGTACATCCGGGGGTGTCGTCCTTCGGGTAGAAATAGACGATCACGTTGCGTCCGCGAAAATCCTTGAGCGCGACCTTGTTCCCGCCGGCGTCCTGAAGCGTGAATTGCGGGGCCATTTTGCCTTCTTCTATCGTCATGGGTTCTATCCGCACTCCGGGTTGAGTTGTCGTGGAATGGTCCGGGGGCGGGCAGAGAAGCGAAGCGCCCTGTATATCCGTACAATCACGGTCCGGGCCAACCGGCCCATCGAGACCCGGACCCGGGGGCATGCCAACTCGTCCGCCAGATATTCATGCATTCGATATGTCCGTAAGATCACTGTTTCGCAGGGGATTCACCGCCGGCAAGGGCCTGTTGACCGGCCTGCCGTCCGATATCTCCGAGCGCGACCCCATTATACTGTTCAGCGAATGGTTCTCCGAGGCCAGGAGATCCGGCATCTTCCTCGCGGAGTCGATGTGCCTGTCCACCTGCACGGTGGATGGGCGTCCGTCCGCGCGCATGGTGCTGCTGAAGGAGATCGAGGATCGCGGCATCGTGTTCTACACCAACTACGAGAGCCGCAAGGGCGAGGAGCTGCGATCCAATCCGCGGGCGGCGGCGGTTTTCCACTGGGCCGTGCTGCAGCGGCAGGTACGGATAGAGGGGACGGTGTCGCGGGTCGATCAGGGCCAGTCGGAGAGATATTTCCATTCCCGCGACCGCGGCAGCCAGATCGGTGCCTGGTCTTCCCGCCAGAGCCGTCCCCTCGAGAACCGATCCGTCCTCGAGGATCGCGAGCGCGAGATGAAGCGCAGGTTCGAGGGCGGGCCCGTACCCCTGCCCGATTTCTGGGGAGGATTCCGGATTCGCATCGAGGCCATTGAATTCTGGCAGGGACGAGCCAACAGGCTGCACGACCGAATCCGCTTCCTGTGGCGCGATGGCGCCTGGGACACGACGCGCCTGTATCCCTAGCAAACGGGCGGGTTTCCTGGCTTTCCGGGCGGGGTGCCGCACGGGAGTGCGTTTTATCGATGCAAGTTATTGATAAAGCTAAGGAAATCCCTGCAGTCGGATCCGCTTCATTTTTCTCGCATCATGGAGCAATGCCCTGCGATGCCAGAAAGTCTCTTTATAATCAGCGGAATATGTGTATTATTTAATTATATGGTTGAGTATTGCATTGGTTCTCAATAATAGTAATACTATATATATAGTAATACCTTTTTCGGTGCAGGTTAATGCGTGCAGAGCAGTTTCAACGAGGCGATCCGGTCGTCTTCACCAAAACCAAGTTCAGCGCCCATCCCGGACCCAGGGCGGAGGACATCTCGCCGTCCAACCACGGCGAGAGCTACAGCTATCTGGTCAAGAAATTCTGGACGGTGCTGGACCGCGACGAAAACCGTATCCTGGTGCAGACGCGCGGGGGCAAGCGGCACTGGTTGAATTTGAACGATCCGGCGCTGAGGGCGCCCACGTGGTGGGAGATGATCCGCTATCGCGAGCGGTTTCCAGCGATCGACGAAACTGACTCCGACGCGCCGAAGGCGGTCAATCAGACCTGAACTCGCCTTGCGGGCGGGCGATGGCCCTATGCCCGATTCGCTCCTGTAGGAACGGCCCCTCGGGCGTCACTGAAAAAGGCGCGCCTGGCCGCTTTGCTCCAGCGTCCTGGTGTGCTGGGTCACCCATCCGCGCTCCAGCGCACTCCATTCGCCCGGACTCATGTCCCTCTCCGGATAGTGCCGGACGAGCTCGTTCAGGGGTATGCCGGCCTTGAAGGCGTAGGTTCCTTCCGCGAACCAGTATTCGGCTGCGTCTGCCATGGGGCGGCCAAGGGTGGGGATCGGGTGAACATTCTAGTCGAAAACCGCTTCGACGCCGTACTGTACGTCCCATCAGTATTGGCCGGGTTTCAGCTCAAGGCTCGCCGAATCCTCCGCCACCCGGTGTCTCCAGCACGAACGCATCGCCGGGCTGCATTCGGCGGTGATCCGTGGCGGTCATCTCCTCCATGGAGCCGTCGGTCCTTTCCACCCAGTTCCGCCCACAGGCCCCCGGCTGCCCGCCATCCAGCCCGAAAGGCGGCACCTTGCGGTGATTCGCCAGGATGACCACGTCCATCTCCTCCAGGAAGCGCAGCCGCCGCCGGGTGCCGTCGCCGCCCCGGTGCCGGCCCGCGCCGCCGGATCCGCGTCGGATCTCGAAACTGTCCACCCGCACGGGGTAGCGCAGCTCCAGCACCTCGGGATCCGTGAGCCGCGAGTTGGTCATGTGGGTGTGCACGGCGGAGGTACCGTCGAAGTCGGGCCCGGCGCCGGAACCGCCGCATACGGTCTCGTAATACTGGTACCTCTGGTTTCCGAAGGTCGTGTTGTTCATCGTCCCCTGGGCCGCCGCCAGCACCCCGAGCGCACCATACAGGGTGTCGGTAATCACCTGCGAGGTCTCCACGTTGCCCGCCACCACCGCCGCCGGGTAGGTCGGATTGAGCATCGATCCTTCGGGGATGATCAGATCAATCGGCTTCAGGCAGCCTTCGTTCATGGGTATCTCGTCGTCCACCAGCGTCCGGAACACGTACAGCACCGCGGCCCGGCAGACGGCGGCGGGGGCGTTGAAGTTGTTGGGGCGCTGCGGGCTGCTGCCGGAGAAGTCCACCGTTGCCCGGCGGCGCTCGCGATCTATGGCAACGCGCACCTTCACCACCGAGCCGTCATCCATGTCGTAGGCGAACTCGCCGTCCTTCAGAACGTGGATCACCCGCCGGACGGACTCCTCGGCGTTGTCCTGGACGTGCCCCATATAGGCCTGCACCGTGGAGAGCCCGAAATGCCGTACCATCTTCCTGAGTTCGTGTATGCCCTTTTCGTTGGCCGCAATCTGGGCCTGGAGATCCGCCATGTTCTGCTGTGGATTCCGGGCCGGGTAGTCGCCTGATCCCAGCAGCTCGAGAAACTCCCGCTCCCGCAGCCTCCCCTCGTCCACCAGCTTGAAGTTGTCGATCAACACGCCTTCCTCCTCGACGGTCCGGGAGTCCGACGGCATGGAGCCCGGCGTGATACCGCCGATATCGGCGTGGTGGCCGCGCGATCCGGTGTAGAACAGGATCTCTTCACCGGCCTCGTCGAACACCGGCGTGATGACCGTCACGTCCGGGAGATGAGTTCCGCCGTTGTAAGGCGCGTTCAACACGTAGGCGTCCCCCGGGCGGATGGAACCTTCATTGTTGCGAATCACGGCACGCACACTCTCCCCCATGGATCCCAGGTGCACCGGCATGTGGGGCGCGTTGGCGATGAGCTGACCCGCGGCGTCGAAGATCGCGCAGGAGAAGTCGAGCCGCTCCTTGATGTTCACCGAGAAGGCGGTGTTCTGCAGCGTGTAGCCCATCTGCTCGGCGATGGACATGAACAGGTTGTTGAAGACCTCCAGCATCACCGGATCACAGTGAGTGCCGATCGCCTCGGTGCGCGCGAGGGCCTCCACCCGGGTCAGCAGCAGATTGCCGTATCGCGTGCACTCGCCCTGCCACCCGGGCTCTATCACCGTGGTGGCGGTATCCTCCACCACGATCGCCGGTCCGCGCAGCAGATCGCCCTCGTTGAGGTCGCTGCGCCGGTATACAGGCGTCGCCTGACGGCGGCCCGCCATGTAGGCCTGAACCACCTCGACCTCCCGCGGGCCTTCACCCGTGGGGGAGACACGGGAGTCCGTGGAGACCGTCTCGTGGCCGGCCACCGCTTCCACGACGGCGGCGGCCGCGATCAGCGGCTTGTCACCCATGACGAAGCCGAAGCGGGCGCGGTACGCGGTCTTGAAAGCTTCGATCATGTCCGCCGGTGCGCCGTAGGGCACCTCGAGGGCCACATCCGAGCCTTCGTAGCGAACGTGCAGCCTTCGATGAAGCTGGATGCGCCCGGCGGGCTCATCCTGGGCCAGCAGCTCCCCGCGCGCCTGCTCCGCGAGCTGCTCCACCACCGGCCCGATCTGCCCCATCGCGTCCCCATCGAGGCGCAGCTCTATGGATTGCTCACGCATGGCGCGGACGTCCGCCAGCCCCATACCGTAGGCGGAGAGAACCCCCGCAAAGGGATGGAGCAGAACCTTCTTCATGCCCAGCGCGTCGGCGACCAGGCAGGCGTGCTGGCCTCCGGCTCCCCCGAAACAGGCCAGCGTGTAGCCGGTGACGTCGTAGCCGCGCTGCACCGAGATCTTCTTGATGGCGTTGGCCATGTTCTCGACGGCGATCTTCAAGAAACCGTCCGCCACCTCCACCGGCTCGCGCGCGCTACCGGTGGCCTCCTCGATGCGCCGCGCCAGCTCGTCGAACTTCCCGCGAACGATATCCGCGTCCAGCCACTCGTCCTGCCCGGGGCCGAACACCCTGGGGAAAAACTTCGGTTGCAGCTTGCCGAGCATCACGTTGCAGTCGGTCACGGTCAGCGGACCGCCCTTGCGGTAGCACGCCGGCCCCGGATTCGCCCCGGCGGATTCCGGTCCGACGCGAAAACGGGCCCCATCGAACAGGCACATGGAGCCGCCCCCGGCGGCCACGGTGTGGATGTGCATCATCGGCGCCCGCATGCGCACGCCGGCCACCAGTGTCTCGAAGGCGCGCTCGTACTCGCCGTCGTAGTGGGCCACGTCGGTGGACGTGCCGCCCATGTCGAAGGTGATGATCTGCTTGAACCCGGCGTGCTCCGCCGTCTTCACCGCACCGACGATGCCGCCGGCGGGGCCGGACAGAATGGCGTCCTTGCCCTGGAACATCCGCGCATCCGTGAGTCCGCCGTTGGACTGCATGAACTGCAGACGAACAAGGCCCAGCTCGCCCGCGACCTGCTCCACGTAACGCCGGAGGATCGGTGAAAGGTAGGCGTCCACGACGGTGGTGTCGCCACGGCCGACCAGCTTGATCAGCGGGCTGGTGGCGTGGCTCGTGGAAACCTGAGTGAAGCCGAGCTCGGCCGCGAGGGCGGCGATCCGTTGCTCGTGATCGGCATTGACGTAGGCGTGAAGGCAGGCGATCGCCACCGACCGAATGCCGTCACGCAGCGCCTGCTCGAGCCGCGGCCGCAGCCCGTCCAGGTCCACGGGTACCAGCACCTCGCCGGCGGCGTCCACGCGCTCATCGACCTCCTCCACTCGTTCATACAGGAGCTCCGGGAGAACGATGTGGCGGTCGAAGAGCCTCGGCCGGGCCTGGTACCCGATACGCAGGGCATCCGCGAAGCCCCGCGTGATCACCAGCAGCGTGCGGTCACCCTTGCGCTCCAGCAGTGCATTGGTGGCGACGGTCGTGCCCATCTTCACCGCCTCTATCCTGTCCTCCACAGTGCCGCCGCCTCCCTCTTTCCCCAGCAGATCGCGAATGCCCTGAACCGCCGCGTCGTCATAGACGCCGGGATTCTCGGACAGGAGCTTACGGGTCACCAGTGAGCCATCGGGCCGGCACCCCACCACGTCGGTGAAGGTCCCGCCCCGGTCTATCCAGAACTGCCATTTCTGTTTCGTCATATCTTCAGCTTTAAGGCGGTCGTTCGCGGTCGGGGGACGGGGCTCCCGAACGTCCTTCCGGGAAGGCGTTTGCAACCGCGGGGGCTTTGCTTTTTAATCCATACGGCGGGACAGCGCCCGGCAGGCCGCCCCTTCGTCATGAGCGCGCGCGTTGATCGAGGCGCGGGCTCGTTGGGTTGGCTGTTCACTGCTTTTCCGTTATTGCGATTCTATTAGGCTTTCGCTGGCAAAAACCATGACCGACGAACTTTTCCGAGAAGACAGCTATCTCGAGACCTGCGACGCCGCCGTGACCGCGGTGGACGGCAACCGGGTCTATCTCGACCGCACCGTCTTTTATCCCACCGGCGGGGGTCAGCCCGGCGACACAGGATTCCTGCGGGGCGCCGCCGGCAGGGAGTACCGGGTCGTGGACACTGTCAAGACCGGGCGAGGCATTGCCCACGTATTGGATGAGAGCGGCCCGGCGCCGGAAAGCGGGGAGCGACTCACCGCCGCCATAGACTGGGACCGTCGTTACCGGCTGATGCGGATGCACACCTGCATGCACGTCCTGTGTTCCATAATCCCTTTCGGCGTCACCGGCGGCTCTATCCGGGACGGCAGCGCCCGGCTGGATTTCGACGCTCCGGAGCCCCTCGACAAGGAGGAAATCAACGACAGGCTCAACCAGGTGATCCAGTCGGGCGCCAGGGTCAGCAAACGCTGGATCAGCGACGAGGAGCTGGACGCCCAGCCCGAGCTGGTGAGGACCCTATCCGTGCAGCCGCCCAGAGGCAGCGGCCGGGTGAGGCTGATCGAGATTCACGGCGTGGATCTTCAACCCTGCGGCGGTACGCATCTGAACTCCATCGAGGAGATCGGGGCGGTACGCGTCAGGAAGATCGAGAAGAAGGGCAAGCGCAACCGCCGCATCACCATCGAATTCGACGACCAGCAACCCGCGCAGGCATAGGGCCCGCGTTCACTTCAGGTAGATCGGCGGAATCACTTTGGTAGCCGTCTCGTTCTTGACGTGGAACGAGACGGGGACCCGAACCTCGAGCTCCTGCCCGGGCATCTCTTCAGGCATCGCCGGAAACGGATCGCCGCGCTCGATCATCTCCTTCGCTTCCCGGTCGAGGAGCGGAAAGCCGGATCGGGACTCGAGCTTGATGGACTGCACTTTACCGTTGCGGTCGATAATGAAGCGCACGACCACCTCTCCCTGCTGACCGGCGAGCCGCGCCGCCCTGGGGTAATGCATGTTCTTCTGCAGCCAGCCCTTCAACACGCCCGCGTAGCGCGCGACGACCCCGCTACCACCTGATTTTTCTTCGAGGTTCTCCAAGTCAACGGTCTGCGGCTTGGCAGCCTCGGCGAGCGCGGGCTCGGTCCCCTGCCGGGCCGCCGCAACCGGCTCCTGTGCCTTCGCCACTTCGACTTCCGACCCTTCCCCGACGGGCTTCGCCGCCACCGGCGCCAGGGGAGTGCCGGAACCGGCCACACTGGGTCGCACCGCAGCGACGCTCTCGACGGCTTTCGAAATCCCCGCCTGCTCGACGCGTGCCACACCGACGGCCGCCTTCGGGAGCGAGGATACCTCGACAGCCGGCGGCTTGCGGAGCTCCGGGACCGCCGCCGGCGTCTCCGAGTGCTCGGAAGCAGGCGCACGGTCGCTCGCCTTTGTCGGGGCGGCAACGCCGGCTTCGACCGTCGACTCCGCGCGCGAGACCACGGTTTGAGCGACCTTCTCCGTCGGGGCCTCCGCCGGCCGGGCCTCGACCGCCTCCGACGCCGCTACCGTCCTCGTGACCGCCGGCTTCGATTCGGACGCCGTCTTCACGCTCGCTGTTTCAGGCTGCGGCGACACGGCTTCGGTCAACTCACGTGCCTGCACGGTCCGCGGCCTGACGGCCTTGGGCGTAGACGGGGCGGAGGTCTTCACCGGCTGCGGTGCCACGGCCTGCGCCGTATCCACCTTCTGCAGATCGATAAGAGTCGGGACCTGGTCTCCGGCAGGCTCGGGTGCCTGGACCGCGGTCGCCACCGAAGCGGGCTCCTCTGCCTTCTCGCTTGCCGCGGCCACGGGGGCGCTCTCCGATGGACTCACCGCTTCAGCCTTGACCGCCGTGGTGCGCGCGTCCGTACCAAGGCTCACCACGATGCCCTCGCTGCTCGTCGGCTGGGGCTGAGTCTCCTGAGCCGGAGTCGCGAAGGTCAACCAGAGGATGCCGGCGAGATGTATGGCGATCGCGATGGATCCCGCGACGAGCCATTGAATGCCGTCGACAATCACGACTGCTTGCCCTTATCGGTCAAAAGCGTCAATCGCCGCACGCCCTTGGCGCGCAGATGCTGCATGATTCCGATCAGCCACTGCGCATCGGCGCTGCCGTCAGCCTTGATCTGGAACGACGCCGAGGGCTGGTCCTCGAGGATCTGCTGAACGCGTGCGCCGAGCTCCGATTCCGGGATAACCGTCTGGTTGACGGCAACCCTGCCGTCACGGGTGAGGAGTATCTTGACGGTCTGGCCGGTATCGTCCTCACCGCTTATCGAACGGGGGGGATGAATGTCGAGCGGCTCGGGTGAGTTCAGCTTGCCGACGAGCATGAAGAACACCAGCAGGAGAAACACCACGTTGACCAGGGGAACGATGCTCAGCTCCGACCGGCTGTCTTCATTGGGCGGCGCGATTCTCATTGCTCTACGGGCTCGTGAACGAAACGTTGCCAGCCCCGGATGACTTCAACAGGTCGACCAGGGTCACGACCTGTTGCGTCGTAACGCCGGATTCCGGCTGAATGAGATATCGCCGCGGCCGGTCGGACACCGACCACGCGGCGACCCGCTGTGCCAGCTCGGTCCGCGTCAGTGGCTCACCGTTCAAGTCCAGGCTCCCGTTGCTCCGAACGCGGACCAGCACGGCGCCCGCCCTGCTGTCACGCGCCGAGCGGGCGGTCGTCGGCGTGAGCATATCAATGACCTGTTCCGTGGTGAAGGTGGACGCGAGCATGAAGAACACGAGCAGTATGAAGACGACGTCGATCAACGGCGTCAGGCTCACCGCGGTTCGGCGGGCGCGGTCGCGCGCCGACGGGCCTCTATCTGCGAGTTGCACGCAACCTTCCCGCGCCGCGCGGCTTCGCGGGGAGCTGGACGGACCAGGTGAAAACCTGTGTCACGGCGTCTTCGATGGCATGGGCGGTGCCTTGAACGACCCTTTCGAACCAGTTCAGCATCATCAATGTCGGAATCGCCACGATCAGCCCGGCGGCCGTTGTCAGCAGCGCTTCCCATATCCCCCCGGAAAGAATGGCGGGATCCACCCGGTTGCCGGCCTGCTCCAGGCGCTGAAAGGCCTCGATCATGCCCAGCACCGTTCCCAGCAGGCCCAACAGGGGACTCAAGGTGCCGATGACCTCGAGCCCCCTCAGATAAGCACGCATCCTCTCCAGGTACTGGTTGGCCACCCGCTGCACCTCCTCCCGCACGAGCTCCTCGTCGAGCTCCTCGCGGGCATGCCCCACGATGGCGACGTCCAGGACCCTTGCGACGGGTCCGCGCCGGCGGGCCAGGATCCTCAGGGCCTCCTCGTAGTGGCCCGCGCGGTAGTATTGCAGCACCTGGTCGACGAAGCCCTTGCTTCCCGCGCGCATGGACGCGAATTGATAGAGCTTCACCAGTATGATGGTGAGCGCGATGACCGACATGACGAGCAGCAGCCCCAGGACGGGGCCGCCGAGATGCACCCACTCATTCAGTCGCTCAAACACAACCTCGATCCCCGCCGCCCGGCTTCAAACCACAGGTGCTACTTGAAGAACTCCGCGCCACTCCGCGAAGACGGTTCGATCATTTGAAGACAGCCCGTGATATCGCCCTGGGGACCGGTGCAGCTCAAAACGCCGTTCAGAAGAACCCGGTGCACGGACTTGCAGGAGACTCCGTCTATGTCGAACAACTTGACGCTGGTCTTGCCCGCAGGCAGCGGCCCGCCTTCCACGGCCAGCCGCTTGTTGATGATCCCGTCCGGGTTGAACATGACCAGGTCGAGCTTCAAGGATTGGATGTCCCCCTTGGTGTTGTTTTGAAACAGAAGATAGGCGCGGCACGCGGAATCCGCGGGTTCCAGCTTGTTCAACTCGATCCGGATCCCTTCCGCTGCCATCGACGCGGGAGCCCAAGCGGGCAGCAGCAGCAGCGCCGCCAAGAGGTTTCGAAGCATTATACTTCGCCAGTTGAAGGCCCAAGCTCGCATAGTTCCTCCATTGGATCAGCAGATTATGGTTTAGTAGTGTAGACAGCCGCCGCCGGCACCACCAGCAGCATCCCCTTTGTACAGGACGCTCAACCGGAACGCAAAGCGGCGCCCGGGTGCTGCGCTGCACGAACAAGTCTCCAAGGGGGACCAATTTCCCACCCGACCCGCATCTTATGACGGTACGGCGACTATTTCAGCACTTCCAGGGGTGGATATTGTTGCCGACACTTGCGCGCCGCGTGCAACACGCGCGCGCGGTCCAATTATAAGATCACCGTTGTGCTACGGAGGTTCCCTAACGAGAGCCGAAGCGGGGATGATGGAGGTATACCGGCCCCGCCGCCCCGGCCGCCGGGATGCGGACACGGGACGACGAGAGCTGCTCGGTATCAGAAGTTGAACACCACGCTGGCGGAGAGCAGGTCTATGTCCGGGGCATTGATCTTCACGCCCGCGAGATTCAGGGTCTCGTCGAATGCGTATCGCTCCCATTCCCCACGTATCGAGACATTGTTCGTCAAGCGAAACTCAGCCCCGCCGCCGAACACGATACTCGCCGCTCCACTGCTGTCGGACAGGCTCGTACCGCCCGACGCCGCACTCAGCTTGGCGTCCACCGCGGCTACACCTATTCGCCCGAATATCGCACCGCTGGGCCCAAGCGGGATCTGGGGCAGCAACGCCACGAAGACGCCGTTGCCGGCGAGGGAGGCCGTCGCCGTCACGGGTTGTGCAGCGGTCGCTTTCGCCTTGCCGAGGTCGACGTAGCCCCCTTCGAAGGACAGATACTGCCCGAGCCGGTAGCCGGCGAATAACTTGTAGCCGGTGTCGTTGTCATCCACGCTGCACGTCGCTCCCACGGTGGTGCACGCCTGCTGCACGCGCTCGGTGTTCTGAAAGGTCGACTGGCCGCCGCCGGCGCCGATATAGAACTGGGCGTAGGCTCCCGCCGAAAACGTCAGCGCCGAGAGCAATACCCCCGCCTGAAGAACCCCGGGAAATCGAATGCGCATAGGTAAACTCCGAGTGAATGTGGCTGGTAAAACGTTTAAGATACCTTCCGGGGAATCACCGTATTCCCATTTTTTTGACGAACGTCAAGGAATCGCGGTTTGGCGGACCCCGAAGAGACGCGACCGGCTTCCGGCAGCGCGACCATGCGACACCTGCTGATCGTTTCCCACAGCCCCTCACCGAACACCCGTGCCCTCACGGACGCGGTCGTCCGGGGTGCCCGGCACGAAGAGGTAACCGGGGTGGACGTTCGCAGTCTGCCTCCCTTGCAGGCCGGGCCCGGCGACGTGCTGTGGGCCGAGGCCGTAATCCTCGGCACCACCGAGAACTTCGGATACATGAGCGGAGCGTTGAAGGACTTCTTCGAGCGCATCTATTACCCCTGCCTCGAAAAGACCCAGGGGATGCCCTATGCCCTGTTCATCAAGGGCGGCCACGATGGCACCGGCGCGAGAGCCAGCGTCGAGCGCATCATCGCGGGGCTGCGCTGGCGGGCAGCTCAGGACCCGGTCGTCATGCGGGGCACTTTCACAAAGGAGTGGCTGGGTCCTTGCGAGGAGCTGGGAATGGCCATGGCGGCGGGCCTCGAAGCCGGTATCTTTTGAACCATCACGAGGATCCAAACATGAATCAGTCAGGCAACCCCGGGAACGTCCACCCGCCGCTGGGCGCCTACACCCACGCCATCGAAGTGCCCGCGGGTGCCCGCTGGCTGTTGATCTCGGGGCAGGTCGGGATGGACGGCAAGGGCCGGCTCGCACGCGGCATCGCGGCCCAGAGCGAGCGGGCCATGCGCAATATCCTCGCCTGCCTGCGGGCAGCGGGGATGAGCAAGCGGGACCTGGTCAAGACGACGACCTACCTGACGGACGCCCGCTTCGTCACCCCATTTCGTGACGCCCGCCGGAAAGTGTTCGGAGACGAGTGCGCGCCGACCTCCACGCTGGTGATCGTCGACGCCCTGGCCGCGCCCGAGCTGCTCGTGGAGGTGGAGGCGTGGGCGGCCAAAGCTTGACGAGGTTCACCATCCCGGACTACGCCGGTTACACAAACCTCCCGCCAGCGGGTGAGAGACTCTGGCTCCCTCTCTCTTCGGGAGAGGGGACAGCAGCTCCCTCTCCCCTTGGGAGAGGGTTGGGGTGAGGGGGCGTTGTTCGGGACGGCCCTGACCCCAGCTTCGCTCCAACTCCTCCGTTCCTGGAGTCGTTCCACCGGTGGGAGAGGGAACTGTATGTCCCAACGAGGTTCCCTCTCCGCCGCGGAATCCGTCAGACGGTATTCACCACCGGGAGGCCGGCCAGGGCCATGGCCAGCTCCGATTCGTCGTAGGGCTGGTCGTGCAGCAGGCCAGCGAAGTAGTCGGCGTAGGCCTGCATGTCGAAGTTGCCGTGCCCGCACAGGTTGAACAGGATCGCCTTGGAGATGCCGGACTCCTTGCAGGCGAGCGCTTCGTCTATCGCCGCTTTCACGGCGTGGTTCGCCTCCGGAGCGGGGACGATTCCCTCCGCCTGCGCAAACTCCACGCCCGCCTGGAAGCACTCCGACTGGGCGTAGGCCCGGGGCTTGATCTCACCCATATGGGTGAGCTGGCTGACCAGCGGTGCCATTCCGTGATAGCGCAGGCCGCCGGCGTGGAAGCCGGGCGGCACGAAGGCCGAGCCGAGAGTATGCATCTTCACCAGTGGTGTCAGGTGGCCGGTGTCGCCGAAGTCGTAAGCGTAGCGGCCGCGGGTCAGGGACGGGCAATTGGCCGGCTCGACGGCGATCACCTCGATGTCCTGCTCGCCGCGCAGCTTGCGGCCGATGAAGGGAAAGGCGATGCCGGCGAAGTTGCTGCCGCCGCCGGTGCAGGCGATCACCATGTCCGGATAGTCGTCGGCGAGCTCGAACTGGCGCAGCGCCTCCTGGCCGATGATGGTCTGGTGCATGAGGACGTGATTGAGCACGCTGCCGAGCGCGTACTTGGTGTCGTCCCGCGTCGCGGCCCGCTCCACCGCCTCGCTGATGGCGATGCCGAGGCTGCCGGTGCTGTCCGGATGCTTGGCGAGTATGGCTCGGCCGGCCTGCGTCAGCTCGGACGGGCTGGCAACGCACGACGCTCCGAAAGTCTCCATGAAGGTGCGCCGATAGGGCTTCTGCTCGTAGCTCACGCGCACCATGAACACCTCGATCTCCAGGTCGAAAAAGGCCCCCGCAAGGGCCAGCGCGGAGCCCCATTGCCCGGCGCCCGTCTCCGTGGTGATGCGCTTCACGCCGGCTTCCCGGTTGTAGAAAGCCTGCGCGACGGCGGTATTCGGCTTGTGGCTGCCGGCCGGGCTGACGCCCTCGTACTTGTAGTAAATCCGGGCCGGCGTGCCGAGCTTCTTCTCCAGGCGGCGGGCCCGGTACAGGGGAGACGGGCGCCATTGCCTGAGAACGTCCAGCACCGGGCGGGGAATCTCGACCTCACGCTCGGACGAGACCTCCTGCTCGATAATAGCGTCGGGAAACAGGGGCGCCAGGTCCGCGGGCCCGACGGGTTGGCCGGTTCCCGGGTGCAGAACGGGCGCCGGCGGCTCGGGCAGGTCGGCGACGATGTTGTACCAGGACTTCGGCAGGGCGTCGTCGGGCAGGATGAATTTACTGGTCTCGGTCATTGCGCGTTCACAAGGTTCACAGGGTCAAAGGCTTGGGGCAGTGATTCACCCAAGCATATCGCGGTTCGCTCCGTAGCGACAAACGAGGCCTCCCCACTTCCCCATGAAGGTCGCCCGGACCAGGCGAGGGTGGCGGGCTGCGTCCCCACGGGTCCGATGGAAAGGATCTAATTCAGCAGGTCGAAAGCATCGCCCCAGGTGTCGGACAGCAGGTATCCCTGCGGGTAGGGATCACTGGGATCGACGCCGATCTGGTGAATACCGTGGATCCATCCCCGCCCGGAGATGCGCGGCAGCACGGCGGGACGGTCCGCCACCGCCGTCTCGCCGAGGAAAGAGACCTCGAAGCGGCTGCCGATAATGGACCTTGCGGTCAGCACCTCTCCTTCCGTCACCTCACCGCGTGCGTGACGCACCGCCAGCCGCGCGCTGTTGCCGGTGCCGCAGGGCGAGCGGTCGATACGCCCGGGCGGAAGGATGGTGGCGCCCACCAGTTCACCGTCCTCCCGGCGGCCGGCGAACATCATGTACGAGAAGCCGTCGATGCCCGGATACAGGGGATGACTGACCTTCACCTGCTGATTCAGCGCACGATGAATACGGCAGCCGGCGTCCACCAGTGCGCGTGCCGAGGACGGCTCGATCTCGAGACCCAACTGCCTGGGATCGATCAGTGCGTAATACACTCCCCCGAAGGCGGCGTCGACCCGCACACGGCCGAGGTCCGGGACTTCCACGTCGACGTCGAGCGCTTCGACGAAGCTCGGCACCATGTCCAGGCTCACCCGCTCGCACTTGCCCTGGCGGCAGCTCGCCCTGGCCGTGACGAGACCGGCGGGCGTATCGAGCCTCACGGTGGTTTCCGGCTCCGTCATGGGTACCAAGCCGGTTTCGAGCAGCACGGTGACCACGCAGATGCAGTTGGAGCCCGACATCGCGTGGGCCTTGTCGCCCTGAAGAATGATGAATCCGGCATCCGCGTCGGGTCGACTCGGCGGGAACAGCAGGTTCGTGCTCATGGAGGCGTATCCCCGCGGCTCGAAGACGCAGAAGCGCCGCAGCGAATCGTCCTGCTCGTTCAGGAAGTTCATCTTGTCCAGCATGGTGTCGCCGGGCAGGTCCAGCACACCGGCGGTGACGACCCGGCCCACCTCGCCTTCGGCGTGGGCTTCCACCATGCTCAGGGTTCGGGACCAGCGCATGGAATTCAGCCGGTAGTCACGGGGTACATATCAAAGGGTGCTTGATCGCGACGCGGCTCGCTTCTACATTGGGGCTGCTGCGGCCGCACCATGCCATCATAGCATGTCCGGGGCGCGGCACCGGACGTCGGACGGGACATGACCAACGTCAAAATACGGGTTTACGAACTCCTCAAGCTCGAAGAAGGCGAGTGGCGGCCGGTCGCCTGGTCGTTTCTTTATTTCTTCTGCCTGCTGGGGGGCTACTACGTCCTGCGCCCCGTGAGGGACGAGATGGGCATCCAGTCGGGGCTCGCGAACCTGCCGTGGCTGTTCACCGCGACCTTCGTATCGATGCTGCTGGCGGTGCCCGTGTTCGGGTGGGCGGCGACCCGGTTCGCGCGCCGGACGCTGCTGCCGGTGGTGTACGGCTTCTTCATCCTCAACGTACTCGGCTTCTATTTTGCCTTCTCCGGCGGCGCCCCTGTCGCGGTGACCGCCAGGGTGTTTTTCGTCTGGCTCAGCGTCTTCAACCTGTTCGTGGTATCCGTGTTCTGGTCCTTCATGGTGGACATCTTCAACCGCGAGCAGTCGCGCCGCCTGTTCGGCCTCATCGCGGCGGGCGGCAGCGTCGGTGCAATCACGGGTCCGACGCTTACTGCGGTCCTGGCAACCGTGGTCGGGGTGTTCAATCTGCTCCTCGTCTCCGCCGCGCTGCTGAGCATTGCGTTGCTCAGCATCTGGCGCCTCCGGCTCTGGTCACGGCATACGTCGTCCGCCAACGACGACACAGTGGCCCTGGAAGGCCGCTGGTGGGATGGGTTCACGCGGGTGCTGCATTCCCGATACCTGTGGGGAGTGAGCGTATACATCGTTTTCTACACCACCGCTTCGACGTTCCTGTATTTCATACAGGCCCATATGGTCCATGGCGCGTTCCACGACCCGGCGGCGCAGACGCGGGTCTTTGCCCTGATCGACCTGGCTACGAATACCCTGACGGTAGGCCTGCAGCTCTTCTTCACCAGCCGTATCGTGGAGAGATGGGGCGTGTCTGCGCTGCTCGCGGTGGTGCCGGTGGTCGTCGCGGCCGGTTTCCTGGCTCTCGGCTGGGCGCCGGTTCTGGTGGTGATCGCGGTGGTCCAGGTGCTGCGCCGGGCCGGCAACTACGCACTCGCCCGGCCCGGTCGCGAGATGCTGTACGGCGTGCTGCCCAGAATGGACAAGTACAAGTCGAAGAACTTCATCGACACCGTGGTCTACCGGGCCGGCGATGCCGTCAGCGGGTGGGTCTACGCCGGCTTGGCGGCACTCGGGCTGGGCATGGCGGGCATCGCGTGGACCGCGATACCGCTGGCAGTGGCATGGCTTCTGGTGGGCTTGTTTCTCGGCCGTCGCTATAAGGCCTTGGAATTGAACGCCGAGCCGATGATCCAATCCCCGAACCGACCGCAGGAGAAAACAGGATGAATCCTGATCAAAACAGACAGATCACCAGCCTCTCGAGACGGCGCAGCCTGCAGGCGGTGCTCGCGTTGCTGTCCGCCGCCGGGCTCGATTCCGCTGTCGGCGGCACCCCGGCCCGGGACGAGCAGAGAACGCGGGTGATCCCCTCCAGCGGGGAATCGATCCCCGTGATGGGTCTCGGCACCGCCAGAACCTTCGACGTGGCGCTCACCGAGTCCAGCCTTGCCCCGCTTCGCGAGGTGGTGCGGCTGTTCGTGGACCGGGGCGGGAAGATGATCGATTCGTCACCCATGTACGGCCGCGCCGAGGAAGTGGTGGGGCGGTTGGTCAGCGACTTGGGCGTGCATGACGAGATCTTCTACGCCACCAAAGTCTGGACGCGGGGTCAGCAAGCCGGCATGGACCAGATGAACCAGTCGTTCGCACGCCTGCGCACCTCATTCATCGACCTGATGCAGGTGCACAACCTGACGGATACCGCCACCCAGATCAGGAACATCCGCAAGCTCCAGGGCGAGGGCCGGGTCCGGTACATCGGCATTACCCACTTCAGCACGGGCGCTTTCGACGAGCTCGAGGCGTGGATGCGCAAGGAGAAGCTCGACTACGTGCAGTTCCCCTACTCCATCGTCGACCGCACCGCGGAAAAGCGTCTGCTGCCTGCGGCCCGGGACCTGGGCGTGGCAACCATCGCCCACCGGAATTTCGAGAACGGACGACTGTTCTCACGCATCAAGGGAGTGGCTTTGCCGCACTGGGCCGCGGAGTTCGACTGCGCGAGCTGGGGCAATTTCTTCCTGAAGTATCTGATCGGCGAGCCCGGCCTCACGAACCTCATCCCGGCGACCAGCGAGGCCCGGCATCTCACCGACAACATGAACGCGGGCCTGGGCCGCATACCCGACGCAGCGATGCGCGCCCGAATGGTGAAGTTCATCGAATCACTGTAGATCCAGCAGCTACCGGCCTGTGGGTCGGAATTCATTCCGACAAGCTGCGTTTGAGGGTGCTGCGTTGCTGGAGTCTATCGACTTCATTCGGGAGTACCCCCGGTTCATGCGGGGCACTCCCCGCGCAACGTCGGTAGGTCCCAACGCCGCAGTAATGGCAAGCCAAGTTTGTCGGAATGAATTCCGACCCACAGGGACGTGGGGAGTGTCGGAGAGCGCCGGGAGCGGGATCCGACCGACCCACTTCGGATATGGGGAGTGGCGGAGATTGTAGGGAAGAGCGACCTGCCCGATGAAGGTCGTCAGTCCAGGACTTCTAACCTACAGGAAAATCGAAATACGTATCGGGAAAAGGCTCATCCGCCAGAGTGAAGTGCCACCACTCGTAGTCGTGGGGCTCGAAGCCGTGCTTGCCCATCACGCCGCGCAGCAGCAGGCGGTTGTTCTTCTGCACCCGGGTAGCGCCGGCCCACCGGGGCCAGGACTCCGGACCGAAGAAATCAAACTCGGTGCCCATATCGAGGGCCGTGCCGTCGGCGAGGGTCACGATCGTCAGGTCGAAGGTGCTGCCCCGCGTGTGGCTCGAGCGCTTGGAAATATAGCCTTCGTCGAACAGTTGCTGCTTGTGGCGGCCGGGATAGAACGCCTGCTGCGTGCTCGTGTCGGCCTCGTCCCGCGCCCAGCGAATAAAATGATTCACCGCCCGCTGCGGTCGATAAGCGTCGAAGATGTGAAGGCCGAGGTCGAACAGCGCAAGCTCTTCCTGTACCCGGCGCAGGGATTCGCCAGCCGGCCGGGATGCGATCACCCGCGGCGCCTCGTAGCCGTCGACAGGCCGGCCCAGAAAATTGTCCGAGCCGCAGTACTTGAGATCGGCCGACAACCTTGAGACGAGCTCGTCAACATAGACAAAGCCTTCCGGCAAGCTGGTGCGCCTGGCTGATGCCTGATCGATCACGGTCGCTTCCCCTTCTTGCTGCTCGTATCCTCGGTGGCGGAACGTCTCACTTGTGGGTCGGAATTCATTCCGAGGCGAGACGATTGTCGGAATGAATTCCGACCCGCACCTGGAGCCCCATTGCCGGTCCCGCCGGCAGCCCCGGGAGTGACGGCGTGGTGTGAATGTGGATGAAGGCCGGCTTTCCCGAGGCAAGCGCGCGGTTGAAAGCGGGCTCGAACTCACCGGTCGATGCGACGGACTCGCCGTGGGCGCCGAACGCGCGCGCCATGGCATCGAAGTCCGGGTTGTCCAGGTCGGTCGCGAGCACGCGTCCAGGGTGACTCCGCTCTTGATGCAACCGGATGGTGCCGTGCATTCGATTATCGAAGATCAGGACGATGACCGGTGCGTTGAACTGCACCGCGCCGGCCAGCTCCATGGCCGACATTTGAATGCAGCCGTCACCGCTCACGCACACAACCGTCCTGTCCGGATACCGCAGCTTGGCGGCGATCGCGGCGGGCAGGCCGTAACCCATCGAGCCGGAGGTCGGCGCGAGCTGCGTGCCGAAACGACGGTAGTAATAGAAGCGGTGGAGCCATTGGGTGTGATTGCCGGCACCGTTGGTTACGATCGCGTCTTCGGGAAGATGCTCCCGCAGCCATTGGATGATCTGCCCGGTATCCACGCGGGCGCCGGCAATGGGGTGTGGCGTGCTCCATTCGATGTAGCTCTGGTGCGCCGCCTCGACCTCGGCCGCGCGGGCAGCCTCGGCCGCCGGGGGCGGCAGCTCGTTCATGGCCGCCAGAAAATTCCCGGGACCTGCATTGATCTGGAGCTGCGCGGCATACACTCGACCCAGCTCGCCGGGCCCCGGATGAACATGGATCAGCGTCCGGGCCGGACGCGGCACGTCGACAAGGGCATAGCGCCCCGAAGCGAGCTCCGGAAGACGGCCGCCCAGCAGGACCAGCACGTCCGCCCGCCTGATCCGTGCAGACAACTCGGGATTGATACCGAGGCCCACGTCCCCCGCATAATTGCGGTGCAGGGGATCGAACAACATCTGGCGTCTGAACTGGCAACCCACCGGCAGCCGCCAACCCGCCGCAAAATGCTTGACGGCCTCGACATCCTCCGCGGTCCAACGCGAACCCCCGAGCAGAAGGAACGGCCGCTCGGCCGACCGCAGAAGCCGGGCGCATCGATCCAGCTCGCCGGGCGACGGCCACGGGGAGCTCACCTCGGCGGCGGGAACGGGCACGAGATCTCCGGCTTCATCCTTCAGCATGTCCTCGGGCAGTGCGATCACTACCGGTCCCGGCCGCCCGCTGAGGGCGAGGTGGAAGGCGCGCGACACGATCTCCGGAATGCGCTTTGCGTCCTCGATCTGTATCACCGTCTTGGCCATGCTTCCATACATTGCGCGGTAGTCCACTTCCTGGAAAGCATCGCGACCGGCCGTGCCGCGCGCGACCTGGCCAATGAAGAGGACCAGGGGCGTGGAGTCCTGCTGGGCCACATGCACGCCGGCAGCGGCGTTGGCGGCACCCGGTCCGCGGGTGACCATCACCACGCCCGGCCGCCCCATGAGCTTGCCGTCGGCCTCGGCCATCATCGCCGCGCCGCCTTCGTGACGCGCGACGATGGTCTGGATCGGCGAGTCGTACAGGCCGTCGAGCACCTCCAGGTAGCTCTCTCCCGGCACGCAGAACAACCGGTCCACACCCTGGGCCTCGAGGCAGCGCACCAGCAGATGGCCGCCCGAGCTCATCCGGCCGACCCCGTGCCGATCCCGGCCGGCGTCTCGTCGGTGTGCTCGCCGCGCCGCGCTGCGGTTCGGCAACGGCTGATACGGTGCGATGTGCCGAGCCGGGGGCCATCGAGAATCCCGACCAGCTCCAGAATTTCGACACCTGCCGGCGGCACCGGCTCAGTCATGGTTCCGGCGGCTCTTGCCGGTCGACTTCGGACGCTCGCGGTGTCCGCCTGGGGCGGCGGTCCTTTCAGGCGCACTCACTGCCCCCTTCCCGGCCTGCCGTGAAGCGCGTACAGGAATACGACGCAGGCGAGAAAGAAGAGGAAGCCGCCGATGAAGCTCACCGGATCCCCGGCGATCACGCTGGAGGCCATGAAGAACAGGGACGAAACGACGAAGAGGATCCACCCCGCCAACTCGTACCTTTTCGAAGATCCACCCATAGCCGTGTCCGGGCACCGGACCCCTCACGCAACCGGCGGGAGCGGCGGCGACGAAGGTCGCAGGCCACGGCGACAACCGGCACTCGCCGCGCCCATTGCGATATCATTCGAAGGCATTGATGGGGGTCGCCGGGGAACGCACACGGCGGCGAACCCAACCGCGATGCGGAGTCGATGCCTGAAGCTCCCTTGGATTATGCATACTGAATTACTTGGCGATCGCGATCGGTGGTTCTGTGAGTTGGAACATGCGGCCTGCCTGGATGACGCCGCGCTCGCCGCGTGCCTGCATCGGCTGCGGTCGAAACCGACCATCTCCATACCGATACTGACCGGCCACATCCTGAATCGACTGACGCAAGCGGCCGGTGAGCTGCCCTTCCGGCCCGCACGGTCGGAAGTGGGGAAGCCGGAGGCGCGAGTGTATCAGGAGTTCGGCTATTGCGGTGACGTCCCTGACGATCACCCCCTATCCCACCTGGGACGATGGCTGGAGGCGCGCCTCGAGCGGGCTCTCGCGCTGCTGCCGCACCCGCCGGTCCGTGGCGGGTTCACGATCAACGACGTCGTCTGCCAGAGGTACCGGCCGGGCGATCTCGGCATCACTCCCCATCGCGACCACGCCGCCTACACGGATCTCGTCGTCCTGGTGGTGTTGAGTGGACGGGGACGCTACTTCGTGTGCGCGGACCGGCAGGGCCGGCACAAAGACGAGATCTCCTCGGAGCCCGGCCGGGCGATACTGATGCCCGGGCCGGGCTTTGCCGGCTCGCCACGGCGCCCCTTTCACATGGTCAGCGATATCGCATCGCTGCGGTACAGCGCGGGCTTTCGTCACGACTCGAGAAAGTCCGGCGGCTGCGACACGGCGCCGTGATCCCGAACGCTATCGTTATCCACAAAATCTGTGAATAAGCCTGTGGATAAGCTGCGCGCAAATTGGACCGGCTGCTGTGCTGGAGGAGTATTCCGCTTGGGAACTCCATTTTGCCCAAAATTTAGGCAGGAATTTATCCCTTTAAATTCAATAAGTTAAAAAAGTAATACCCATTCCTGTCAAAATCCTGCAACACAGCCCGGGGCCACCGGGGTGATGCCGGGCGGCGCCTCCGATGATATCCACAAGGAGGGTGACCAACAGCCCTTGAATCACCAGCGGCGGTACCGGTAAGTTGGCCGGATTCAACAAGACGAGTCGACACCATGACCACGATTCCCGAGACCATGACCTGCATCGAGATCATCGAGCCGGGCGGCCCTGACGCTCTCAGGCCCGGGCGGCGGCCGGTCCCGCGGCCAGGCGCGGGAGAAGTCCTGGTCCGGGTGCGGGCCGCCGGCGTCAACCGGCCCGACGTGATGCAGCGCCAGGGCATGTACCCGCCTCCTCCCGGGGCTCCGGACATTCCCGGCCTCGAGATCGCCGGTACGGTCGTCGGCCTGGGCGAGGGCGTCAAAAGCCCGCGAGCGGGCGACGAAGTCTGCGCCCTGGTTCAGGGGGGCGGCTACGCCGAGTACTGCGTCGCGGCGGCCGCCGTCTGCCTCCCGGTTCCTGCCGGACTGAGCGCGGTCGAGGCCGCCGGCATTCCCGAAACCTTCTTCACGGTTTGGACTAACGTGTTCGACCGGGGCCGCCTTCAGCCCGGGGAACGCGTCCTGGTCCACGGCGGCTCCAGCGGCATCGGCACCACGGCTATACAGCTCATCAAGAACGCGGGAGCACAGGTGTACGTAACCGCGGGAACCCGAGCCAAGTGCGAAGCCTGCCTCGGACTCGGAGCCGCCGCGGCGATCAACTACAAGGAAAGCGACTTCGTCGCCGAGGTGGCGGCAGTAACCGAAGGACGCGGCGTCGATGTGGTGCTCGACATGGTGGGGGGCGACTACTTTCCCCGCAACCTGGAATGCCTGGCTCCTGAAGGCCGGCTGGTGCAGATCGCGCTGCAGCACGGCCCGAAATCCGAGGTGAATCTGCTCAAGATCATGCTGGGCCGCCTGACGGTGACGGGATCGACCCTGCGGCCGCGCGGCGTCGACGAGAAGGCGGCCATCGCCCGTGCCCTCGAGCGGGAGGTGTGGCCGCAGCTCGAAAGCGGCCGCGTCAAGCCGGTGATCTACGCGCAGTTTCCCCTGGAGCAGGCCAGCGAAGCCCACCGGGTCATGGACGACGGTGGGCACATCGGCAAGATCATATTGACCTGCGAGGCCCAGCAGGATGTTGAATAACGCCATCCTGGCCTTTTCTTAACGCGCCGAGCACGGCGCATGTCCGCCACTCGGCTACGCCAAATCAAGCACTTACGGTGCTTGATTCGTGGCGAGACATCCCTGTCCCGCACCAGCAGGCTGTTTTTCAACAGCCTGCCAGTCGTCCTGCCAGCGCCGCTTCGATACACCGTAAGTCATTTGCTCTTTTCTTTTCTGCCGGTGGGACGCTCGGGAGCACATTCCCTCTCCCGGAGAGAAAGGGAGCTTCTGTGGAATCCATGGGAAGCAGGCGATCTCCAAAGATGATCCCTCAGCCCAATCTACCAGGGCAGCTCTTCGCCGTTGGCGTGCCTGAAAGTCCCGGTGTTATCGAGAGTGAGCGCATCGAGCCGCGCCAGGATGCCGGCCGCCGCGTCGGCGGGCTTGACGGTCCCGGAGTGATTGGTCATGTCGGTGCTGACGTAGCCGGGGTGCAGCAGCAGGACGGAGATGTCCCGGTCCCTCAAGTCCCGGGCCAGCGACACCCCTGCAATGTTCACTGCCGCCTTGGACATTCGATAGCCATAGTGGCCGCCGGAGGTGTTGTCGGCGACGGATCCCATGCGGCTGCTCACGATGCCGACTTTCGCGCCGTCCTTGAGAAGCCCCCGCAGCGCCGCCGTTACTCTCAAGGGACCCAGGCTGTTCACTTCGAATTGCCTGCGGATCTCGTCGAAATCGAGCTTGTCCAGTGACTGCCGACTCAGTATGCCGGCATTGTTGATCAAAAGGTCAATGGACGTATTCGACAGGCGCTCGGACAGCCGGTTGACGTCCTCTTGAACGGAGACGTCGATACCTGACTCTATCCGCACCCCGAGCGCCTCGAGCTCCGGTGTAGACTTGCGGCAGACCGCGATGACGTCATCGCCGCGCGCCGCGGCCTGCCTGGCGAGCTCGAGCCCGATGCCCCGGCTGGCGCCGGTAATTACTGTGGTAGTCATGATTTGGCTCCTGGTGAGTGAGTCTGGTGCGTAGGCCGTGTCGTTCTCGTGGGTCGAACCGATCAGCTCCCATGAATCCCAGCCGCCGGCGGCTTCGGATTTCGGGCAGGACAACGATCCAACGCCGGTTCGTGTCAATATGTGCCCACACGGCGTAATTTCAACCAGGGGCGCGAGAACCGCCGCGGTCCGCGGTGGGAACCGGTGCCCGAACCTGATGTCTCGATTGCGTGACAGTTCCATTACACGAGATATGAGCCTGTATCGCGCAGAGCGGAACGAATGAGGCGCCTCCGGCGGCGAGGCAGCAGCGGGCGATTTGCGCCGCTCACCGTGGTGCGCGCCCTCAAGCACCGCAACTACCGGCTCTATTTCAGCGGTCAGAGTCTGTCTCTCATCGGAAGCTGGATGACCCGGCTGACCACGAGCTGGCTCGTGTGGCGGCTCACGCACTCCCCCGAAATGCTCGGACTGGTCGGCTTCGCGGGCCAGGTGCCAACCTTCCTGCTCGCTTCCTTCGCCGGGGTATGGGTGGACCGGCTGGACCGGCGCCGATTGCTGGTGATCACCCAGGTGCTGGCCATGATTCAGTCCCTCACTCTCGCCGCGCTGACGCTCTGTGGAGTGATTCAGGTGTGGCAGATACTCGCCCTGCAGCTTCTGCAGGGTGTGATCAACGCCTTCGATATGCCCGGCCGCCAATCATTTCTCGTGCAGCTCGTCGAGGACCGGTCGGACCTGCCCAACGCCATTGCCCTGAACTCTTCCATGGTCAACGGGGCTCGCCTCGTGGGTCCGAGCATCGCCGGGCTCCTGATCGCGTGGGTGGGAGAGGGCTGGTGCTTCCTGGTGGATGGCCTGAGCTATCTGGCCGTCATCGCCTCGCTGTTCGCGATGCGCCTGAGCGCCGGCAGACCGGCCGCGAGGGAGCGCCGGGTGCTGCAGGACCTGCGCGACGGGTTCGGCTACGTCAGGAGATTCGTGCCGATACGGTCCATACTGCTATTGCTGACCCTCATCGGCCTGGTCGGCATGCCTTACTCCGTGCTGCTGCCCATCATCGCGTCGCGCACTCTGCATGGCGGACCGCATACCCTGGGTTTCCTGATGGGGGCGATGGGAGTCGGGGCACTCGGCGGTGCGCTCCACCTCGCGTCCCGCCGGTCGGTGGTAGGGCTGGGCGGGCTGATTCCCCTGGCGGCCGGAACCTTCGGAGTCAGCCTCATCGCCCTGGGACTGTCCCGTTCGGTCGTGCTGTCGCTGCTCGTGATGGTCTCCACCGGCGCCGGCTTCATGACGCACATGGCTTCCAGCAATACGCTCATTCAGACCCTGGTGCGCGAGGACATGCGCGGACGGGTCATGGCTCTCTACACGATGGCATTCATGGGCATGGCGCCCTTTGGCAGCCTCGCGGCCGGCGCCGTGGCCGCCCGTATCGGCGCACCGCAGACGATCCTCGCCTGTGGCATCATCTGTGTGTTGGGCGCCCTGGTATTCAGGCGCCAGCTACCCGCGCTGCGCGAGATCGTGCGGCCCATCTACGTGGAGCGGGGCATATTGCCCGCGGTTGCCACTGGGCTCGGCAATACCGTGACCCTCAGAGAGGAAACCGGCCAGTAGCTCGCCGCCCTGCCTGCCCCTTGGGTGATCCTCTTCTTTCTCGAGAGTCTCAACTTCATCAGTTCGACAGGAGAAACCAATGGCAAGACGAAAGCTGAAATTTCCGAACCGAGAAGGACAGATACCGGAGGGCACGGGGCGTCCCGAGCTGGCCGAGGGCGAGGTGCTGGTAACGGAGGAGGACAGGCGATTCCTGCGCAGCATGTACACCCGGTCTCACCACCTGCGGGCGGACGAGCCCGGGGACAAAGGCGGCAGCGACGGCGGCCCGGACCCTTACGACCTGCTCCTGATGTCTCTCGGTGCTTGCACCTCCATGACGTTGCGCATGTACGCCAATCACAAGGACCTGCCGGTGGAGAATATCGTGGTCCGCCTCAGGCACGACCGCATCCATGCCAAGGACTGCGAGGAGTGCGAGACCACCGAAGGCTACGTGTCGAGAATCGAGCGCTTCATCCACTATGATGGAGAGCTGTCGGACGAGCAGCACCAGCGCCTCATGGAGATCGCCGACAAATGCCCTGTTCATCGGACCCTGAAGGGGGAGATCCGGATCGTCACGCGTTCGGAATAGGCTTACCCCTCTCTGGTGGCTTGGTTGAGGGGTCATAGGCCGTCTCATCGGTGAGGACGCTGGTGTTGCGCGTATCGCAGATCCCCTGAGCATTGCCCCCTCACCCCAGCCCTCTCCCGGAGGGAGAGGGAGTGAAGTCCCTCTGCTGGCGGGACGACCCCAGGGATGGAGGAGGCAGGGCGAAGCCCGGAGCCCGAGCCGCGAAGGTTAGGGAAGCTCTGATTAATACTGTCATTGCGAGGAGCGACGCGACGAAGCAATCCGGAAAGCGTGGAATGGCAGGCATGCTGGATTGCTTCGCTGCGCTCGCAATGACAGCGTAAGCGATTAATCAGAGCTTCCTTAGGGTGAGGGCAATGGATTGCAGCCTCGGCACGGCCCATTGGGTACCCCTGTATGCCCGGAACCGGGAAGGGCGCAAACGCAACGTCAAACACTGCCCCCTCACCCCGGCCCTCTCCCGGAGGGAGAGGGAGTTCCTTCTCTTGCTGGCGAGTCACACCGCTGGTGAGGGAGCTCCGGTCACACCCTTCATCAGGCCTGCTGGTGCAGGTGGACGTCCATCTGGTTGTAAGGAATGCTGATTCCCTTGGCGTCGAAGGTCTGCTTGAAGCGCTTCGTGAGGTCGAACTTCAAGGTCCAGTAATCCGGAGCGTTCACCCATATCCGGACTGTCAGGTCGACCGAGCTCGCCCCGAGGTTGCCCACGACAACCAGCGGCTCGGGGTCTTTCAGCGCCCGCTCGTCGGCGCCGATGATCTCGCGGATCACCCGGATCGCGAGGTCGATGTCGTCCCCGTAGCCGATGCCGATCTCGAGGTCCAGACGGCGCGTGGCGTGGTGGGAATAATTCACCACCGGGTGCCCCCAGACGCTGCTGTTGGGAATGATGATCTGCTTGTTGTCGGGTGTCGCGAGCTCAGTCACGAAGAGGTTGAGGGATTGAATAGTCCCTGACTGGCCCCCGACTTCCACATAGTCGCCTAATTTGAATGGACGGAACACGAGCAGCATGACCCCCGCGGCGGCGCTCGACAGGGTGCCCTGCATGGCCAGACCGACCGCGAGGCCGGCGGCGCCGAGGACGGCGATGAGGCTCGCGGTCTGCACACCGAAACGATTGAGAACCGCGATGATCGTGAACGTCAGCACCAGGTAACGGGTGATGCTCGACAGGAAGACTACCAGAGTCGGATCGACTCTGCCGGTTCGCGACATGGCTTTGCGGGTGACCGTCTCGGCCCATCTGGCCAGCGACCAGCCGACCAGCAGAATGATAATGGCGCCGATCACATCGAGTCCGTAGGCGCTCAAGGTCGACGTGATCGACCTGATCGTTTCTATATCGAAGCTCATTTCATCTCCACTCGTTCATCTACAGGGATTCATGAACCCCCCTGCCGGGGGGTCCCGCAGCCCGATCAGGTGCGGCGATCCGCGCCCACCAGCCTTTCGTAGATCTCCGGATCGGTTGCACCCTCGGTGCCGATCAACAGGACCTCGCTGCCGGAACCAATGTCGAGTGAGTCCCGGAGACCGGGCTGCCTGGCCGCCGCGAGCATCACCGCGAGACCCGGCACCCCCGATTCACCGGCGACGATGGGAGGCCACCCCCGGCCTCCCCGCGCAAGCAGGCGCATGGAGGGCGCCACCAGGTCCTCGTTCATGGCGACGAAGTCGTTCACCGCCCGTCGCACCACGGTCCATGCCAGGGCCGAAACCTCGCCGCAGGACAGGCCCGCCATCAACGACTCCTCGGTGATGTTCACATCGGTGCGCCGGCCCGACCGGACGCTCTGGTACAGGCAGTCCGCCTGCATTGGCTCCACCGCGACCAGGCGGGGACGCGATGCGCCCAGTGTCTGCCATAGATAGGCGGCCACCGACGCGGCGAGTCCCCCGCAGCCGCCCTGGAGGAAGACGTGCGTCAGCGCGTGCCCGGCGGGGATCTGGCTCAACGCCTCCCGGATCATCAAGGTATAACCGGCCATGACGTATTTGGGCAGCGACGTATAGCCGGGATAGGAGGTGTCCGAAACGATGAACCAGCCGTTGGCCTGAGCGTCGGCCTCCGCCCGGCGTACCGAGTCGTCGTAGTTGCCGTCGACGCGCACGACCGTGGCGCCGTAGGCCTCCATGGCCGCGCGCCTGCCCTCGCTGACCGCGCGGTGCACGTAGATCACGCAGGAGCAGCCGAACCGCGACGCGCCCCAGGCGACCGAGCGACCGTGGTTGCCGTCCGTCGCCGTGGCCACGGTAATCCCGGCGGCAATATCGCCATATCGCCGTGCACGGACATCCTCCAGAGACACGTCCGCCCCCCTGCGCTGCCCGATTTCCCTGCGCAGTAGCTGCTGCACGGCGTAGGCTCCGCCGAGTGCCTTGAAGCTGCCCGGCTCGAATCTCCTGCCCTCGTCCTTGTAGTAGACGCCCGCCACGCCGGCGGCCTGCGCGAGGGTGTCCAACGAATGGAGCGGGGTGGGCGCATAGCCGTCCCAGCGGCTGATCTCGTCCTGGGCCTCGGCAATCCGCTGTGCATCAAGGACCTCCGCGAGCTCGACGGGATACCCGGCATCCGGCTCGAACTCCGGGTTGTGCAAGTGGTGAATCTCGGCGGTGCCGTAAATGGATTCCAAGTTCGTCACTCCGGATCAGCTCGTTTCAGGCCGGCGCCAGCTCGTTCTCGACGAGGCGCACCCAGATACCGGCCCCGAGGGGAAGTATTGCGTCATTGAAATCGTAGTCGGGGCTGTGCAGGCCGCAGCCTCCGGGACCCTCTCCCCCGTTGCCCAGCAACAGGTAGCAGCCGGGCCGGGCCTCGAGCATGTAACCGAAGTCTTCCGAAGCCATGATCGGCTCGCAGGCGTCATCCACGTTCCCGGCCCCTAGCATGTCGCGGGCTGCCCGCACTGCGGCGGCGGTCTCCTTTGCCGTGTTGATGGTCGCGGCGAACTCCCGGGAGTATCGAAACCGCCCATGCACGCCGTGGGCCGCGCAGACCCCGGATACGATCCTGCCCATCGACGCCTCCAGCCGGTCCTGCACCTCGGGCAGGAACGCCCGGGTGTCACCTCGAAGGGTGACCGTGTTCGGCAGCACGTTGCGCGTTCCGTCCGTCAGGAACTCGGTCACCGAGACCACGGCATGCTGCGTGGGATTGAGGGATCTCGACACGACGGTCTGCAGCGCGGACACGATCTCGGCGCCGACGACGATCAGGTCGTTCGCCAGGTGCGGCATGGCAGCGTGTCCGCCCCGTCCCTCGACGACGATTTCAAAGTTGTCCTCACAGGCCATGATGGGCCCGGGCCGCACGACCGCCTTTCCAACGGGCACGGCGGGCAGATTGTGCATCGCGTACACCGCCTCCACGGGAAAGCGCTCGAACAGGCCGTCGTCGAGCATCGCCAGCGCGCCCTTGCCGTGCTCCTCGGCCGGCTGAAAGATGAAGTGAACGCGCCCGTCGAAGGTGTCGTTTTCGACCAGATGCTCCGCGGCGCCCAGTAGCATGGTGGTGTGGCCGTCGTGTCCGCAGGCATGCATCTTCCCTTCGTTCACCGACCGGTAGTCGAAGGCGTTCTTCTCCAGTATCGCCAG
>JBAUWJ010000003.1:0-28899 GCA_049583715.1 Arenicellales bacterium | reverse complement strand
GGCATCGTTCGCTGAGGAAAGCGACCAGAGTGCCCCCCTCGGGGTGGATATCGACTGTTGCACTTTCGTCTCTTTCGTCCGTGTACAGGCGCAGGGCGCCGCCGTCCTCGCGTCGCCAGTCCTCGTTGAGGTAGAGGATGCAGGACACCAGCCGGTGGCGGGCGCCGCGGAACCGATCGAGGTGCTTCTTGTAAAAGGCGCCGGGAGGATAGACGGTGAAATGTCCCTCGAACTCGAACAGCCCCAGGAACAAGGTCTGGTTGATCCTGCGGCGGAGCTGCTCGAGCAGCTCGAAGTAGCGCCGCTGGGCGGCGGAGAGGCCTGCCGGGTCCAGCCAGAGGACGCAGTCGCTGCGGACCTCGGGGCGAATCTGCCAGGTTTCGCCAATACCTGTGCCGGCCCGGCGAAAAGCGCCGTCGCTCCACAAGGCGAAGCATTCGGCGGCCAGGGTGGCCAACAGGCGCGAATCGACGAAACCGGGGACCGCTGTCCAGCCTTCGCCGGCCAGGGCGTCGGCTATGCCGGCGTAGAGCTCCTCGCGGGGACGGGGGCGGTTGCGCATGATCGGAGGGAACCGGATCCGCAGGGGGTGTGTCGCCGCCAGGGTCGTCCGCGCCTCGACGCGCCGAGGTCAGCGCACGCGCAGGCTCTCGTACGAGACCATGACGTGCTCGCGATAAGCCGGGCGCTCCTGCAGGCGCTGATAGTAGGCGTCGAGGTTCCGGTTCTCGGCGCGCTCGAAATCGAGCGTGAAGTAGCGGTAGAGTATGTGGCCGATCATGATGTCGGCGAAGCACAGTTCCCGGCCGTTGAGATAAGGCCCGGATCCCAGTCGTGCGTCGAGCCGCGCGGAAACCTTTTTCAGGCTGGCGACACCGTCATCGATCATCGCCTGGTCGCGCTGAGCGGCTGGCTTGCGGACGAGCTGCCAGAATACCTCGTTGGTGAACGGCGGAACGAAACTGCTCTTGATCCACTCGGCCCACATGTCGAGGCGGGCGCGCTCCGCCGGATCCTGCGGCCAGAACGCCTCGTTGCCGTAGCGCGCCGCGAGGTAGCGAAGGATCGCCGCGCTCTCCCAGACGACGTAATCACCGTCCTTGATGGTTGGAATCAGTCCGTTCGGGTTCATCTTCCGGTATTCGGGGTCGTCGTTGCCGCCGAACGCTCCACCCCAGTCGATGCGTCGATGTTCGAGTTCCAGCTCTGCCACCGCCCACATGACAATTTGCACGTTTGACGATGTGTTGCGGCCCCAGATCGTGAGCATGGCTGTCCTCCTGTTGAAAAACGCGATTGCGAAAGGTGTGTCTGAATAGCTGGTCGAGCGACGCCCGGGAGCGAGGGTGGCGAACACCGCGCCCGAGCGGCTCGCCGACCCGGACGGGTCGGCGCCGACCGCCGGGTATTATAACGACCACGGGGGTCCGATCTTCTCCCGGACGGGACTCACTCAAGCGCCCAGGGTGCCCTGCCTGTTCCCCGAACTCCGCCATGCAGCGCTCCCAGCGAGTGCGCAAAAGCGAGGAGCTGCAATCGGGCGCAGGTGTATCTCGGCAATTCGTGATTCCCGGGGTGACTTCGAATGACGCGCCTGAGGCGCTTTTGTCGCTGGAAGCTCGTGTTCTTCGCATGGCTCCAGACCTTACCAAACCCGGCATCCGCGAACTGCCTCATGAACGCTCCCGTTACCCTGCCGTTGCACCAATGGTAGTAGATGACTTCGGGAAATCTCCTGAATTGCACGTGATCCACCGGAAAGCCCGGAGCAGGGCGCGCCCCGGGCATGAGCCGCGGCACGAAAAGCGCCTCGTAGGCGCCCAGCTCGAACCTGCCTTTCGGAAGCGCATCACGGCGGATAGCCACATTGAAGCTGAGCGGCTCCAGTGGGGTCTGGATACACGGCGCCCAGTGGAAGCCGAGCACGGACAGAAAGTTGGCCCATGACCACGCGTCGGTGGATCTCTGATTGGTGGCCGCTCCGATCAGCATCGACGTGGCGGGGTCGGCGCCTCTCAGCGCGTCGGTGACGTCGTCGGGCCACCCGGGATAGATGAGATTATGGTCCTCCAGAATTACGATCCAGTCGGCATCCCCGGCGAGAGTCGGAATCCGGCTTCTCAGGTGAAAGACGGATTCCCCGGGAAAATGCCACACAGCGACGCGCTCATCAGGGATGGTCGCGTCGCCTGCGGCTTGCGCACCGGTGAGCACGTCCATCAGAAAATCCCGTGACGGCGCCCTTGCCAGCTCCTCCGTGAGCCGCTGTACTTTCGACACGGGTTCCTGGGACACCACGAAGACCTGGAAGACGACGCTGGTGCCGGCAGCTCGCGTCCCCGTCACCCGGCTGCCTCTATCGATGTCCGGGTCACCGCTGGAACGGGTCCGGCCGGGGGATGCTCTTCGCGTGGTGCTCCAGTTCACCGCCGCAATCCCCGCATCGGTATGGTGCTTACGCCGGTGCCTGTCGCCAGGACGCCAAGCAGCCTTCGCCCTGATCGACTTGTCATAGCACCCTCCGTTCGATCAAGTAGTTATAGTAGGGCTGAAGCAACCCGTGTCAAAGACATCCTGCGCAGTACGGCGGCGCCCAACCGCCTGGCGGTCGCTATGGGATGACGCAGGTCGATCCGGCGCAATGCACGGGCGTCCAGCTCGTACGCCAGCCCGTCCGCCGCCAGCACGAACACCCGCGGTCGGGGCTTTCGCCGGTTCGTGGGAGGCGGCAGGCGAAGCCAGAAC
Source organism: Arenicellales bacterium (assembly GCA_049583715.1). GTDB lineage: Bacteria > Pseudomonadota > Gammaproteobacteria > Arenicellales > JAANXG01 > JAANXG01. Next base: position 26,154 of record JBAUWJ010000003.1, on the reverse strand, counting down.
CCGGAGTAGTCCGGTTTGCCTGCCGGCGCGGGTCCTGCGGGTCCCCTCGCCTGAAGTCCGCACGCCCCGCGACCCGCATAACGCCCGTTGAGGAAGACGGCCAGCAACGTCGCGGGACTGCCATCCGGATCCCGGGCCCGGCCCTCGAGCACCACTCCACGGCTCTTGAGCTGCATCGCATCGATTCGGTCGCCCCCGGCTCCCGTCGCCACCCGGTAGGTCCGGCCAGCATCACTGTGAATGATCTCACCCTCGGAATCGCGCCCCAGTCGATATCGGGTCTCGAATACGCTGCGCGGATCAATGCCCCGGGGAAGGGGGCCTTCGAGGCAAGCCCGGAGAGTGCGGAGCAGCACGGAATGCTGCGGCTCCGTGCTGTAGCCGCCGTGCCGACCGGGAAGGGGAATCAACCGGATCCCCTTCGTCGCGGACCATTGCCACATCCGACGATGGTCGGTGCCGGGTATCACCGTGTAAGCCGTGCAATAGAGATACACGAGCTCACCCTCGAAGCGCCGTCGCATGATGTGCTCCCTGCGTGCGGCGATATGCACCCGTGCGAGGCGCGATCCCTCTGCCTTGATCGGGTCACGCCGCAAGGATGCTCTCCTGTGGACCGCCCGTTCCCAGGTTTCCAGTGCCTGGTTGTCGGCGGTGTATGCGCAGCCGTCCCAGCGCAGGCTGGTGGGGTGGCTGTCCAATATGACGAGGAGCCCGACTTTCTCTCCCGCCGCCTGGAGCTGGATCGCCATCTCGAAAGCGATCAGGCCGCCGAAGCTGAACCCGAACAGTCGATAGGGACCGTGGCGTTGTACCGTCGTCATTCGTTCGATGTAGTACCGGGCCATCTGGGGAATGGTGCGACATCCGACGCCATCCCACTTCATCCCGGGGGGCTGCAGGCCGTAGACCGGTTGTTCCGGGCAGAGCATGCGTCCCACACCCAGGAGACCGAAAACGTGACCGTCGCGGCCGCCGACTGCGAACATCGGGGTCCGGCTGCCGGTGATATTGACTCCCACCAGGTCCGATTCGGCGGTCACAGGTTGCCGGGAATCCTCGTTGGCCTGGAGCGAGCGCGCGAATTCGCGGACACTCGGCGAGACTATCAGGCTTGAAAGCGGGAGTCGGACATGAAGCTCCTTCTCAATCCCGGCGAGCAGCTCGACCGCGGACAGTGAGCTGCCGCCCAGCAGGAAGAAGTCATCGTCGAGGCCGATCTCGCTGCGTCCCAGCGTGTCCCGCCATATCCCGAGCAGCGTCTTCTCGATTGGCCGAGTGTCGGCGTCCGTCTCTGCACGGCGAGACGGCACCCGAACATCCTGCAGGTGTTCCAGCAAACCCTTGCGAAACGTCTTGCCGGTAGGGCCCTTCGGCAGCTCGGATACAAACACGATGCGCTGAGGCACCTTGAAAGGGGCAAGCCGCGACAACAGGAAGCGTCGAATGTCGCGCGCGCCGCAGTTGCTGTCCGGCTGCAGCTTCACGGCGGCGGCGACCGCCTCGCCGAGCGTCGCATCCTGCATGCCGAACGTTACGGCTTCCGCCACGGCGGGGTGATCGAGCAGCACGGAATCCACCTCGAGCGGAGACACCTTCTCGCCGCCCCGGTTGATGATTTCCGTCAGCCGCCCCGTCAAAGTCAGATAGCCCTCCGCGTCGAGATATCCGAGGTCCCCGGTGCGGTACCAACCGTTGCGGAAGACGTCGCAGCCACGTTCGTTACCGTTCTCGTAACCGGCGAACACGGTCGGCCCGCGCACGACCACTTCGCCCTCGCCGATTGGGAGGACCTCGCCGTTTTCATCCAGTACCGCGACATCCCCGTCGGGGGAGGCGCCCACCGTGCCGGGTTTGCGCGGTCCATGCGGCGGGTTCGCGGTGATGAGCCCCGTTTCGCTGGTCGCGTAGGCCTCGACTATCGGCACGCTCAGTGTCCGCTCCAGCAGGTCACGGACTCGGCACGGAAGTCGTGCCGAGCCGGAACGGGCGAACCTGAGCTTGTGGCCTGCGGCGGCACCGGGCCGTTCCGTAAGCCACCTGGCAATCTCCTGGTGATGGCTGGCCCCCGCCGTGTACCACGTCGGATCGAGATCCCGAAGGCAGCGCAGGAACGACTCGGCTTCGAACGCCGGCGGATAGATCACGCTGCCGCCTTGCAGGAGAGGGGTGAAGACACCCGTATACAAGCCGTGCGCGTAGCACAAGGGCATGACGTTCAGGCAACGGTCCGCGGCCGTGAGCCCGAGCGCGCGACGAGTCTTTTCCGCCCGCGAGACAAGCCGTCCGTGCTCGCTCGGTACGATCTTGGGACGGGCAGTCGTTCCCGAGGTGCACAGCAGCAGAGCCGTATCGTCCGGGAAAGGGAGGTTGCACCGGTCGGCCGATTCCTCGCATCGCCCCTCGAGGTGGAGCCAGCCGGCGGGAGCGTCCCGTGGAATGCTCGCCTGTAGCCATTCGATCCCCAGCTCATTTGCCGGCTCCCGGGCGGGGGGATCGGTCATTCCCAGGGCCAGCACGCCCGTGGAACGGGTTGCGTCCAGGATTGCGCCGCACTCCTCGGGCGTCGCGCGGGGGTTGATCGGAACGCAGGTCGCGCAGCTCGCGATGGCGAGCGTGGCAACCGCGGTCTCGGGGCCGGGTGTTGCAATCAAGGCTATGCGGTCTCCGCGGCCAAAGCCGCGGCCATGGAGCCACCCCCGAACCCTGTCGATCTGCTCCAGCAGCTCATCGAAAGTCAGCGCTCGCCGACCCGGGGCCAGCACCGCGGGCGCGCGTGGATCGCGGTGCGCCGCGGCGGTGACCATGAAATAAAGCGTGGGCGCCCGCTCCGGAGGCGGTAAGGCGCTACGTCGTTCCCGCCGCGGTGTCTGCCCCCTCGCCGGAGTCATTCCCGTGTCTGAGACCTGCACTGTTTGTCACTCACGTTCCGCGTGGCAGAGAGACGCGCAGGAGGAACAACCCACGTCTCCCCCTGGCCATGGCCGGCCCGCCGCGCGCGGGGCCCTGCACCCCCGGGTCAATGTCCGCCCCGCAGTATCTCCAGCTAAGGAGTCCAGCGCAACCGCCGGCAATACCACGATGGGCAGTGAGAGACGAAATGGATGCGGGACAGAGGATCGAGAACGTGACGTACCCCTCGTGGTTTGCAGGGACCTGCACGCCACGTACTTCGCGAAGGATGTTGCGAGCAGGGACGCGGCAGCGTCAAGTCGGCGGCGTCCTCGGAGCATAGCCGCCGTTCGCGAAGCGGGCGCTCGAGTGGGTTCCTGGGAGTTGTCCGGTCAGAAGCCGGTACCGTATCCGTACCGGCGTTTCACCTCGCGCGCCTGCGGGCCGCCGAGAAACTCGACAAATGCCCGCGCCGCCGGATTGTCCGCTCCACGTTTCAACAACACCGCGTCCTGGGAGATAGGGGCATAGAGATGTCTCGGGACGACCCAACGTGATCCCTTCTTGCCGTTGGCCACCTGGGAAAGGGCAACGAAACCGATCTCGGCGTTGCCCGTCTTCACGAACTGGTAGGTTTGCGCGATGTTCTCGCCCTCCACCAGCCTGGAGGCGAGCGCGTCGTAGAGATCAAGTGCCTTCATCGCCTGCACGGCGGCAGCGCCATAGGGCGCGGTGACCGGATTGGCGATGGCGAGCCTCGTGAATTTGCCCGTTCTCAGGGTGGATTCGCCGCGCACCAGGCGCGGGTTCTCGCTGAACAATACGATGCTTCCAGTAGCGTACGTGAAGCGGGTGCCGGGAACGGCATAGCCTTCGTCTATCGCCTTCCTGGGTCTCGCCTGATCGGCGGCCAGGTAGACATCGAAGGGAGCGCCTTGTGTGATCTGCGCGAAAAGCTGGCCCGTCGAGCCGAAGCTGAACAGCACTTTGTACCCGGTCGCCTTCTCGAAGCGGGTGCCGATCTCGGCGGCGGCTCCGGTGAAGTTCGCGGCGACGGCAACGCGGGTTTCCTCGGCGTGTATGGAATGCGTTACAAGGAGTCCGATGAGCGCCGTGGTCGCTGCGGCGATACAGCGGTGGAGATGAGTGCGTCGACGGTGGGTCCGTGCGACCGTCAGATCGCCTCCTTGTGACATCCGGTATCGCAGCACTGGCCGGGTTGGTCGGCATCCGAGACCCGTCGGCCGTTCCCGTCGACGGCCGCGCCGCGGCTCATCAGGCGCTCCACCAGTTTCTTGCGCTCGGGGATGGGGTAGCGCCGGAAGATCTCCCGCTTCATCGCTTCGGGCGAGCCGCCGCCGTGCAGGCTGATGGTGGAGTACCAGCCGGCGGTACTCGACACCGTCAGGTCCTCGAGGAAACGCGCGACGCGTGCACGCTTCTCGTAAGGGATGTCCGGCCTGCCGCCCAGCAGGTCGGCCAGATCCACGCCGCTGGCCGGATTGTGATCGTCTTCCGGCGCCGGGAGGGTCGCCACCAGTCCGCCGGAGACATTGTTGGCGATGCGGTGCATGTCGTAGATCTGGGTCGCCATCAACAGCTTGCCGATGTTGGCGTAGACGGTCTCGGGTTCCACGTTTCCGGAGGGGTCGCGCATGGGAAACACCGAGGCCGCCACGGCGCAGGCGTAGAAGCCCTCGACGATCTTGATCAGCTCCACGAACTCCTCGCGCAGGTGGGTCTGCCTGTCCGGATCCAGGCCGTTGGCCTCCACCATGAGCGCGCCGGCGCCGATCAACAGATCACCGAAGCCGGCGCGTGCCGCGATGCAGGTGTGGCGGTGGTGGTTGGCGTAGGCCTTTGTCAGGAACTCGGAGTGCTCCCATTCGCCGCACAGGAATACGCGATCGAAGGGTACGAAGACCTCGTCGAACACGCACACGGCCGTGGACTGTCCGTATTTGTTGCTGAAGTGCGCCGAGGATTCGCCCGGCCGGCCGGCTGGCCTGGAGATGATGGTCAGGCCCTGCGAGTCCACCGGCACGGCGCAGCCGACGGCGAATGCCTCGTCGTCTTTGCTCATGGCCCGGCCCGGCAGCACGAACAGCTCGTGGACGTAGGGTGCCGAGGTCACGATGGCCTTGGTGCCGGAGATGACGATGCCGTCGGAGCGGTGCTCCACGACATGCACGTAGCTGTTGGGATTGGCCTGCTGGTGCGGCCGTTTCGAGCGGTCGCCTTTGGCGTCGGTCATGGCGATGGCGACCGTGAGGTCTTTCTCACGGACGTGGCGGATGTACTGCTGCAGGCGCGGGTGGTAGTCCGTGCTCTCCGCCTCGTCGGTACGATAGGTCGACTGGTGCAGGGCATTCAGGCCGTCCATGGTGAGGTAGCGCATGGCACAGCCCGTTTCCTGGCAGACGAGCCGGACGTATTCGAGCTTGGCCAGGAGGTCGTCGCTGCTGCGGTTGATGTGCAGGAAGCGGTCCACACGCTCCCCGCTGGAGTCGTCGAGTGCGGTGGAAATATGCTGCTGCGCCTCGTCCAGGGCGTAGTCGTAGGTGACGCCGATAGCGTTGATACCGGGCTGGAACCACGGGCTGTCGGCGACCGATTCCACCGCTCGTCCCTTGACGATGACCTTCGGGGAGTAGGATCGCAGCGATTCTCGGTACTGTGCGCCGGAAAGCAGCATGGTCGCCCTCTGTGTCTCGCAGGACTGCTAAGATTAACAAAAACCCGGCACCCTGGGCATTTTGAGCAACGAGCAGCGATCACCGTTTCGTATTTCCGAGGCACTGAGGCCGCACTACCGGCGCTTTAGCACACGGGGCTACGAGGGTTGGGTGGACGGCGATCTGCTCGACAGCCTGACTCCAGACCAGGCGTCGAAACCGAAGCACTTGTTCAAGCTGCCGGGAGCCCAGGTGGTGCGCGACCGCCGTAATCTTACCGCCAGGGTTCCCATCGGTGACCGGTGGGTGTGGATCAAGCTGTTTCGTCCCTCGGACGCCCTGGATCGCTTCCTCTACGCCCGCCGGCCCGGCAAGGCCGCCTACGCGTGGAACGCGGCCATGATGTTGATGAAAGCCGGATTCTGCACGCCCCGGCCGCTCATCGGTCTGCGGCGGCAGGGAAAGGACGGCGGTGCCGAGGGCATCGTCGCGTTCGAGGATCTGGCCGGCCACGTGCCCCTGGCCCGACTGTTCGGGGACGAGTCACCCGAGGAGGGGGCCCATGCCCGGCTCATGTACGAGCTGGGTGATTGCCTGCGACGTTTTCACGACCACGGATTCAGGCATCGCGATCTGCGGCAGGGGAACATCCTGGTTGCGCGTACCGGGGACGGCTGGTCTTTCTGCTTTCTCGATCTCAACCGCTTGAGAATCCAGAGGCGCTTGAACGACATACAGCGGCTGCGAGAGGTGGAAAAACTGAATCTCCCCGCCCTCGACCTGCCGGCCTTCTTCGACGCCTACATGCCGGACGAGAACAGCGCCAACATGGCCGAGGCCTATCTCGAGAGGGTCGATTTCGCGGATCACCTGGAGCACCTGCCGCAGGGAAGGCTGATCCGGAAAGCGTGGTACTATTCTCAAGAGCTGCGCGCCTTCGGCTTCGCCCGCCGGCCCTGATCCCGGCCTCGGGAGTCCTGCGAACCGTGTCACGATCGGCAGTCGATCGAATGTCTTCCATCAACGACGTATTCAACAACCGGAAGCTGCGCAAGACGCTGCTCGCGCTGCGCCTGCCCATCGCGCTGGCGCTGGCCGTGGTGCTGGTGGCGAACCTCGACCGTGCCTGGTTCTGGCCCGGGCTCGCCGTGTCGGCCCTGGGCATGCTGCTTCAGCTCTGGGTGTTCGGGTGCATCAAGACCCGCGAGGTGCTGGCTGTGAACGGGCCCTACATGTTTGTGCGCAATCCCATGTACATCGCGCGCTTCCTGCTCGTCGCCGGCCTGATACTCATGACCGGCTATCCCTGGCTGCTCGCGATCCTGGCGCCGCTTTACTACCTGTACATGGCGAACCGTGTGAAGCGCGAGGAGCCGGTGCTGGTGGCGGCGTTCGGCGATGCCTACCGGGACTACTGCGAGCACGTTCCCCGTTTCCTTCCGGCTCTGCGTCCCTATGCCGGGGGCCGCTTCGCATTCTTCAGCGTGGAGAACTTCCTGCGCCAGCACGGCCTCACGAACCTGCTGGTGTTTTCGGTGTTCTATGTCGTCTGCTATGTCATCACTTATCACTGGTAGCGGCGATTTCGCCCCGCGCTTCTTCCGTCGGCGAGGGTCGAGACCGCCTCGTCAATCCGGTTCATGAGCTCGTCAGGCCCGTCGATGGAGGCCGCAATATCGCGGGGACCGCTGTCCCGGTTCCCACGCGGCCTGGTGAGCGAGTGGCTGAAAGCGGGTGTCCGACTCGAAGGGCCGGCGGGATCGTTTCTCTATCATGAGCACGATGAGCCCCGGGCCGGGGTGGTTGTCGAAGGTCTGATGCGAATGTTCATGACCGCTCCCGATGGTCGGCAGGTGACGGTCCGTTACGCGCGGCCGGGCCAGCTCGTCGGAATTCCCGCCATCGTTGGCGGACCCGCGCCAGTGAGCGCACAGATGCTGACCCGTACGGTGTTGTTGATGCTGCCCGTCGCTGCCTTGGTGGAAGCGGGGCGCTCCGATCCCGAGGTGGCGTGGCTGTTTGCCGAGGAGATAAGCCGGCGGCTATACGATTCCCTGGAAGGGCTTGCCGGCAACGCCTTCGGATCGCTGAAGGAGCGCGTGTGCCGCAACCTGCTGGAACTGGCGGCGGAGTCGCAGAAGGACGAGCGTCTTTTCGTCAGTGCTACTCAGCAGCAGATCGCCGATGCCGTGGGGTCCACGCGGGTCGCCGTGGCGCGCGTTCTTTCCGAGCTGCGCAACCACGGGCTCATCAGCACCGGCAACGCCGGCATCGAGCTTCTTGAACCGCTCGAGATCCACGAATCGGCCTGGGCGAGAGAGTAACAATTGTGACTGTCCGAAGTATATCCGGTGACTGTGCGCAAGGGGCGGCGCGGGCACAGTGGCATCTCCTTCAAGCTGACCGGAGCAGATGCCATGATCGACAAACAACTGCCTCTCGTTCTCGTGCCGTGCTTCTCGGGCGCGCCCTGGGATACGTCCGCGTTTCCTTCCTGGCGCGGCCGCAAGCTCATTACCGGGCGATTGCCGAACGCGGTGGATCTGGACGCGTACGCCGACGTCGTTGCCGGCTGGACCCGGCATCTGGGCGAATACGTCCTCGTCGGAGATTCCTTTGGCGCCCTGGTCGCTTTGGCGCTGGCCGAACGGCGCCCGCATGGCCTGCGCGCGCTGGTCATCTCCGGCGGGTTCGCCAAGGCGCACGTCAGTGGCTGGACACGGGTGCGCATGGCGACGGGCCGGCTGCTCGGGCGGGCCGGCTACCCGCTCACCGTACGGTTCCACGTCGACAGCCTGGGGTCGCCTTTCGATCCACGGGGCACGGATGCACTGCTGCGGCGGATATTCATGGAAGACTGCGACGCACCGACGTTCTTCGATCGGGGCCGGATCGCACTCGCGGCCGACCTGCGTCCGGAGCTCAAACGGGTAGACGCGCCGACACTGGTGCTGACCCCGGAGCATGATCGCCTCATCGGTCGCGAGGCCGCGGCGGAGCTGGCGACAGGTATCCCCCACGCCCGGGAGGAGGTCCTCGCAGGCACGGGGCACCTGTTGCGATTCACCCACCCACGGCGCTACGCGGAAGCCATCGACGGCTTCGTGTCACACGCGCTCCACGAGCGTCCGGCTGCGTGAGTCGCAGTCGCAGCACCGGAGCATGCAATGCGCTCCATCGCTGCGACCTGTGTGTCAGGGCGCGGGACGTGCCGTGGTCGATGCGAGTATGCTGCGAGCCTGCAATCGATTGGCGGCCGGCCGCCCGCGGCTGGCGCGCAGTGAATGAACATGCATTTCGACAGTGTCATCGAGGCGGGCAGGAAACTTCGTTCTGGAGAGGTCGATTCAGTCGGACTCGCAGAGTTGATGCTGGCGCGGATCGAGGCACTCAACGGCGAGCTCAACGCGTACATCACCGTGACGCCGGAACTGGCGCTGGAGCAGGCGCGGCGAGCTGACCGGGAGCTGGCGCGAGGCAGGGACCGCGGTACGCTGCACGGCATTCCGGTGGCGGTGAAGGATCTGTTCGACACCGCCGGGGTCCGCACCACCTGCGGCTCGAAGCTGTTCGAGAATCAGATTCCAGACAAGGACGCGGTGGCGGTGGCCCGCCTTCTCGATGCGGGCGCGGTGATGCTGGGCAAGACGAACATGGACGAGCTGGCCTACGGGACCTGCAGTATCAACCCCTGGTTCGGGGCGGTGGCGAACCCCTGGGCGCCGGACCGTGATCCGGGCGGCTCCAGCGGCGGCTCCGCTGCGGCGGTGGCGGCAGGGATGGCGTACGCGGCCCTCGGCAGCGATACCGGCTGCTCCATACGCCAGCCGGCCCATTGCTGCGGCGTCGTCGGCTTCAAGCCGAGCTTCGGCGCCGCCAGCAAGGCCGGCGTGCTGCCGCTGGTCTGGTCCATGGATCACGTCGGGCCGTTGGCGCGCAGCGTCGAGGACGCCGCGGCGATGTTCGGCGCATTGGTGGGGCATGATCCGGCGGACCCGTACTCGTCGGCCGCGGTGCCGGCGGGAGGCTTCGAGGTGGGGCGGGTGCGGATCGAAGGCCTGCGGCTGGGACTCGTGCGCCGCTTCTTCTTCGAGGGTAATCCGGATGTGATCCATGTCGTCGAGGACGCGTTGGCCAGGCTCCGGGATGCCGGCGCGGTGCTCGTGGAGCTCGACATTCCCGACCTGGAAGAAGCCCATGCCGCGGCACGGACGAGCTTCGCCGAGGCCACGGCCGTGCACGAGCGCGATTTGGAACAACGGCCGGATGCCTTCAGCGAGGCGGTGCGGGCCAAGCTGGAGGCTGGGGCGGAAACGAAAGCCACGAAATACGCCCGCGCGCAGCATTTCAGGCGCGGTTTCACGGCCCGGGTGGAGCAGCTCATGGCGCACTGCGACGTCATCGCCTGTCCCACGGCAACCATTGCCGCGGCACCGATTCATCACCGTCCCGAGGCTTACGGGCTTCATGCCTGGAAGAATACGGGGATCTTCAATCTGACCGGACATCCGTCCCTCTCGCTGCCCTGCGGGCTCACCGAGGACGGGCTGCCCGTGGGCCTGATGATCACGGGGCGACTGCTCGGCGACTGGATGCTGCTGGAGATTGCCCACGCCTGCGAAGGGGCGCTGGGTTGGAGCGGCGCGCACCCGAATCTGTAAGCCCTGCAGGTCACAATTCGTGTAGACAGCGACAGTCGCGGTTGCCGGCACACGCGCATGTCGGAATGAATTCCGACCCACAGGCGGGCAGGGTTGAAGCCCGATGTGGTCCCTATGTGCCGGGATGAATCCTGACCTGCGTACCCGTCAAACAGTCTGCAACTTATCGGCGGCGCCCGTTGCGGATCGGGGCTACCGTCATCCCGCCCGAAATAATTTGCATCATTTCCGGCGGGGTATAGAGACCTGGAACAGAGCCCCATCAATGCGGGTCGGCAGGGTCTCGCTCCCGCTCCCGGCGATCTCCTGCACTCCCCGCATCCCTGTGGGTCGGAATTCATTCCGACAGCGACGTGTGGGGCCGCACCCACATTTATCGGGGTGACTTCCGACCCGCAAAGGCTCAAGGTTCGACCAGGTGAATGCGGCGGGCTTGCGTTCTGACGAAGAACGGGGTGCTGGCGCAATGCGCCGGCTAGGACCCGCTCCCTGCGCCGTGCGGCCGGCCCCGGTCGAGATAGGGTCGGCACTGGCCGATGAGCTCCTCGAGGCAGTCGTGCACGGTTCGGCCGGAGGTGTCCAGAACATAGTTGGCGGCGCTGTAGTAGCTTTCCCGTTCCTCGAGAATGAGCTTCAAGTCGCCCATGGCTTCAGCATTGCCTTCCATCGGACGCAGGTCGCCCTGGGCGATCACGCGGCTCATGTGCTCTTCCGGGCTCGTCTTAATCCAGACGGTGTAGAAGGATCCCAGCAGCGCGTCATAGGTTTGCTGCTCGGACACGAGGCTGCCGCCGGTTTCCACCACCACACACTCGTTGTCATCAATCACCTGCCGAACCGCCTCGTGCTCGAGGCGGCGGTACGCCTTCTGGCCGCCGAGGGAGAATAATTCCGGCGTCTTCATGCCCGCCAGGTTCTCGATCACGTCGCCGAGCCGGATGAAGGGTACCTTCAAATGCTGCGCCAGCAGCCCGCCCAGGGTGCTCTTGCCGCCGCCGCGCAGACCCACCAGCGCGACGCCTCGCGCCGGTCCCTTGGCGTCGGAGAATTGCTCGAGCAGCAGCGAATATGCCGCTTTCTGCTGGTCCAGCGACAAGCGCTCGAGGAAAGTCAGCAACGGCTTCAATTGAAAGTCGCGGGAGTGGCTGTCCGGCAGCAGCTCCTGGAACTCGACGTTCAAGGCTTCGGCGAGCTGCCACAGCAGCGCTACGGATATGTTGGCCTGGCCGCTCTCGAGTTGCGCGAGGTAGCGCTCCGAGATACCGGAGTGCCGGGACAGGTCTTTCCGGCTCATGCCGCGCTGGGCGCGGATGCCGCGCGTGCGCTCACCGATGCCGGCGATATAGGCCCTGATGGGGTCGACCATCGATCCGGAGCCGTCGTCAGCCGCCGCGGCGACGCGGTAGGGCGGAGCGTTTCCGGTCGGCTCAGCCATCGACGCGCAGCACCAGCTTGCCGACCTGGTGACCGGCCTCGAGGTACCCGAGCGCCTCGAGCCCCTGGTCGAGCGAAAACACCTTGTCGATCACGGGCCGGATCCGTTGTTGACCCACGGCGCGCAGCAGGGCCCGGAACTCGTCCCGGTTTCCGATCGTGCTGCCGATGATCCGGAGCTGCCGGATGAACACCCGCTGCAGGTCGGCGCCGGGCTGCGATCCGGTGGTCGCGCCGCAGGTCACGATGCGGCCACCGCGGCGCAGCGCGCGCAGGCTCGTCGCCCAGGTCGCGTCGCCGACATTTTCGATCACGGCGTCCACGCCGCGGCCTTCGGTCATCGCCATGACCGCCTCTACCACGTCGTGGTCGCGGTAATTGACGAGCTCGTCGGCACCGAGGGCGCGCGCGGCCGCCAGCTTGGCGTCGCTGCTGGAGGTCACGATCGCGCGGCCTCCCACCAGCTTGACGATCTGAAGGGCGGCCGTGGCGACGCCGCCTCCGATCCCGTGGATCAGGACCGTCTCGGCAGGCTGCACCTCGCCCTGGGTGACCACCATCCGCCAGGCTGTCAGGTAGGCGGTCGGCAGCACCGCGGCCTCGTCGAAGGACAAGTCGTCCGGTAGTGGATAGAGGTTATGCGCAGGCACGCAGGCGTACTCGGCGAACGTGCCGTGACGGTGCTCACCCACGATCCGGCAACGGAGGCACAGCATCTGGTCGCCCCGCACGCAGAACTCGCACTCGCCGCAGTAGATGACGGGATAGATCACCACCCGGTCGCCGGTGCCTATGCCGGTGACGCCTTCACCCGGCGCGTCCACCACGCCGGCGCCGTCGACGCCGAGGATCAGTGGCAGCTCATGGGTGATGCCGGCGCCGCTGTCGCGCATGTAAAGGTCGACCCGGTTGAACGCCGCGCTCGCGATACGCACCCGCACCTCACCGGGCCCCGGTTCCGGAACGGCCATGTCGCCGAGCAGTGCGGAGTCATCGCGCCCGTGACTCTCTATATAGATTGCCTGCATCATTGATGAATTCAGTTTCGGATGCACTATAGTGCCTTTACAGCACGATAGAAAGGGGATATCGTACCAATACATGCACTAAGGTGCAGCATCACGGCTTCTCCTCCTGAACGACAACTGACAAACGAGTGCGCGACCGTATTGCCAGCATGACACCCGAAGCATTCACGCCATTGATCAGCCGGATTACAGACGTGGTTCACGACCGCACTCTCGACGAAGACCTGGCCGGCTACCTGAACGAGAACTTTCCGCCCGGGGAGGAGGCCTTCGAGGACATCAAGAGGGCGTGCCGGGCGGCGATCGCGGAGGGCTGGATGTGCAATCGGGAGGCCGGAGGCATCCGGTTCGGGCGGGTATTGAAGCCCGGCCCGGCGACCCACGGATTCAGCGTCGACGTGGTGGTGATGAATGAGGTCAAGGGCCCCCACCACCGCCATCCCCTTGGTGAGATCGACATGGTCATGCCCCTGACGGCGCAGGCCAGGTTCGACGGGCACGGCGAGGGGTGGTGCGTCTACGACCCGGATACCGCGCACCGCCCGACTGTCAGTGGCGGCAAAGCCATCGTTTTGTATCTCCTTCCGCAGGGGGAGATAGAGTTCACCAAGCAATAGATCCAGCCGGTATCGGGAGGCCGACATGTCCGAGCTTGCATCGACCACACCATCGGCTGCCAAGGGCGGCGTCGCCGGCATCGATCTGCCCGTCGACTTCAACGCGGCTACCTGGTTCATCGACCGGCACCTGAGGGAAGGACGTGCGGGGAAGACCGCGGTCATCGACGACGCCGGCTACTACACGTACGGTGATCTCGCGAAGCGAATGAACCGCGCCGGCAACATGCTGACCGGACTCGGGCTGCAGCCGGAAATGCGCTTCGCCATGTGCCTGCTGGACACGGTCGACTTTCCCGCCGTGTTCTGGGGCGGCATCAAGGCCGGGCTCGTCCCGATCGCGGTCAATACGCTGCTCACCAGCGAGCACTACGATTACATCCTGCGCGACTCGCGCGCTCGCGCCCTGGTCGTGAGCGAGCCGCTGCTCGAGCGATTCAAGCCCATCCTCGACGGACAGGCCGCGCTGGAGCACGTCATCGTAGTCGGCGAAGAGGGCCGCGGATACCCGCTTCTGTCGGAACTGACGGCAAAAGCGTCGGACGATCTGAAGGCGGCGGACACCCGCCGGGACGACATCGCCTTCTGGCTGTACTCCTCCGGCTCCACCGGCAGTCCCAAGGGCGTAAAGCACCTGCATCGCAACCTGGTGGCCACCGCGGAGCTGTACGGTAAGGGCGTGCTGGGCATCCGCGAGGACGACTCGGTGTATTCCGCGGCCAAGCTGTTCTTCGCCTACGGCCTCGGCAACGGTATGACGTTCCCGTTCTCGGTCGGGGCCACCGGCGTGTACCTGGCCGGGCGCCCGACCCCCGACGCCGTGATGGACGTCATGGCACGCCACCACCCGACCATCTTTTGCGGTGTCCCGACGCTGTACGCGGCCATCCTCGGCAGCATCGACGGGAGCACACCGGGCAGTGATCGCTTGCGCGTGTGCATCTCGGCCGGCGAAGCGCTGCCGGAGAACATAGGCAATCGCTGGCAGGAACGCTTTGGCGTCGAGATCCTGGACGGCATCGGCTCGACGGAGATGCTCCACATCTTTCTGAGCAACTGGCCCGGAAAGGTGCGCTACGGCACCTCCGGCACGCCCGTGCCCGGCTACGAGGCCAGGCTGGTGGAGCAGGACGGCCGCGAAGTCGGCACGGGCGAGATCGGCGAGCTCCTGATCAGCGGACCTTCCGCCGCCGAGAGCTACTGCAACCAGCGAGAGAAAAGCCTCGACACCTTCATGGGCCGCTGGACCCGCACGGGCGACAAGTACCTGCGCGACGAGGACGGCTACTATCATTACTGCGGGCGCACCGACGACATGTTCAAGTCGGGAGGCAACTGGGTATCGCCCTTCGAGGTGGAGTCGGCGATCGTCGCCCACGACAAGGTGCTCGAGGCCGCCGTCATCGAGCACGTGGACGACGAGGGCAACCTGAAGCCCAAGGCCTACGTGGTGGTCAGCCAGGGTGTCGAGCCGTCGGATGCGCTGGCGGAAGAGCTGCAGGCCTTCGTGAAGGACAAGATAGAAGTCTGGAAGTATCCGCGCTGGGTCGAGTTCCTGGACAGCCTGCCGAAGACCGCTACCGGCAAGATCCAGCGATTCAAGCTGCGGGAGATGGACCGGGCGCGATAGCAGGATGCTGGCCTGTCGGGCTACGGAGAACACTGGAGGAAGCAAGTCCAAGCACTGCTTCGGGAGCAAAAAACCTTCTCTCCCGCCGGCGGGAGAGGGACCCCACCCCCTCACCCCAACCCCCGTGGGGAGAGGAAGCGTATCCTTCTCCGGTTTCGCCAGATCATTCATTGAGAGATCATTTACGATCCTGTTTCCCGGCAGTCCGATCGCATGAACGATCACAGCACAACCGGCCGGCTGAAGGCCGGTGGCGCCCACCTCGAGTACCGCTGGATCGGACCACCTCCGGAAACGGCGACGACACTGGTGTTCCTGCACGAAGGCCTCGGTTGCGTAGCCCTGTGGAAGGACTTCCCCGATCGCGTCGCCGAAGCAACCGGACTTGGCGTATTGGTTTACAGCCGCCGCGGATACGGGAAATCGGACCCGGTGGAGCCGCCCCGACCGCTGACCTACATGCACGAGGAGGGCCTCGAGGTGCTGCCCGAGGTGCTGGACGCGGCGGGCATTCGCTCGGCGATCCTGGTGGGCCACAGCGACGGTGCGTCCATCGCGTTGATCCACTCGGGCAGTGTGCGGGACCCGCGGGTGCACGGCCTGGTGCTCATGGCGCCGCACGTGTTCAACGAGGAGCTTTCCGTGCGCAGCATCCATGCAGCGAAGGAAGCCTACGAGCACGGCGGGCTGCGCGAGAGGCTCGCCCGGCACCATGGTGATGTCGACGGCGCATTCCGGGGTTGGAACCGCGCCTGGCTGGACCCGGGCTTTCTCGCCTGGAACATCGAGGAGTTCCTTGCGGGCATCGGAATTCCCATACTGGTGATACAAGGGAAGGACGACGAGTACGGCACCGAGCGGCAGGTCCATGCCATCCGGGACCAGGCGGCGGGCCCGGTGGAACTCTTGATGCTTGCGGACTGCCGGCACTCGCCGCACCGTGACCAGCCGGCGGCGACTCTCGAGGCTATTCGGCGGTTCGCCAGGCGCCACGCGCAGCCGCCGGCCGCCGCCGGCTGCCGCCCGGGGTCCGAATTCTTCCAAGCTGATCCATGAACGACGATCGAGACGAGTCTGGCGATATTCTCGTGGAGACGTCCGGCCCCGGCGTGACGCTGATCACCTTGAACCGGCCCGAGCGCCTGAACAGTATCAACGCGGCGATGCACGAGGAGCTGCGGGCCGCCATCGCGCAGGTGCGGTCGGATCCCGGCATCCGGTGCCTGATGCTCACCGGCGCCGGTCGAGCCTTCTGCGCCGGACAGGACCTGGCCGAGCGCGTGGTGCCGGAAGGCGGCGCCGCGCCGGACCTCGGCGAGTCCCTGGACAGGCGATACAACCCGCTGGTGCGCGCGCTGCGCGCCCTCGAGATGCCGGTGGTATGTGCCGTCAACGGCGTGGCGGCGGGAGCGGGCTGCAGCCTGGCGCTGGCGTGCGACCTGGTGATCGCCGCGAGGTCGGCACAGTTCGCGCTCTCGCACGTGCATCTTGGCCTGGTCCCCGATGCCGGGGGCACCTGGTTCACGCCGAGGCTGGTCGGTCGGGCACGCGCCATGGGCATGGCGATGCTGGGCGAGGGGGTGAGCGCCGCGCAGGCGGCGCAGTGGGGAATGATCTGGCAGTGTGTCGACGACGGGCGCTTGATGGAGCAGGCGCAAGCGTTGGCGGAGCAGCTTGCATCCCGGCCCGGGCGGGGCCTGGCGTTGATCAAGCGGGCCATCAACGCGGCGGGCGAGAACACCCTGGACCGGCAGCTCGACCTGGAGCGCGACCTGCAGCGCCTGGCCGGACGCGCCGAGGACTACCGCGAGGGCGTGAGGGCCTTCATGGAAAAGCGCGGGCCGCGCTTCAAGGGAAAATGAATGCTCTCCCGGCAGGCGCGACGGTAGCGGTGGTCGGCGCCGGCACCATGGGCGCCGGCATCGCCCAGATCGCCGCTGCGGCCGGTCACCCGGTGCTTTTGCATGATGCCGCGGCGGGCGCCGCGCAGCAGGGCGTCGCCCGCACCGCAAAAGGGCTCGAGCGGCTGGTCGAGCGCGGCCGGATGAGCGGCGCGCAACGTGACGATTTGCTGGGCCGGATCAGACCGGTCGAGGACTTCGAATCCCTGGCGCCCGCGGGGCTTGCGATCGAAGCCGCGGTCGAGGATCTCGAAACCAAACGGGGCATATTCACCCGGCTGGAATCCATCTGCGATGCCGGCAGCATCTTCGCGACGAACACATCGTCCCTGTCCATCACCGCCATCGGCGCGGCGCTGGAGCGCCCCGAAAGGCTGGTGGGTATGCACTTCTTCAACCCGGCACCGGTCATGAAGCTGGTGGAGGTCGTCAGCGGAGCGGCCACCGATCGCGGGATCGCGGAGACCCTGTACGCCACGGCCGCGGCCTGGGGCAAGAGTCCAGTGCATACGCGCTCCACCCCGGGCTTCATCGTGAACCGGGTGGCGCGCCCTTTTTATGCCGAGGGGC
This sequence comes from Arenicellales bacterium, assembly GCA_049583715.1. Classification (GTDB taxonomy): domain Bacteria; phylum Pseudomonadota; class Gammaproteobacteria; order Arenicellales; family JAANXG01; genus JAANXG01. Next base: position 8,746 of record JBAUWJ010000003.1, on the reverse strand, counting down.
TGCGGCTGCTGGAAGAGGGCGCTGCCGATGCCGCGACCATAGACGCGGTGATGAAGGAGTGCGGCGGCTTTCGGATGGGGCCCTTCGAGCTGATGGACCTGATCGGCAATGACGTCAACCTCGCGGTGACCCGCACGGTTTACGAGAGCTACCACTATGATTCGCGCTTCAAGCCCAGTCTGCTCCAGGAAGAGCTGATCGCCGCCGGCCGTCTCGGCCGCAAGTCCGGGCGCGGCTTCTACGATTACGCCGAAGACGCGCGGCCGCCTCGCGCGTCGACCGCGGAGTCCGTCGCGGCGCCGGCGCGCATCGTCGTGGAAGGCGACCTCGGCGCCGCCGAATCTCTTGTCCCACTCATCGAGGAAGCGGGTATCGCGGTCGAGCGCCGGCGCGGTCCCGGCGCGATTCGTTGCGGGGCGGCCCGCCTCGCTCTCACGGACGGCCGCTATGCCACGGTGCGTTGCGCGGAGGCGGGGCTGGAGAACCTGGTGGCCTTCGACCTCGCCAACGACTACCGGCAAGCGACCCGCGTCGCCCTGGCACCGGCCGACCAGACAGGCGCCGATGCGCTGCGCGAAGCGCAGGGACTGTTCCAGGCGCTGGGCAAGCAGGTGAGCGTCGTCGACGATTACCCCGGGCTGATCGTTATGCGGACCGTGTGCATGCTGGCGAACGAGGCGGCGGACGCGGTCAATCAGGGCGTGTGCAGCACCGGCGACGTCGACACGGCCATGCAACTCGGACTCAACTACCCACTCGGTCCCCTGGCCTGGGCGGATGCGGTCGGCCTGCGCGCGGTCGTGACGGTTCTCGACAACCTCGCGCGCACTTACGGCGAGGAGCGATACCGCTGCTCGCCGCTGCTGCGCCGATGGCTGGCAGCCGGTGCGCGCGCAAGGGGGGGCGGACGAGGCCTGAACGGATCGGTGACGGTTCCATCCCACAATCTAAGGAAGCTCTGATCAATGCTGTCATTGCGAGGAGCGACGCGACGAAGCAATCCAGAAAGCGTGGAGTGGCAGGCATCCTGGATTGCTTCGCTGCGCTCGCAATGACAACGTAAACCACTAACCAGAGCTTCCCTGACTCGACCTCGATCGAAACGCTCCCTCTCCCCTTTGGGGAGAGGGCCAGGGTGAGGAGGCGGTGCCCGGGACAGGTAACCCCTCACCCCGACCCTTTGAAAAGGGGGAGGGAGCAAATTCCCTCGACCTTTTGAGGGCAGCGCAGAGTGCCGGACGGAGAATTCCCTCTCCCCTTTGGGGAGAGGGCCAGGGTGAGGGGGCGGTGCCTGGTACTGGCAGACCCTCACCCAACCCTTTGAAAAAGGGGAGAGGGGACTCTCTTCCTGGAAGAGAGTGCCAAGGGGGGGCGAGTATGATTCAGCCAGCCGCCACACGGGAGGACCGGAATGAACGACGCTTTCATCTGTGACGCCATTCGCACGCCGATCGGCCGCTACGGCGGGGTGCTGGCGTCGATACGCACCGATGACCTCGCGGCGGTGCCGATCAAAGGACTCATGGCGCGCAATCGCGATGTGGACTGGGGAAGGGTGGATGACGTCGTCCTCGGCTGTGCCAACCAGGCCGGGGAGGACAACCGCAACGTGGCGCGCATGGCGGCGCTGCTCGCCGGTCTGCCGGTGGCGGTGCCCGGCATCACCGTCAACCGATTGTGTGCTTCCGGCATGGAGGCGGTGGGCATTGCAGCGCGAGCGATCAGGACCGGCGAAGTGGAGTTGGCGATCGCGGGGGGCGTGGAGAGCATGTCCCGCGCCCCGTTCGTATTGGGCAAGCCTGAATCGGCCTTCAGCCGCAAAGCCGAGATCTACGACACGACCATCGGCTGGCGGTTCGTGAACCCGATCATGCGCGAGCTGTACGGCACCGACTCGATGCCCGAGACCGCCGACAACGTTGCCGCGGACTACGGGGTATCGCGTGCCGACCAGGATGCCTTCGCCCTGCGCAGCCAGAGACGATGGGCGGCGGCGCACCGGGACGGGTTCTTCGCCGGCGAGGTCATCCCGGTGGAGGTGCCGCAACGCAAGGGTCCACCTGCGCGGGCGGACACCGACGAGCATCCGCGTCCCGACGTCACGGAAGAGAAGCTCGCCCGGCTCGAGGGGATCAACGGGCCGGACAAGACCGTCACCGCGGGCAACGCCTCGGGCGTGAACGACGGAGCGTGCGCGCTGCTTCTGGCTTCGGAGGCGGCGGTCGATCGCCATGGCCTGACACCGATGGCGCGTGTGCTCGGCACCGCGAGCGCCGGGGTCACGCCGCGCGTCATGGGCATCGGCCCGGTGCCGGCGACGCGAAAGGTCCTGTCCCTCACGGGGGTCTCGCTCGAGCAGATGGACGTGATCGAGCTCAACGAGGCGTTCGCCGCTCAGGCCCTGGCCGTGCTGCGTGAGCTCGGCGTAGCTGATGACGCGGCGCACGTGAACCCCAACGGAGGTGCCATCGCCATCGGCCATCCACTCGGCATGAGCGGCGCGCGCCTGGTCGCCACCGCGGCCCACCAGCTCCGCCGCCGCGGCGGCCGCTACGCTTTGTGCACCATGTGCGTCGGCGTGGGACAGGGCGCCGCGATGATCATCGAGAGAACGTAGGCCCGTTTCCCATGCCCCTGGAACCCATCCAGCGCCCCGTTGCGGGCATCCGTGAGATCGCGTCCACGTTCTCGGCCACGCATTTCGCCCACGCCGTCATCGCGCTGGTCTTCGCGGCCTCGGCACCGGTGGCCATCATCCTCGGGGTGGGGGTCGCGGGGGGTCTGAGCGAATCCGACCTGGCATCCTGGATCTTCGCGGCTTTCGCCTTGAACGGCGCGCTCACGATCGTCGTGTCGCTGCTGTACCGGATGCCGCTGTCTTTCTTCTGGACCATTCCCGGCACGGTGCTGGTGGGCCCGGCCCTGGGCCACCTGAGCTTTCCCGAAGTCGTTGGCGCGTTCTATGCGACCGGTGTGCTGCTGCTGGTCCTCGGGCTCACGGGATCCGTACGCCGGGTCATGGCCTACCTGCCCATGCCGATCATCATGGCGATGGTGGCCGGCGTCTTTCTGCGCTTCGGTCTGGAATGGATCGACGCATTTACGAAGGACCTCGCTATCGTGGCGCCGATGACGGCGACGTTCTTCCTGCTGCCGCTCGTGCCGGGGCTCTCTCGCCGGGTGCCGCCGATGATCGGTGTGCTGGTCGTCGGCGTCGCCGCCCTGGTGCTGACAGGGGAGATGCCGTCGCCGTCAGGAGAACTGGCCGGCGGCGCGGGTGCCTGGCTGGCGACCCCCAACCTGTACGGCCCGGTGTTCTCGCTGCGGGCCATGCTCGAGCTGGTGGTGCCGCTGGCCGTCACCGTCCTCGCGGCGCAGAACGCCCAGGGCATCGGTATCCTGCAGGCCGCCGGCCACAAGCCGCCAATCAACACCATCACCACGAGCTGCGGCCTCGTGTCGATAGCGGCGGCGACGTTCGGCTCAGTGTCGACCTGTCTGACCGGCCCGGTCAACGCGATTCTCGTTTCCGGCGGCGAGCGCCGCGGCCAATATACCGCCGCGATCGCGGTAGGCGTGCTGGCGGTCGTGTTCGGCGCGTTTTCTCCCCTGTTCACCAACCTGATGCTGGCGACGCCCCCGGCTTTCATCGCCGCACTGGCCGGGCTGGCGCTGCTTCGCGTGCTGCAGAATGCCTTCCGAACGTCGTTCCAGGGCCGCTTTACCCTGGGTGCTCTGATCACCTTTCTGGTAACCCTCGCCAACCACCCCCTCTACAACATCGGTGCGCCGTTCTGGGGCCTCGTCTTCGGCTTCCTGGCAAGCTGGCTTCTGGAGCGGTCGGACTTCTCGCAGGAGGTGTAGGCCCCGAGCTTCAGGTAAGCGGTACGTCGATCTTCAGATCGGCGAACCCTTCGACCTGCACCGTGATCACGGCGCTGTTTAGCCCGGGGCACGAGTCTGAATCCGTGACCAAGAAGCCGCACGAACTGCTCATGGCATCAATCACCAAAGGAAACACGACGTCCGATATGATTTGATCAGGGTTGGTAGACGAGGCGCCGAGCACCGTTGCTGGAGAGTTTGCGCTGTTGTATAGCTTTATCCGTTCCATTCCGCCTCCGCTTCCTATTGAACAGGCGGTCAGGGCGCCGCACTTCGGGGTCAGCGGATCAGATGCTCCATACAAACGCACCGGAGACGACGGTAGCTCGCCTGACATCTCCGCATGAGCCGGCAAGACGACGCCTTGCACTATGGGCTTTACCCACTGGCCCGTAGACGATAGCGCAGCACCGCTCACAGCAAGCGCCCCTAAGAACCTGCGCTTCTTGGTGTTGGTCATACCTCCCCCCAGGCATTTTCTTTATCATGAATTCCAGTATAGCATCTCGAATTCGGTTGCCCGTATCGTGTGCGCGCGTACATCTGCGCGCTGTCACACGCGATTCACACGAATTATTCCCCGGCACGCACCACTGTCTCGGGGAAAGTCGCCCCGTGAAACCTCGGAATAAAGCTGCCCGACCGCGGCCGCACTCGGCCGGGGATGGGGCGGTGCGTGAGTGCGGTCAGAACCGTCGGTCGGACAGCCTCTCGGATTCGGCCCTGATCCAGTCTCCCTTCGAGGCCCCCTCGGGGTAGGGGGTGAGGATGGTCAAATCGCCGACTACACGCTATGCCGCGCGGCAAAGGAAGCCAGTGCTGTCCGGGTCTCTTCCGTCCATGGCTCGCTCGATGCGAGCGTTACCACTGCCTCGGCTTCCCGTTGCCAGTTGAGGATGGGTGCCGCCAGCGCGAACAGCCCCGGAATGAAGCTCTGGTCCGCCACGGCCACCCCCTTGGCGCGAACCTCGGCGATGAGGGCGGTGATCTGGTCGTCATCCGGTGGGGACGGCCCACGGCGGCGTTCTTCCTCGAGCAGTACACGCGTCACCCGGGGCGAGGTGAAGGCCAGGAACACGCGGCCGGTGGCCGAGCTCAGCAACGGCAGGGTGGAGCCCAGGCCCAGGTTGGTGATGAGGGCGTGGGCGGAGCGCTCCCAGCGGATGATGGTGGGACCGTGGCTCCCCCACACCGAGAGCTGGGCGGCGCGTCCGGTACGTTCCACAAGGTCCTCGAGGTCCTCGGCGACGCGGTTGATCAGCTCGGCGCGGGTCATCGCGGCAAGGCCGATCTCGGCGGCCAGCGGGCCGAGGTCGTAGCTGCCGGAGCGCCGGTGGTGCACCATGCCGGTCTCGATGAAGCTCGCCAGGTAGCGGTGCGCCTTGGCCGGCGGCATGTTCAGCTCCCGCGCGATCTCGTTCAGTGACATGGGTCCGTCGTGTCGGGCCAGCGCCGACAGGATCGACACTGAGACCTCCACAGAGCGCACACCCCGGTGGCGTTTGTTCAACTTCTCTGTCATATCAATGAATAGCCGAATAGGTGCAGGAGCGAATTCATTCGCGATTTCCAAAACCTGGGCACAGAGTGCGGGTAATGGGAGGGTCTTACAGGGCTGTAGAAAACAGGATGTTTTCTCCAGAGCCTACAGGGATGTATTCACGGCGGCCCTGGAAGACCCTCCCATTACCCGCACGACCCCGAAACATGGCCGTGCTTTCCCGGGCAACGACGATCGCAAACGAATTCACTCCCGTACAGATTGCCCAGGTACGCTGATCGCCCTGATGCCGGACCCAGGCCGACCCCCCGGCGGTTTACAGTTTATGCATAACGTAATATATTACGCAAAACAGCATCACGAAACCACCAATGCGAGTCTCCATCCTCGGCGCCGGGCCAGCGGGCCTGTATGCCGCCATTCTATTGAAGCGCCGCCGTCCCGATATCCGGGTCCGCCTGGTGGAGCAGAATCCATCCGGTGCGACCTTCGGCTTCGGCGTGGTGTTCTCTGATCAGGCGCTGGCGTTCCTCGAGGAGGACGACCGGGAAACCGCCGCGCTCATCGAACCGGCCATGGAGCGGTGGTGCGACATCGCCGTGGTGCACCAGGGCGAGCGTATCGCTATCGACGGTGTGGGATTCTCCGCCATCGGCCGCCTGGAGCTGCTGGCCCTGTTGCGCCGGCGCGCCGTCGAGCTCGGCATCCAACCGGAGTACGAGACCCGGATCGACGACCTCGAGGCACTGGAGCCCGCGGACCTCGTCATCGGCGCCGACGGGGTGCACTCCCGCGTCCGTGCCGCCGCACCGAGGGCGTTCGGCGAGTCCCTGGAATACCTCGACAACCGCTTCGTCTGGTACGGGGCCGAGCGAGAGTTCGACACTCTCACCCAGACGTTCATGGATACGCGCTTCGGACCCATGAACGCCCACCATTATCGCTATGCCCCAGGCCGCAGCACTTTCATCATCGAGATGACCCCGTCGGTTTTCGATGCGACGGGCTTCACCGACATGGCAGAGCCCGGGTATCGTGCGGTTTGCAGCGAGTGCTTCGCGCCGACTCTGGAGGGCGCGCGCCTGGTTCCCAACAACTCGGTGTGGCGCCGATTCCCCGTGCTGCATTGCAGGCGCTGGTATCACGGCAAATGCGTTCTGGTGGGCGACGCCCTGCACACCGCCCATTTCTCCATCGGCTCCGGCACTCGCCTGGCGATGGAGGATGTCGTGGCCCTCGTGCGAGCACTCGAAACCCACGACTGGGATCCCGCCGCGGCGTTTCCCGCGTACCAGGCCGAGCGCGAACCGATTCTCGACAAAATCGTCTCGGCCGCGCGCCGCTCCGCCGACTGGTACGAGCACTTCGACGACCATATGAAGCTGCCCCCCTGGGAGTTCGCGCTCAGCTACATTCGCCGGGGCGGACGGGTAGACGCCGACCGACTCCGGCAGCTCGCGCCGGGCTTCTGCGCCGAGCTGGGACGACGTGGCGTATCCCTGGAGCAGGCGGCATGAGTGAGCAAGGCACGGCAGCCCGGCTGGCCGCAGACATCGGCTTCTCGCTGCCGGAGCGCTACAACGCCTCGGACCTGATTTACGACCACCTGGGATCACGCGGCGAGAGCCCGGCCGTCATCTGCGACTCCGGCACCTGGAGCTACCGGGACCTGGCGGACGAAGCCTCGCGCGCCGGCAACGCGCTGCTTGCCCTGGGCTGCAGGCCGGGCGACCGGGTGCTGTTGTGCCTGGACGACGAGCCCGCCTGCCCGGCGACGATCATGGGCGCGCTGCGTGCCGGGCTGGTAGCGGTGCTGGTGAACACCTTGTCGCCACCGGACCTCATCCGTTTCTTCCTCGAAGACAGCGAGGCACGCGTTGCCGTCGTGTCGCCGGCCTTCGCCAGCCTGTTTACAGACGAAACGCTGCGCGGCACGGCCTGCCGCGGGGTGCTGCTCACCGGCCCGGAAGGCGGTGACCACGAAGGCTGGGGCACGGTGCGGGAGGCGTCGCCGGAGCTCGAGCGCGCACCGACGACCCCGGACGACATGGCTTTCTGGATGTACTCCTCCGGCTCCACCGGCAAACCCAAGGCGGTGGTGCACCGGCACGCCGACCCGGCCTACACCGCGGCGAGCTATGCGCGGCACATCCTGCACATCCGTGAGGATGACGTCTGCTTCTCGATTCCCAAGATCTTCTTCGCCTACGGCTTCGGCAATTCCATCACCTTTCCCATGTCGGTCGGCGCCTGCTCCGTGTTGATGACGGGGCGGCCGGAGCCGGCGGCGGTGTTCGAGCAGATCGCGCGACACCGGCCAACGATATTGTTCGCGCTGCCGACCTTGTACACCGCACTGGCGCGCAGCGAGGTCGTCGCCGGCGCCGATCTCGGTTCGGTGCGCTTGTGCATCTCGGCGGCGGAAATTCTGTCGGAGGACGTCGCCAAGGCGTGGTGGGACCGCTTCGGCCATGACATCGTCGAGGGGCTTGGGTCCACCGAGATGCTGCACATCTATCTCTCCAACGACGATCGGATGCGCAAAGCCGGCTCGGCCGGACGCGTGGTGCCCGGCTATGCGGTGAAGCTGACCGACGTCACCGGTGAGAAGGAAGTCGGGCCGGGCGAGGAAGGCATCATGTCGGTCTGCGGCCCGTCCGCTGCGCAACAATACTGGGGCCGGCCGGACAAGACCGCCGAGACCATGCGCGGCGAGTGGACGTATACGGGCGACCGCTTCGTCCGGGACTCGGACGGTTTCTACTTCTTCAAGGGCCGCGCCGACGACTTGGTGAAAGTGTCCGGCCAATGGGTCTATCCCCTGGAGGTGGAGCTGGCCCTCGCCGAGCACCCCAAGGTCCACGAATGCTGCGTCCAGGCGCTGCCCCTGCCGGACCAGCGCATGACTCTGCACGCCTGGGTCGTGCCGGCCGTGGGTATGGAGCCTGGTGAAGCCCTGGTCAAGGAGCTGCAGGATTACGTCAAGTCGGCGCTGCTGCCTTACAAGTATCCCCGCCGGGTCGAGTTCCTGGAGTCGCTTCCCAAGACGGGCACGGGCAAGATCGACCGGCAGGCATTGAAGAACCGGGCCGCCGGCGATGCCGCCTGATCAACTCATGCAATGCACTGTGGGAGGGAATTCATTCGCGAATGCCCCTGACCAGCGAAGCGTGGCCATGTTTCAAGGCCGTGCGGGTGAAGGGAGGGTCTTTCAGGGCCGCCGTGAATACGTCCCTGTAGGCTCTGGAGAAAACATCCTGTTTTCTACAGCCCTGAAAGACCCTCCCTTCACCCACACTCTGTGCCCAGGTCTCGGAGTTCGCGAACAAATTCGCTCCCACAGTGCATTGCATGAGTTGA
>JBAUWJ010000002.1:0-45683 GCA_049583715.1 Arenicellales bacterium | reverse complement strand
CTTGAGCCATAGCTACGGCTATGGCTCGGCGGACGATCGTTCAACCTGCCTTGCCAGCTTGCCCCAAAATCCCGGATCCCGGTGAAAAATGCGGGCTAGCCCTGCAGTGCAGCGCGGACCCAATGCTCCGGGCCCGGTCGTCATTGAATCTGATTTCCGGGCGGCGCCGTGGTGCCGCGGCCCGCACCTGCAGACCCTGTGGCCGTATCTCTTCCGGCGACACCCGAAACCGCAATACCGGCGCGATCGACTGGAGCTGCCGGACGGGGACTTCATCGATCTCGACTGGCTCGGGCCGAGCCGCTCGAGCGCGCTGGCCGTAGTCCTCCACGGTCTGGAAGGGTCCTCGTCCTCCCACTATGTTCGGGCGCTCTCGCAAGCCCTGTCGGAACGGGGTATCGCCGTCGTCGTCATGCACCAGCGGGGATGCAGCGGCGAGCCCAACCGCCTCGCACGCTTCTATCACGCCGGGGAGACGTCGGATTTCCAGGTCGTTCTTCGGCACTGCGAACGGCTGCTGCCGGATGCGCGCCGGTACGCCGTCGGGTACTCGCTGGGGGGCAACATTCTTCTCAAGTGGCTCGGCGAATCGGGAACCGATTCTCTACTCCGCGGGGCGGTGGCCGTGTCGGTGCCGTTCCTGCTGGAGGTCGGGGCACGCCGCCTCGAACGCGGCGCCTCACGGCTTTACCAGGCCTACCTGATCCGCAGCATGAAACGATCCGTCGCGATCAAGAGGCGGCGCATGCCCCACCCCATAGAGGACCTGGTGCTCTCGAGGTGCTCGACGTTCGAGGAGATCGACACCTGCCTGACGGCACCGCTTCACGGGTTCCTGGACGCCCATGACTATTACGAGCGAAGCAGCTGCCGCCCGTTCCTGCACAGAATCACAACGCAGACCCTCATCCTCCACGCCCGGGACGACCCGTTCATGACGCCCGAGGTGATCCCGGGACCCCATGAGCTTTCGGCCTCCATCCGACTCGAGCTGAGCCGCTCCGGCGGCCACTGCGGGTTCGTTTCGGGGCCGTCGCCCTTGCGGCCCCATTACTGGCTCGACCGGCGCATCCCGGATTTCATCGAGTCGCACATGAAGCACGACGGCGGCTTGCGATCCTCCCCCCGATAAGCAGGCCGCGGCCCCCTTCCTTCCGGCGCCGATTCAAGCCGCACTCAAGCCAGCGCATGCCCTGTCCGGACGCCCCCCCAGTGAGAGCGAGCTCATTCGCGATTCCTGCAGAACCGCACCCCGGATCCCTCTCCGCGCTCAGCCGGCACTCCTCTCCAACATCAGCGTCACCGGCCCATCGTTGACGAGGTGCACAGCCATGCGCGCACCGAAACGCCCGCTCGCCACATTTCCTGCCGCCCGTTCCCGCAGCAGCGCCACGAATTCGTTGAACAAGGTCTCGGCACTTTCGGGCGCGAGCGCGCCGGTGAAATCGGGGCGCCGGCCGCGCGTGGCGTCCCCGTACAGGGTGAACTGGGGAACGGCAAGCAACTCCCCGCGGATGTCATTGAGGGAATGCTGGAAGCGGCCGTTCTCGTCCTCGAATATCCGCAATCCACAGATCTTGTCCGCCATCGGCGCCAGGACCGACGCATCGTCACCGGACCCGAAACCCGTGAGCAGGACCATACCGCCCTGGATGGCGGCGATGACTTCCTGATCTACGGCGACTGAAGCAGACGACACACGCTGCAGGACAACGCGCATGACCGCCTCTGACCGGGCCTGCCGCTAGGCGGCGTCTTCCAGCGCCTTCATACTCAGTCGGACGCGGCCCTGCTTGTCGACCTCGAGCACCTTGACCTTGACCACGTCTCCCTCCTTCAGCAGATCACTGACATTCTCCACCCTTTGGTGAGAGATCTGGGAGATGTGCACCAGCCCATCGCGTCCGGGGAGGATGTTGACGAAGGCCCCGAAATCCATGAGCTTGACCACCCGGCCTTCATAGACCTTCCCGACCTCGACGTCCGCGGTGATCTCCTCGATCCGTGCCCGCGCCTTCTGCCCGGCCGCGTTGTCCACCGAGGCAATTTTGACGGTGCCGTCGTCACTGATATCGATTTCCGTGCCGGTCTCCTCTGAAATGGCCCGTATCGTGACGCCGCCCTTGCCGATTACGTCGCGGATCTTGTCGACCGGAATCCGTATCGTAATGATGCGCGGGGCGTGCTCCGACATCTCGGCCCGCGGTTCGGAGATCGAGCGCGACATCTCTTCGAGGATATGCCGGCGAGCGTCGCCGGCCTGCTGCAGCGCCTTGCCCATGATCTCCCGTGTAATGCCGTCGATCTTGATATCCATCTGCAGGGCAGTGACGCCCGCCTGGGTGCCCGTTACCTTGAAATCCATGTCCCCGAGGTGGTCTTCGTCTCCGAGGATGTCCGTCAGCACCGCGAACTGGTCACCCTCTTTGATCAGGCCCATGGCCACCCCCGCCACGGGCGCGCGGATTCCGACCCCGGCGTCCATCAGGGACAGGCTCGCACCGCACACCGTCGCCATGGAGCTGGAGCCGTTGGACTCGGTGATCTCGGATACCACCCGAATCGAGTAGGGGAACTCGTCCATATTGGGCATGACCGCGGCCAGGCCTCGCTTGGCGAGGCGGCCGTGTCCGATCTCGCGCCGCTTGGGCGAGCCCACGCGGCCCGTCTCGCCGACGCTGAAGGGCGGGAAATTGTAATGAAGCATGAACCGGTCCCTGCTCTCGCCTTCCAGCGCATCGATGATCTGGGCGTCTCTTTCCGTACCCAGGGTCGTCGTGACGATGGCCTGGGTCTCACCGCGCGTGAACAAGGCCGAACCATGGGTTCTCGGCAGCACCCCGAGGCGAATCGTAATGGGCCGCACCGTCTCGCGGTCGCGTCCGTCGATGCGGGTCTCTCCGGCGATGATGCGGCCTCGCACGATCTCCTTCTCTACCTGCTTCAGGGAGCGCTTGATCGCATCCAGGCGCTCCGGCTCCGTGGCCTCGTCGCTCAGCGCCGCGATCGCCGAGTCGCGGATCCCGGACAAGCGCGTCTGGCGCTCGGTCTTCTCGGCGACGCGGTAAGCGTCCTCCATTCCCGAACGGGCCAGCTCCGATACGCGCGAGTCGAGGTCCGTATCAGTTTCGGGAGCCGACCAGTCCATGGGCGTCGCTCCACATTCCCTGGCGAGCTCATGAATGCTGCGAATCGCAGTCTGCATCTGCTCGTGGCCGAACAGAACCGCATCGAGCATCTGTGCCTCGCTGAGCTCCTTCGCTTCCGATTCCACCATGAGCACCGCGCTCTCCGTCCCGGCCACGACCAGGTCCAGTTTGGACGCCTCTTTCGTATCCGAAGTCGCCGGGTTCAGCACGTACTGCCCGTCGATGAAGCCGACCCGGGCGGCACCGATGGGGCCGTTGAAAGGGATACCGGACACCGCGAGAGCCGCGGACGTGCCGATCATGCCCACGATATCCGGATCGATCTCGGGGTCCACAGACATGACCGTGGCGATAATCTGGACTTCGTGCGTGAAACCTTCGGGGAACAGCGGTCGAATGGGGCGGTCTATCAGGCGGCAGGTCAGTACGGCTTTCTCGGAGGGTCGACCTTCGCGCTTGAAGAAACCGCCGGGTATTCGCCCGGCGGCGTAGGTTCTCTCCTCGAAATCGACGGTCAGCGGTAGAAAATCGCGGGGCTGCTGGCTCGGCTGGCATACCACCGTGACCAGGACGGAGGTGTCCCCGTAGCTGGCCAGAACGGCGCCGGTGGCCTGCCGGGCGATTTCACCCGTCTCCAGCCTGAATTCATGCCGCCCATATTGAAATGATTTCGAAACGTAACTCACTTTGCCGTCCTCTTAAGGTTACTTGCGCAGTCCCAGCCGACTGATCAACTCACGATAACGCTCTATGTCCTTATGCTTCAGGTAGTCCAAGAGCTTGCGACGCTGGCTGACGAGACGCAATAACCCCTGACGGGAATGATGATCCTGCTTGTGGACCTTGAAGTGCGACGTCAAATCCTCTATGCGGGCCGTCATCAGAGCCACCTGCACTTCCGGCGAGCCGGTGTCGCCGTTGGAGCGCTGGTAATCGCTCATGACTCTTGATTTCTCCTCGGCACTTAATGCCATCTCACGAACCTCTCACTGATTGCCCATTGATTGCCAATCTGTTGACCGACAATGTGTTGACCCGCCAATTCGTTGATTGGCGATTTGTTTGATTGGCAATTTGCTGGTTGCCACTTTACCCGCCCTGATTCCTGTACACGCCCGACCGCGGAGCCCGCGTATTCTAACCGCCGCCCCGCCGCCTAACAACCGATACCTCGGCACCAACGCCTGGTCAAATATCCCCAGTGATTCAACGTGTTAGCACACGATATTGATGAACTCCCTGACGGTTCACGGCGAACGCGTTGTGCACCGAACCGTTGCACGCCGCCTTTGCTTCGCGTCCCCTGCGCACGGCACGACCCGGAACAAGCCGGCATCAGACACTCTGAAACAGACGCTTCGGTGCCACGCGGCCGTCGCCCAGCACCTTGCCGACCCCAAGGAAACCGGCCTCCTCGGCATACAGCCGGACGAGGCCGCTGCGCGGCAGGCTGGCTGCCCGCACCGCCTGCCCGCGGACCAGGTAATACGCCGCATCGCTCGACAAGACGACTCCGGGCAGATGCTGCAAGCCCCGGTCGCCCGGGATGAGCAATTCGTCGAGTCCGGCGCGACGCTCGCGAAGCTCCCGGATCCGATCCAGCGAGACGGCATCCTCCAGCTTGAACTCCCCAACGGCGGTTCGACTCAAGGTGTCGACGTGGGCGCCGCATCCAAGCGCGTCCCCCACGTCCTGCGCCAGGCTTCTCACGTAGAAGCCGCTGGAGCAGTGCAGGTCCACGGCCAGGCGGTCGTCCTCCAGCCTTCTCCACTCGAGCGAGTAGACCTTCACCGGACGTGGCTGGCGTTCCACTTCGATGCCCTGGCGAGCCAGCTCGTAAAGGGGCTTGCCATCCTTCTTTATGGCGCTGTACATCGAAGGAACCTGTTCGAACTCGCCGCGAAACCCCGCCATCACCCGTTCGATATCCTGGTCGTCCAGGTCGACACGCGAACGCCGGGTCACGGCGCCTTCGCTGTCGCCGGTCTCGGTCGCCACCCCCAGCCGAAACCCGGCGCGGTACCGCTTGTCCGCGCTCAGGAAGAAGCCCGACAGCTTGGTCGCCTCGCCGAAGCATATCGGCAGCAGTCCCGTGGCAATCGGATCCAGGCTGCCGGTGTGGCCGGCCTTGGCGGCCGAAAAGGCCCGCTTCACTTCCTGAAGCGCCGCGTTGGACGTCAATCCCGCCGGCTTGTCCAGCAACAGGATGCCGTCGACCTTGCGCCCGCGTTGTCGGCTTCTTCTGACCATCTTCAATGATTCGGCTTGCCGCCGTGGCTGCCGGACTGGGCCACCGCCCGGTCTATGAGGCGACTCAGACTCGCGCCCCGCTCAATGCTATGGTCATGGACAAACGTCAGGGCCGGGACATTCTTGAGGCTCAACGTATCCGCCAGGCGCTTTCGCAGGAACCCGGCGGCCTTCTGCAGAGGCCGTACGTCGATCGCCGCGCCCTCCTCGGTTGCCATCTGCGTCACGAAGACCTTGGCGCTGCGCAGATCCTTGCTCACCTCTACGGCCGTGACCGACACGAACCGCACCCTGGGATCGTCCATCTCCCGCGCGATGATGACCGCCAGCTCGCGCCGGATGAGCTCCGACACCCTCTCGGTTCGGCTGAATTCCCTAGGCATCACCGGGCTCCGCCGCGACCCGCGCTCCGCTACCTGGCTGGCTCGTCGATTCCGCCATCAGGCCAGCTTCGGTCGGACCTCGACCTGCTTGTAACACTCGATCTGATCGCCCACTTTGACGTCGTTGTAGTTCTTGATGCCGATACCACACTCGAGTCCCGCCTTGACTTCATTCACGTCGTCCTTGAAGCGGCGCAGTGAATCGAGCGTCCCGTCGAAGCTAACGACGTTGTCCCTGAGAACACGGACTCTCTGATTGCGCTGAACCACGCCCTCGGTGACATAGCAGCCGGCGATCGCGCCGATCTTGGGCGCACGGAAGACGTCTCGCACCTCGGCCTGGCCGATGATCTCTTCCCTGATCTGGGGCGCGAGCATGCCGGTGATCGCCGCCTTGACCTCGTCCACGACGTCGTAAATGACATTGTAGTAATGAACGTCCACGCCCTCCGACTCGATGAGCCGGCGCGCCGACGCGTCTGCGCGGACGTTGAAGCCGATGATGATGGCATTGGAGGCAACGGCCAGGTTCACGTCCGACTCGTTGATACCGCCCACCATACCGTGCACCACCTTGACTTTCACCTCGTCCGTGGACAACTGTTCCAGGGACTCCGTAAGGGCCTCCACGGAGCCCTGTACATCGGCCTTGATGAGCAGGTTGAGGCTCTTTTGCACGTTTTCGTCCATCTCATGGAACATGTTCTCGAGCTTCGCCGCCTGCTGTCGCGCCAGCTTGACCTCTTTGTGCTTGCTCTGGCGATACGCCGCTATGTCCTTCGCCTTGCGCTCGTCCTGAACCACCAGTACTTCGTCCCCGGCCACCGGCACGCCGGACAGGCCTTGAATTTCCACGGGAGTGGACGGACCGGCCTCGCTGATATTGTCCCCGGCGTCGTTGACCATGACGCGGACCCGACCCGTCTCCCGACCCGCCAGCAGAACGTCGCCCTGCTTCAGAACCCCTTGCTGCACCAGCACCGTCGCCACCGGGCCGCGCCCCTTGTCGAGCCGGGCCTCCACCACGATTCCCGATGCAGGACCGGAAGCGCGGGCCTTCAGCTCCATCAGCTCGGACTGCAGGGCAACGCTGTCGAGCAGCTTATCGACGCCCTCCCCGGTCACTGCCGATACCGGAACGATCAGAGTGTCGCCGCCCCACTGTTCGGGTATCACCTCATAATTGCTCAACTCCTGCTTGACGCGCTCGGGATCGGCCTCCTCCTTGTCGATCTTGTTCACCGCCACCACCAGGGGCACGCCGGCGTCCTTCGCGTGGCGGATCGCCTCTATGGTCTGGGGCTTGACCCCGTCGTCCGCCGCTACGACGAGAATCACCAGGTCGGTGGCCTGGGCACCGCGAGCGCGCATGGCGGTGAATGCAGCGTGACCCGGCGTATCCAGGAAGGTGATCACACCATTGGGGGTATTCACCTGGTAGGCGCCGATGTGCTGAGTGATGCCGCCGGCTTCGCCGGCCGCGACCTTGGTCTTGCGGATGTAGTCCAGCAGGGAGGTTTTGCCGTGGTCGACATGTCCCATGACGGTCACCACCGGCGGGCGCGCCTGCATCTCGACGCCTTCGGCTTCCTCCTGCTCCTGGAGCAGGATCGCCTCCGGGTTCTCCGCCGCGGCCTGCACCGCCTTGTGGCCCATCTCCTCGACCACCAGCATCGCGGTCTCCTGGTCCAGCACCTGGTTGATGGTGACCATTACCCCCATCTTCATCAGCACGGTGATCAGCTCTGCGGCCTTCACCGACATCGCCTGGGCCAGGTCACCGACCGAGATGGTTTCCGGCACGATCACGTCCCGGACCACCGGCGCAGTCGGCCGTTCAAATCCGTGCTGCGCCGTCGCCTGCACCTTCCTTGGACGCAAGGGTTCCCGCTTGCGACGACCCTTGTGGCCCTTCGCCACGTGCAGCTCGTCGCGTTTGGCTCGTTCTCCCTTGCCCTTCTTCCTGGGTTTCGCCTCGCCTTCCTCGACAACTTCCCCCGTCTTGCTCTCCTTCTCCGGCCGGGCCGATTTCTTGTCTTTCTTCAGGGCCTTGGCGGGCTCGGACGCAGCCGGCTTCTTCTCCGGCTCGATTTTCTTCTCCGCCTCGAGCACCTGGGACTCGGCCTGCAGGCGCTCGGCCTCCTCGCGCTCCAGGCGCTCTCGCTCGAGCCGCTCTTTCTCTGCCTGCTCCGCCTCGGCCCGGGCCTTGGCTTCCTGGGCCTCGCGCTCCGCCGCTTCCCTGGCCTTGCGTTCCTCCTCCGCCTGGCGGGCGAGCTCCTCCTGGCGTTTACGCTCCTGCTCCTCGAGCACCTCGCGCTTGACGAAGGTCCGTTTCCTCCTCACTTCCACCGGGATCGTACGGGCCATGCCGGTCCGGGAGGTCTGTCTGATCTCCCCGGCCTGCTTGCGCTTCAGGGTAATCCGGTTGCGTGCAACGTTGTGGGAAACCTTGCTGCGTGCGTTGGAACGCAGATGAGAAAGGAGAGCCTGCTTCTCCTCCTCCGTCAGGATGTCTTCCTCCTGCTTCTCCACGCCGGCTTCCTCGAGCTGCTTGAGCAGCCGCTCGATGCCGACGTTGATCTGGTTGGCAAAACTCTTGACTGTTATCTGCGACATGGTCGTCCCCGTGCTCTCTAGCCTGTTACGCGTTACTCTGCTCCGCTTCCTCGAACCACGGCGCGCGCGCGGTCATTATCAACGTTTCCGCTCTCTCCTTCTCCATCCCGGTGAGCTCCAGAAGCTCGTCCACCGAGCAATCCGCGAGATCCTCCTGTGTTTTGACGCCCTGGCTCGCGAGCTTGCGGGCGGTGAACTCGTCCATGCCCTCCAGGTTCAGCAGGTCCTCGCTCGGCTCGGCCAGCTTCAGCGCCTCTTCCTCGGCGATCGCCGACGTCAACAGCGCGTCCTCGGCGCGCCGTCTGAGCTCGTCCACCAGCTCCTCGTCGAATTCCTCTATGTCCAACAGCTCCTGCTTGGGCACGTAGGCGACCTCGTCGAGCGTCGTGAAACCCTCCTGGACCAGGATACCCGCAACGTCCTCGTCGACGTCCAGCTTCTCCATCAGCATGGCCCGATATTCCGCCGATTCCCTGTTGGCTTTCTCGGCCGCTTCCTGGTCCGTCAGGATGTTGATCTCCCAGCCCGTAAGCTCGGACGCCAGCCGCACATTCTGGCCACCCCGGCCGATGGCCTGGGAGAGCTGCTTCTCGTCCACCACCACGTCCAGGGACTTGAGGTCCTCGTCCACCACAATCGACTCGACCTCCGCCGGTGCCAGGGCGTTGATGACGAACTGGGCGGGATCGTCGGACCATTTGATGATGTCGACCCGCTCGCCCGCGATCTCGTTTGATACGCTCTGGACCCTGGACCCCCGGATGCCGACGCAGGCGCCGACCGGATCGATCTTCGGGTCATTCGACTTGACGGCGATCTTGGCCCGCAGGCCCGGATCCCGGGCCGCGTTCAGGATCTCGATGATGCCCTCGCCGGCTTCCGGCACCTCGAGCTGGAAGAGGTGTATCAGCAGCTCAGGCGCGGTCCGGTCCAGAAACAGCTGAGGGCCGCGCGGGACCGCCCGCACGTCCTTCAGTATCGCACGGATGCGGTCACCCGGCCGCAGCCCTTCGCGCGGAATCATGCCGGACTTCGGCAAAGTCGCCTCCGCGCCGCCGAGGTCCACGATGGCATCGCCGCGCTCCAGTCGCTTGACGACCCCGGAGATCATCTCGCCCTTGCGGGGCGCGTACTCCGTCACGATGCGCTCGCGCTCCGCTTCGCGCACCTTCTGCATGATCACCTGCTTGGCGGCCTGGGCTGCGATGCGACCGAAGTCGACCGGCTCCAGAGGCTCCTCGACGAAGTCGCCCGGCTCGATGTCGGGGTGGTCGAGCCTCGCCTGAGTCAGCCGGATCTGGCGGCTCGGGAACTCCAGCTCCTCCTCGTCGGGAATAACCTCCCAACGGCGAAAGGTATCGTGGGTCCCGGTGTCGCGATGGATCGACACCCGGGCGTCTATGTCTTCCCTGTGTCGCTTGCGAGTAGCGGTGGCGAGAGCGGCTTCGATCGCCTCGAAAATGACATCCTTCTCCACGCCCTTCTCGCGGGAGAGCACATCGGCCATCAACAGTATTTCGTTTGCCATGGATCGTTTACCTAGCTCGTCTCACCAATTTCATCGAATTCCGGCACCAGCCGCGCTTTCACCACCTTGGAAAGCGGGATCCTGTATGTTTCGCCGTCCACGACCACATCCAGGCGCTCCGAATCCGCCTCCCGCAGCCGGCCCCGGAAACGACGCCGCCCCCCCACTGCATCGCTGGTGCGCAGCCGGATCTCGTGCCCCACCACGGCCTGAAAATGCTGTGCCTTGGTCAAGGGCCGGTCCAGGCCCGGGGACGAGACCTCCAGGGTATAGTGCCCCGGCATCGGATCCTCGACATCAAGAATGGCGCTGAACTGATGGCTCGCCCTGGCGCAGTCATCCAGCGTCACACCGTTCGGTCCGTCAATGTAGACCCGCAGGATGCTGCTCCCCGGCGCGCCGGTCACTTCCACCGCCACGACCTCGAAGCCGAGCGCCTCGGCCCCGGCCTCCAGGAGCCCGTGTATGTCTGTCCTCGTCACCATTGTCCTCCGGCTCGCACCATCCACAAAAAAGTGGGCATGAAGCCCACTTTGTTATTTTCCCTTCCAGCCGCGCCGTCCCCGACCGGCGCGGCGGTTCTCCAAACAGAAAACCCCGCACTAAGCGGGGCCCAAAGGTACCTTTCGACATTTGGTAGCGGGGGTAGGATTTGAACCTACGACCTTCGGGTTATGAGCCCGACGAGCTGCCAGACTGCTCCACCCCGCATCAGCCGGGCGATTCTAACCCGCTGCCGGAGGTGTTTCAAGCCGTGACCATGAAACCCGGGGACCAAACCACGCGGCCCCGCAATACGAGCCCGCCCTCAATGCCATATGGGTCGCACTGGGCCCGAATTCAAGCGGCGGACCCGGCCGGAACCGGGGAGCGAAGGGTCGAGCCCGCCCTGGTCAGCCGCCCGCGAGGAAGGCCAGACCCTTGACCGCCTCGATGCACAGCCCCTGGACAGGCGCGATGAAGGGCAGGAGGAGCACCACTGCGCAGGCATTGATCCCGAGCAGAACACGGGCGTCCAGGGGGGTTTCGATCTCCTGGACCTCCCCCTCGGGATCGTCGAAATACATCAGCTTGATGACGCGCAGGTAATAGAACGCGCCGACCACCGTGAACAGGACCGCCACCACGGCCACCCACACGAGGCCCGCGTGGATCACCGCGAGGAAGACGTTCAGCTTCGCGAAGAAGCCGATCGTGGGCGGGATGCCCGCCATCGATATCATCAGCAGAAGCATCAGGAAGGCATACCACGGATGGGTCTTGTTGAGGCCCTTCCAGTCGTCCATCTCCTCCGCCTCGAAACCGGCCCGGGACAGCAGGACGATCATGCCGAAGCCGCCCATCCCGACGAAGGCATAGACCAGCACGTAGAACATCGCCGCACTGTAGCCCGCGGCGGTGCCCGCGAGGACGCCGAGCAGCATGAATCCCATATGAGATATCGCCGAGTAGGCCAGCATTCTCTTGAGGTTGACCTGGGCGATGGCGATGGTGTTGCCTATGCCTATCGACAGCAGGGAGAGGGCGATCACCATGTCCCCCCAGGCCGCGTGGAGGCTGCCCAGCGTGCCGGCCAGCAGGCGGATCATCATCGCGAACGCAGCGATCTTCGGCGCCGTGGAGACGAACAGCGTGGCGGCGGTGGGTGCGCCCTGGTACACGTCGGGTATCCACATGTGGAAGGGAACGGCGCCCAGCTTGAAGGCCATGCTGACCAGCACGAAGATCAGGCCCAGGATGAGCGCCAGGTCACCGGCGCGGTGATGGGAGACCGCGAGCCGGATCTGGTGCATGTCCAGGCTGCCGGTCAGCCCGTAAAGGAGCGACATACCGTACAACATCATGCCGGAGCCGATGGCACCCAGGACGAAGTACTTCATCGCGGCTTCGCTGGACCATTCGGAGTCGCGCCGGAAGGCCACCATGACGTACAGGCACAACGACAGCAACTCCAGGCCGAGGTACAGCGTCAGCAGGCTCCCCGCCGACACCATGACGAACATGCCGACCACCGCGAACAGGCCCAGCACGAAATACTCACCGCGCAGGAAATCCCGTTTCCGGGCGTAGTCCCTGGAGTAGATGAAGACGACCGCCGAGATCAGGCTGATGCTGACCTTCAGAACGTCACCGAAGGAGTCCTGCACGAACATCCCGTTCATGGCGGTCGTGGAGGGCGCACCGAAACTGACAATGCCCATGGCCGCGGCCACCAGCAGGGTCAGGACGGCCAGCGCCAGGGAAATGACTTTCCGGCTCTCGCTGAGATACAGGTCGATGACCAGTATCACGCAGGCCATCGCCGCGACGAACAGCTCGGGAGCCAGCAATGGGACGTTGAGGTTCATGTTTCGTTCACAGCTTGGTCGTCGACACCTGCGTCAGGAGATGGGCGACGGTCGAGTGCATCACGTTCAGGAACGGATTCGGCCACAGGCCCAACGCCAGCACTGCAAGCGCCACCAGTGCCAGGAAGAGGATCTCCCGCGGATTCGCGTCGCTCAGACTCTCGACCTTCGAGTTGGCCACGGGGCCGAAGATGACTCGCTTGTACATCCAAAGCGTATAGGACGCACCGAGGATCAGGGTCGTCGCCGCCAGTATGGCGTACCAGGCGTTGACCTCGAAGGATCCCAGGATCACCAGGAACTCCCCGACGAAACCCGAGGTGCCGGGCAGCCCGGAATTGGCCATGGCGAACAGCATCATGAAAGACGCGAATACGGGCATCTTGTTGGCGACCCCGCCGTAATCGGAGATCTGCCTGGAATGCAGCCGGTCGTACATGACTCCGACGCACAGGAACAGGGCGCCGGAGACGAAGCCATGGGAGATCATCTGGATCAGACCGCCCTCGATACCCCTGGCATTGAAAATGAAGAACCCGAGGATGACGAAGCCCATGTGGGCGATGGATGAATAGGCGATCAGCTTCTTCATGTCCTCCTGGACGAGCGCCACCAGCGAGATGTACACCACCGCGATCAGCGCCAGAGTGATCATGAAGCCCGCCAGCTCGTGGCTGGCGTCCGGAAGAATGGGCAGGCTGAACCGGGCGAAGCCGTAGGTGCCCATTTTCAACATGATGGCAGCCAGGATGACGGACCCGCCCGTGGGCGCCTCCACGTGCGCATCCGGCAGCCAGGTGTGCACGGGGAACATCGGAACCTTCACCGCGAAGGCGGCGAAGAATGCGAAGAAGAGCCAGAGCTGCACATGCAGGGGGATATGAAGCTGCTGGAAATCCAGGATGCTGAAGCTGCCGCTGCGGTTGTACAAATAGATGAACGCCACCAGCATCAGCAACGAGCCGGTCAGCGTGTACAGAAAGAACTTGATGGTGGCGTAGATGCGGTTGGGACCGCCCCAGATTCCGATGATGATGAACATCGGCACCAGCATCGCTTCCCAGAATATGTAGAAGACGATGGCATCCAGGGCGGAGAAGACGCCGATCATCAGCCCTTCCATGATGAGGAAAGCCGCCATGTACTGGGCGACCTTCACCTGGATGACCTGCCACGCCGATATCACCACGATGACCGTCAGGAAGGCGGTCAGAATGATGAGCGGCATGGATATGCCGTCGACACCGAGGTGGTAGAAGATATGCAGCGCCGGTATCCACTCGTGCAGTTCCACGAACTGCATCTTCGCGGTCGTCGTGTCGAACCCGGTGTAAAGCGGCAGGCTGAGCAGGAACACCGCCACGGACACGATGAGACTGAGCTTGCGAACGAGGGGGGCGCGCCGGTCTCCCCCGACGATGAGCACCAATACGCCGCCCAGTATCGGCAGCCAGATCAGGCAGCTCAGGATGTTGAAATCGAGGCCGTTCATGCAGTGACGAGGTACCAGCTGATCAGCACGAACAGCCCGATGATCATGGCGAAGGCGTAGTGATACATGTAGCCGGACTGGACGCGCCGGACGACGCCGGACACCCAGCCGACGGTTCGGGCGGTGCCGTTGACGAGCACGCCGTCGATGACGAAGGCGTCGGCGATCTTCCAGAACACCCCCCCCAGCGCCCGCGCGCCGCGGGCGAACACGAACTCGTTGAATTCGTCGAAGCCGTACTTCTTCATGAGTGCGTAGTGGAGCGCGCTGAACGTCTCCGCCAGACGCCTCGGAAGCTCCGGATTCCTGATGTAGAACCACCACGTGACCACGAAGCCCGCCACCGTGAGAATCAGCGGAGGCTTGTCCAGGCCGTCAACGATGGTCTGCCAGATCAGAGCCCCACCGTGCGCGCCGTGGTGTTCCAGGGCCATCTCCGCCAGGGCGTCCCGGGCCGGCAGCACGAACAGGGACTTGCCGAAGAAGTTGCCGAACAGCATGGGCTCGAAGTACAGGGCGCCGATGCACACCGACGGTATGGCCAGCAGAATCAACGGCACGGTGACCACCCAGGGCGATTCCTTGACGTGGGCGAACTGCTCCCGCGACATCCTCGGCTTGCCGTGAAACGTCAGGAACAGGAGGCGAAAGCTGTAGAACGAGGTGACGAAGGTCGCCGCCGCGAGACATATGTAGGCGAATTCCGCCGGCCAGAGCCGGGAGGCGTGGACCGCCTCGATGATGGAGTCCTTGGAGAAGAAGCCGGCGAAAGGCGGAAACCCGATCAAGGCCAGGGTGCCGACCCAGGCCGTAATGAACGTGATGGGCATGGCCTTCCTCAGCCCCCCCATATTGCGCATGTCCTGCTCGTGATGCAGGGCGATGATCACGGAGCCCGCGGCCAGGAACAGCAGGGCCTTGAAGCAGGCGTGGGTGCCGAGATGGAAGATGGCGGCGGCGTAGGCCGAAGCGCCGAGGGCAGCGGTCATGTAGCCGAGCTGCGAGAGGGTGGAATAGGCAATCACCCGTTTGATGTCGTTCTGCACCATGCCGATCAGGGCGGTGAAGAAGGCCGTAATGGCCCCGATGATCATCACGACGCTCAAGGCGGTGGAGGACAGCTCGAAAAGCGGCGACATTCTCGCCACCATGAAGATGCCGGCGGTCACCATGGTGGCAGCGTGTATCAACGCCGATATGGGCGTCGGGCCCTCCATGGAATCCGGCAGCCAGACGTGCAGCGGCATCTGTGCCGACTTGCCCATGGCGCCGACGAAGAGAAGCAGGCAAATGGCGGTGATGCAGCCCATCTGTCCGCCGAAGACCGAGAAGGTCATCCCCTTCACCTGGGGAGCGGAAGCAAACACCGCTCCGTAATCCAGGCTGCCGAAAACATAGGCGATCGCCGCGATGCCGAGCACGAAGCCGAAGTCGCCGACCCGGTTTACCAGGAAGGCCTTCAGGCTCGCGTAGATGGCCGACTCCTTCTTGAACCAGAAGCCGATCAGGAGGTACGAAACCAGGCCCACGCCCTCCCAGCCGAAGAAGAGCTGCAGGAAGTTGTTCGACATCACCAGCATCAGCATGGCGAACGTGAACAGGGAAATGTAGCTGAAGAACCGCTGGTAGCCCGGATCGTCATGCATGTAGCCGACGGTGTAAACGTGGACCATGAACGACACGAAGGTCACCACCACCATCATCATGGCGCTGAGCTGGTCGATCATGAACCCGATTTGCAGTGGCAGCCCGCCGCTCACGCCCCACGTGTAGACCACGCCGTCGAAGTGGTGGCCGTGCACCAGGACGTCGATGGCGACGACGATCGACAAGGCAAAGGAGAGCGCCACGCCGAGTATCGTGAGCCAATGGGCCCCGGAACGTCCGATGAAGGGCCCGAACAGGCCGGCGACGATGGAGGGGACCAGACAGGCCAGGGGAACCGCCAGGTAAACGGCCTGCATGTGATCGAAGATCGTCATCCCTTCAGCTCATCCACGTCTTCAACATTGATCGAATGCTTGTTCCGGAAAAGCACGATCAGGATTGCCAGTCCGATGGCCGATTCGGCGGCCGCGACCGTCAGCACGAAGAACACGAACACCTGCCCGGCCACGTCCTGCAGATAATGAGAGAACGCGATGAAATTGATGTTCACCGCCAGCAGCATCAGCTCGATGGACATCAGCAGGATCACCAGATTCTTCCGGTTCAGGAATATCCCGATGACGCTCAACGAAAACATCACAGCCCCGAGTATCAGGTAATGGGAAAGCGGGATCATGACGAGCGGTCCCCCGCGGATCCGCGCTCGGCGGGCATCTTCACCAGCCGGACGCGGTCCTCGCGGCGCACGGATATCTGCGCCGCAGGGTTGATGTACTTGGTGTCGGGCCGCTTGCGAAGCGTCAGCGCGATGGCGGCGATGATCGCCACGAGAAGGATGACGGCGGCGATTTCGAACGGATACACGTAAAAAGTGTAGAGCACCATGCCGAGCTCCCTGGTGTTGCTGTAATCCATTCCATGGGCAACGGGGCTCGGCAGGTTCTGGGCGCTGAAGCTGTCGCCGCTCAGTATGAAGATGAGCTCCGCCACCATCAGCACTGCCACCAGCCCGCCGATGGGCAGGTAGTCCGTGAACCCCGCGCGCAGGCGCGCCAGGTTGATGTCGAGCATCATCACGACGAACAGGAACAGCACCATCACGGCGCCCACGTAGACCAGCACCAGCACGATGGCCAGGAACTCGGCTTCGAGCGTCATCCACACACAGGCGGCGCTGAAAAACGTCAAAACCAGGAACAACGCCGACTGCACCGGGTTGCGCATGGTGATCACCATGACGGCGCCGAACACCATCACGATGGCAAAGAAGTAGAACGCGATCTGAAGAAAGGTCATTGCTTGTTCTTATTGCTTCCCGGTTTGCCTTCAGCGATAGGGCGCGTCCTCGGCGCGCGCCGCCGCAATGCTCTTCTCATACTTGTCTCCGATCGCGAGCAGCTGGTCTTTGGTAATGATGTTGTCACCGCGATTCTCCATGTGAAAATCGCTGATGTCCGTTTCGACAATTGAATCCACCGGACAGGACTCCTCGCAGAAGCCGCAGTAGATACACTTGAACAAGTCTATGTCGTAGCGCGTCGTCCTGCGCGTCCCGTCTTCGCGCTCCTCGGACTCGATGGTGATGGCCGCGGCGGGGCATACCGCCTCGCACAGCTTGCAGGCGATGCAGCGCTCCTCGCCGTTCGGGTATCGCCTCAAGGCATGCAGGCCGCGGTATCTCGGGGACTTGGGAGCCTTTTCCTCCGGGTATTGAACCGTGATCTTCTTGGCGAAAAGATTGCGGCCGGTCAGGCGCAGACCCTTGACCAGCTCCCAGAGGGAAAAACTTTGCAGTGTACTGGTGAACGATTTACCCATCATTGCCTCCGACTAATGAAACCAGAAGCCGATCGGCGTGTAGAAGGTTGCGAACCCGATTACCCCGATCCAGACCAGGGTGACGGGAATGAACACCTTCCATCCCAGCCGCATGATCTGGTCATAACGGTAGCGCGGGAAGGTCGCGCGAAACCACAGAAAAAAGAACAGGAGGAACGAGACTTTCAGCGCAAACCATACCAGCCCGGGAACCGCCTCGAATACGCCGATCGGCAAAGGCGGCTGCCACCCGCCGAGAAACAGGACCGAAGCGAGCGCGGAGATCAGGATCATGTTGGCGTATTCCGCGAGGAAGAAAACCGCGAAGGCCATGCCGGAATACTCGACGTGAAATCCCGCGACGATCTCGGATTCGCCCTCGGCCACATCGAACGGAGAACGGTTGGTCTCCGCCACCCCGGATATGAAATACACCAGGAACAGTGGGAACAGCGGCCAGATATACCATTGGTAAAAGCCGCCGGCCTGCGCCATCACGATCTTCTGCAGATTCAGGCTGCCGGCCGCCATCAGGACTCCCACCAGCGCAAACCCCATGGCGATCTCGTAGGCGACGATCTGTGCCGCGGAGCGCATGGCCCCGAGAAACGCATACTTGGAGTTGGACGCCCAGCCGGCGATGATCACGCCATACACACCCATGGAGGTGAGAGCGAGCACATACAGCAGGCTGGCGTTGATGTTCGCCAGCACCATCGTATCCGAAAAAGGGATCACCGCCCAGGCGGCAAGGGCGGGCGTGATCGAGAGCACGGGTGCGGTGAGGAACAGGAACCGGTTCGCGTTGGCGGGAATGATCGCTTCCTTGAGCAGCAGTTTCAGTGCATCGGCGATGGGCTGCAGCCAGCCGCGGGGGCCCACCCGGTTCGGCCCGATCCGAACCTGCATGTATCCGATCAACTTCCGCTCCGCATATGTCAGATAGGCCACCGCGAGCAGCAGAGGAACCATGATCACGACGATCTTGACGACGTCCAGGACCGCCACTCTGAACCACTCGGGCGTAGCGTGAAGAATGTAGAAGATCCAGTATTGCAATTGCATCAGCCGCCCTTCACCACCCTGACCGCCGTCAAGGCCCCGAGCACCGCCGTCTCGGAAAAGCCGGCGGGTATGAATACGCAGCCGTCGGGGACTCTCTCATCGCGTACGACCGGCAATCTCGACATGTCGCTGCCGCCGTGCACCTGGGTCGTCTGCCCCTCGGTGAGACCCAGGCGCTCGATCTCCCGCCCGTTCATGCGAGCGGCAGGCGGCGGGTTGTCTCGGGTTCGCTGCAGCGACCCGGCGCGGCGGACGGTGCCGTCGATCCTGAGCGGCGGCGTGGCCATGATTCTCATCAAGTCGATCTCGTTGTCGACCCCCTCCACGGACAACTCGTTCCAGCGCCTGTCCGTGAAGCCCCAGGAGGGATTGGCCGGCGCATACCCGACCTTCGCCCTCACGTCGTCGATGGTGACGTAGTCGAACCCGTCCAGCTCGCAGAAATTGCCGAGCACGCGCAGGATCTTCCACGCGGGCCGGGCGTCCTCGAAGGGCAGGACGGCGGCGGCGAAGCGCTGCTCGACTCCGGCGCAATTGATGAATGTCCCCGCCATCTCGCTCCAGGGGGCGGCAGGGAGCATGACGTCGGCGTCCACCGTCTCTCGTACGTCATAGGGCGTGATGGCAACCACGAGCTGCGCGCCTGACAAGGCCTCGCGCGCTGCTCTCGGATCACCGCAATCGAGCTCGGGCTCGTTGCCGAGCAGCAGGTATGCGTTGAGGCCCTGCTCCAGCATGGCGCGAGCGTTCAGGCCGTTCGCGGGCACGGATTCCTCTCCGGCGCCGCGATGCGGCACGCAGCCCGCCACCCAGGCACCCACGCTGTTGCCCGGTGGGAGGAGGCCGACACGGGCGCCGCTCGCCTCGCCAAGAACATGGGCCAGGCTCATCAAAACGGACGCGTCTTCATTGTTCAGCGCCTCGGCGCCGAGCAGAATGCATGCTTTGTCGCCGAGCTCCCTGAGGGCGTCGGCGATGCCCGCCTCGCTCGCGTCGGCGGCACCGCCCGTATAGACCTCGATGTCCTCGGCAGCAGCGCCCGCTCGCGAAGCGACGCGGGCCAGCGAACCGGTCATGCCGTGTGGGGGAACCACCTTCTTGAACACCGGCTTGAACTGGAAGTCGTAATCCATCGGATTGATCGCCATGACGCGGGCACCGGCTCTCCAGGCCTTGTGAACACGCAGGCCCAGCAAAGGCTGCTCCTTGCGTATGTTCGAACCGACGAGCAGGATCGCCTGTGCCTTTTCCAGATCCGCGACCGGCAGTCCCAGGGACGGATGAGCCGGGGCCAGGTCGTCGTTGCGAAAATCCCGCTGCCGGAGGCGATGATCCACATTGGAGCTGCCCAGGCCGCGCACGAGCCGCTGGAAGAGATAGAACTCCTCCATCGTCGAGTGCGGCGCCGCGAGACCACCGATCGCAGCGGGACCCTCGCGGCGGGCGATTTCCTTCAATCCGTCGGCCGCAAAACGAAGAGCCGTCTCCCAATCGGTTTCCTCCCACTGCCCGCCCCGCCTGATCATGGGGGACGCAAGCCGGGCCGGAGACACGAGGGCCTCGTAGCTGAAACGGTCGCGGTCCGACAGCCAGCATTCGTTGACCGCATCGTTGGTCCGGGGCAGCACCCGCTTCACCTTGTCCCGGCTCGACTGGATGTTGGTGTTCGACCCCAGGCAATCGTGAACCGCAATCGACGCGTGGTTGATCAGCTCCCAGGAACGCGAGTTGAACCGGCTGGGCTTGCTGGTGAGCGCCCCGACGGGGCACAGGTCGATGACGTTGCCCGAGACCTCCGAATCGACGGAACGGCTGAGAAAGGTGCCGATCTCCATGTGCTCGCCCCGTCCCATGGTGCCGAGCTCCATGATCCCCGCGATCTCCTGGCCGAACCGCACGCAGCGGGTGCAGTGTATGCAGCGGGTCATCTCCGTCTGTATCAGGGGGCCGATGTCTGATTCGTCGACGGCGCGCTTCCCCTCCGTGTAGCGGGAGATACTGCGCCCGAAGGCCATCGCCTGATCCTGCAGCGGACACTCGCCGCCCTGGTCGCAGACCGGGCAATCCAGCGGATGGTTGATCAGCAGGAACTCCATGGTGGATCTCTGCGCCTCCCTGGCGTAGTCCGACCGGGTATACACTTTCATGCCGTCCGCCACCGGTGTGGCACAGGCCGGCAGCGGCTTCGGGGCCTTCTCCACCTGCACCAGGCACATCCGGCAGTTGGCAGCGATGGACAACTTCTCGTGGTAGCAGAACCGCGGGATGAATATGCCGGCATCGTCCGCGGCCTTGATGATCATCGTGCCCGGCTCGGCCTCCAGGGTTTTTCCGTCGATTTCAAAGGTCGGCATGGTTCTGCACTGCGGCCCGGGTCGGTCGTTGGTGGATCACTGCCGGTTTCGCCCTCGGAGCGGGCCAATCACAGGAATCCCCTGCCTGAACCGGAGTCCCCCGCGGTAGATACGTCTACGGTTGCTGGCCCGCCGCGCCCGTCGGTCGACACGCAAGGAAAAGAGTCGTTCTTGTCTATCCTCGGCTCGCCTTGCCAATTCTCGTTGCTTGCGCACCGGTATTTCAAGCCGGATTTTGCCGCACGACACAAATTGAGCGAGAGGGGCGGCACTAGCGGTCGATCTCCCCGAATACGATATCCTGGGTGCCGATCATGGCCACCAGGTCCGCCAGCATGTGGCCGCGGCACATTTCATCCAGGGAAGCGAGATGCGGAAATCCGGGAGCGCGGATCTTGACACGGTAGGGCTTGTTGGCGCCGTCCGAGATCATGTACACGCCGAATTCGCCCTTGGGCGCCTCCACTGCCGCGTATACCTCCCCCTCCGGCACGCTGTAGCCCTCGCTGAACAGCTTGAAGTGGTGAATCAGGGATTCCATGTCGTCCTTCATCTCCTCGCGCCTGGGCGGCGTGATCTTGTGATCGTCGATCATCACCGGCCCGGGATTGTCCCTGAGCCAGTCGATGCACTGGTGCATGATGCGCGCCGACTGGCGCATCTCTTCGATGCGCACCAGGTAACGGTCGTAGCAGTCCCCTTCCACACCCACCGGGATGTCGAAGTCCACCCGGTCATACGCGGCATAGGGCTGCTTCTTGCGCAGATCCCATTCCACACCGGACCCGCGCAGCATGGGTCCCGTGAAGCCGAGCTGCAAGGCGCGTTCCGGCGACACCACGCCGATGCCGACGGTGCGCTGTTTCCAGATGCGGTTGTCGGTCAACAGGGTTTCATACTCGTCGACGCAAGCCGGAAACCGGTCGGCGAAGTCCTCGATGAAGTCGAGCAGGGACCCCTGTCGGTTCGCGTTGCGCCTGGCCGTCTCCCGCTCGTTGTGCAATTTGGTCGGCTCGTACATCGGCATGCGATCGGGCAGGTCCCGGTACACTCCGCCGGGCCGGTAATACGTGGCGTGCATGCGCGTCCCGGACACCGCCTCGTAGCAGTCCATGAGGTCTTCGCGCTCCCGGAAGGCATACAGGAACACCGTCATCGCGCCGATGTCCAGGCCGTGCGCGCCCAGCCAGAGCAGATGATTCAGGATGCGTGTGATCTCGTCGAACAGAGTCCGGATGTACTGCGCCCGTATCGGCGCCTCGATGCCGAGCAGCTTCTCGATGGCCCTGACATATCCGTGCTCGCTGCACATCATGGATACGTAATCCAGCCGGTCCATGTAACCGATGCTGTGGTTGTAGGGCTTGGTTTCGGCCAGCTTTTCGGTCGCCCGGTGCAGCAGACCGATGTGTGGGTCGATACGCTGGATCACTTCCCCATCCATCTCCAGCACCAGTCTCAGCACGCCGTGGGCGGCGGGATGCTGGGGGCCGAAATTCATGGTGTAGTTACGAATTTCGGTCATAGTAGCCTACCCGGCGTATTACCTTGGGCACCAGGGTGCGCGGTTGGGTGGTCACGGGCTGGTATACGACCCTGCCTTTTTCCGGGTCGTAGCGCATCTCGACCTGCCCCACCAGCGGGAAGTCCTTGCGAAACGGATGCCCGATGAAGCCGTAGTCGGTCAGGATGCGTCGAAGATCCGGATGATCCTCGAAGGTCAGTCCGTAGAGGTCGAAGGCTTCGCGCTCGTACCAGCTCGCCGAATTCCATATCTCGACCACGGAGGGCACGATCAACGTCTCCTCGTCCGGATACACCCGCAGCCGCAGGCGCGTGTTGTGAGAGAGGCTCAGCAGATGATAGACGACCGCGAAGCGCGGCCCTTCCCAGGTCGTGGCGGTCCCTTGGGCGGGCTCGTCCACATACTCGCCGAGCTGTTGCTGGCCGCTGAAAGTCCGTATGGGCAGGCCGCCTTCGCTGTAGCCGTATTGCAGATAATCCACTCCGCACAGGTCGGTGAGCTGCTTGAAGTGCATGGCATCGTCGTCGCGCAGCTCGCGGCACAGTTCCAGGAGATGCTCCCGCCGCACCTGCAGCGTCAGCATGCCGCGGTATTCGGAATGGCCGGCCACCGCGTCCGGCATGCCGTCCTGCGCCCACTGAACGATGGATTGGTTGCTCAGCATCCGCCCGACCCTACCGCGCTATGGTGCTGGTTCGGCGAATCTTCTTCTGCAGCTGGATGATTCCGTAGAGCAGGGCTTCCGCCGAGGGCGGGCAACCGGGCACGTACACGTCCACGGGAACGATCCGGTCGCAGCCCCGCGTCACCGCATAGGAGTAATGATAGTATCCGCCGCCGTTCGCGCAGGACCCCATGGAAATGACCCACCTGGGCTCGGCCATCTGGTCGTAGACCTTCCGCAGGGCGGGCGCCATTTTGTTCACCAGGGTCCCCGCCACGATCATGACGTCGGACTGCCGGGGGCTTGGCCTGAACATCACGCCGAAGCGGTCGAGGTCGTAGCGGGCGGCACCGGCGTGCATCATCTCCACCGCACAGCACGCCAGGCCGAAGGTCATCGGCCACATGGACCCGGTGCGGGTCCAGTTTATGAGCTTGTCTGCCGATGTGGTGACCCAGCCTCTTTCGAGAATACCTTCGATTGACAATGTACGCCTCTGAAAAATCTCCGGCCGCGATCAGCTCGTCCGCGGTCGTCGCGCCTGTTGCTTCGCGATCATTCCCATTCGAGTGCGCCCTTCATCCATTCATAGATGAAGCCGATGATCAGTATCGCCAGAAACAGCATCATCGCCAGAAATCCGAAAACCCCGATGTCCTTGAGCGCGATGGCCCAAGGGAAAAGGAAGGCGATCTCCAGGTCGAAAATAATGAAAAGAATGGCGACCAGGTAATATCGCACGTCGAACTTCATCCTGCTGTCCTCGAACGCCTCGAACCCGCATTCGTAGGCGGACAGCTTCTCCTTGTCCGGCCTGTTCGTGGCCAGAACGCGGCTCAACACCAGACACGCGACGCCAACGCCGGCACCGATGGCCAGAAACAACAATATGGGCACGTAGTTCTCTAGCATGCGATAAGAAAGGCGCCATGAATTGTCGACGGGAACTTCAGCCGCTTCCGGAGTGCGGCGCCGTTGAGTCTAGGCCGCAGGGAACCGCGAAGTCAAGATAACGGGGATATCAGCCGTATCTGTGTAACGACCACCCGTCTTTATGCAGCGAACAGAAATCACCTGCGATATGACGATATATGGTGCCGAAGGCCGGACTCGAACCGGCACGGCTTGCGCCACCGCCCCCTCAAGACGGCGTGTCTACCAGTTCCACCACTTCGGCATTGACACGAAAGAAATCAAATCGATGCATGGCTCACGGACTCCATAATACATTGCTTCAGTACCGGGCTTCACTGTCGGTTTGGAAAGCATCGATTATTGTGAAGTTCCGTTTCCCGAGCCCTGATTGCCTTGCTGGCCACCGGCGCTGCCGGTGGTCGACCCCGAGCCTTGCCCCCCCTGGCCCGTCCCCGGCTCCTGTCCCGTTCCAGCTCCTTGCTGGACATCGGGCACCGCAGGTATATCACTCTGCGTCGTGCCGCCGGCCTGCCCCTGGGTCGAGCTCTGGCCCTGGGTCGCGTTCTGGGTCTGACCCTCCTTCCCGCCGCCCTGCGTCCCGGTCTGGCCCTGTGCTGAACCTTGTCCCTGACTCGAGCTCTCCCCGGTGGTCCCTGCCCCCGACTGGGTCTTGGTGGTTTGCGACTGGGACGGCGCGCCGACTTTCTCGGTCACCGATTTCGGCGCGCTCCTGTGGCCGTAGATATACGCCAGCGACAGGCTGGTACAGAAGAATATCGTAGCCAGGATCGCCGTAGTGCGGCTCAGAAAGTTCGCCGACCCCGCGGCGCCGAATACGGTCTGCGAGCTTCCGAACGCCGCGCCCATGTCCGCGCCTTTGCCCTGCTGCAGCAGCACCAGCACGACGATCGCGATGGCCACAAGGACGTGGATAGCCAGTATTACATTCACCATAGTCGTAACTCTTGGATGCCCCGACTCAGTCGTCGCCCCCGTGTTCGGTGGAGCAAGACACGGTCGAGCAGGCAACGCAGATCGCCAGGAACTGTTCGGCCTGCAATGACGCGCCGCCGATCAAACCGCCGTCTATGTCGGGCTGCGCAAACAGCCCAGCCGCGTTTTCCGGCTTGACGCTGCCGCC
This sequence comes from Arenicellales bacterium, assembly GCA_049583715.1. Lineage (GTDB taxonomy): Bacteria > Pseudomonadota > Gammaproteobacteria > Arenicellales > JAANXG01 > JAANXG01. The sequence continues at coordinate 20,827 of JBAUWJ010000002.1, read as the reverse complement.
GTAGAGTACGCGCAACCCCTCGCTGATGCCCCGGTCCGAGGACGCGACCCGCTCCCTGATGAAGCGATGAGCTTCCTGGGCCTGCTCCGGGCTCGCGGTACGGCCCGTGCCGATGGCCCACACCGGTTCGTAAGCCAGCACCGCCGCACCAAGGCCATCGATGCCGGCCGCGTCGATCACGGCATCGATCTGGCCGGCAACCACCGATTCCATACGCCCGGCTTCACGCTCTTGCAGCGTCTCACCGACACACAATATGGGTGTCAAGCCGCCGGCCTGCGCCGCCCGGAACTTCGCCGCCACGATGTCACTGGTCTCGCCGTAGTAGCTCCGGCGTTCGGAGTGGCCGACGATACAATACGTGCAGCCGGCGTCTGCGAGCATCGATGCCGCTATCTCACCCGTGTAAGCGCCCTCGATGTGCTCGCTCACGTTCTGTCCACCCAGCCTGAGCGGCGCGCCGCTGGTCAACGAAGCGACCTGCGCAATGAGCACGGCCGGCGGGCAGATCACGACCTCGAGGCGAGTCGAAGCTCCAAGACCGGCGACGATGCCGCGAACGAGCTGGGCGCTGCGCGCACGGTCGCCGTGCATCTTCCAGTTTCCAGCAACAACGGGCTGCCGCATGTCAGATTGCTCGATTGATACCGCGGCGCGCGTCCACCCGGCGCCGCACAGAAAGGAGCGCGATGTTACCGGCCCCACCGGTCAAACGCAATCCGACCCACACATGGCACGGCGGCGCCGCGGCCGGACACTCAAGCCGCGGCTTCGGCCCGCACCACCTCGGCCAGGCGAGCGCCGAGACGATCCACCAGCTCGGCGTCCAGCCCCTCCACCATCACGCGGATGACGGGCTCCGTGCCCGACGGCCTGAGAACTACCCTCCCCTTGCCCGCGAGGATGCCCTCGACCTCCTGGATGGCGGAGAGAATGGTCTCGTTGGTGGAGGCGTTGAAGTTTCCCTTGCCGTTGGTCCCACTCAGGGGAACGTTGCGCACCGCCTGCGGATATACGGACATCCCTCCGGCCAGCTCGACCAGTGGCTTGCCCGTGCGCACCATGGCCTGGAGGACCTGCAGCGACGCAATGACGCCATCCCCCGTGCTGCATTTGTCCAGACAAATGATGTGCCCCGAGGTCTCTCCGCCGAGCTCCCAGCCGTGCTCCATCAGGCAGCTCATCACGTAGCGGTCGCCGACCCTGGTCCTGGCGAATGCGATACCGAGGTCCTTGAGGGCGTGCTCCAGGCCGAGGTTGGTCATCAGTGTTCCAACGACGCCTCCGCTCATGGTGCCGTTTTGAAGCCGGTCCCGCGCCAGCACGAACAAGGCCCTGTCGCCGTCCACAAGCTCGCCGCGGCTGTCGACCAGTATCATCCTGTCGCCGTCGCCATCCAGCGCAATTCCGAGGTCCGCCCCCTCCCGAACCACCAGCTCCTGCAGGCGCGCGGGCTGCGTGGAACCGCAGGCCTCGTTGATGTTGAAACCATTCGGCTCCGCCGCCATGCTCACCACCTCGGCGCCGAGCTCCGCGTAGACGTTCGGAGCGATGTGGTACGCAGCGCCGTTGGCGCAATCGACGACGAGCTTGATCCCCTGTAGGCTCAGCTTGGCGTCGACGGTGCTCTTGCAGAACTCGATGTAGCGTCCGGCGGCATCGGCGAAGCGCGTTGCCTTGCCCAGGTTCTCCGGGGGAACGACCATCATGGGGGAGTCCATGCGTTCCTCGATTGCCTCCTCCACGTCATCATCCAGCTTGAGGCCCAGGGACGAGAAAAACTTGATGCCGTTGTCCTGGTAGGGATTGTGGGACGCGCTGATGACGACACCGGCCGCCGCCCGCGCGGTGCGGGCGAGGTAGGCGATGGCGGGCGTGGGCATGGGACCGAGCAGTGCGACGTCGACGCCCGCCGCGGAGAAGCCGGCTTCGAGCGCGGACTCGAGCAGATACCCGGAAACACGGGTGTCCTTCCCGATCATGACCTTGGCGCGCCGGGCGGATTTGCCCGCGGACATGTCACGAAACACACAGCCCGCCGCCCAACCGAGCTTCAAAACCGTCTGCGGCGATACGGGTTCGTCGCCGACCCGGCCCCGGATGCCGTCCGTGCCGAAAAGTCTCTGCCTCGCCAAGCAACTCCCCTCATGTTGATTCTGTCGTCGACGCGCGATTCTATCACCGATATCGGGATCCCAGCAGGACCACCGGGCGCCGACGACACCCGGATACGACCGACTACGGCCCGTATACGGCCTGCCAGACTTCGAGGGCATCGGCTGTACCCTTGACGTCGTGTACCCGGATGATGGAGGCGCCTTCGCGCACGGCGCAAAGTGCGAAAGCGACGCTTCCAAAAGCCCGATTGTCGATGTCGCCGCCCGTGATCCTGCCCACGAAAGACTTTCGTGACAAGCCGGCCAGCACCGGCAAGCCCAGCTCACCCAGGCCGCGCAATCCTCGCAGGAGCTCGAGATTGTGGGCCAGTGTCTTCCCGAACCCGAATCCCGGGTCAACCATCAGGGCGCTTCCGGGAATGCCCGCCGCCAGGCATGCCGCGACACGTTCCTTCAAGAAGTCGCGAACCTCGGCGACCACGTTGTCGTAGGTGGGATTGGCCTGCATGGTGCGCGGCGTGCCCTGCATGTGCATGAGACACAGGCCCGCGCCGAGCTCGGCGGCCGCTTCCAGGGCGCCCGGCAAGCGCAGCGCGTAGACATCGTTGATCATGTCGGCGCCCGCGGCCACCGCTTCCCGCATGACCCGTGGCTTTGAAGTGTCGACGGAGATAACGGCGCCGATTCGACCCCTGAGCGCTTCGATGACGGGAACAACACGCTCCAACTCCTGCTCGGAGGACACTTCACCTGCGTGCGGGCGAGTGGATTCTCCACCGATATCTATGATGGCGGCGCCCTCGGCGTGCATACGCAGCGCATGTTCGACGGCGTCGTTTGCCGAGTTGAAGCGCCCGCCGTCGGAGAAGGAGTCCGGTGTGACGTTCAGCACACCCATGATGACGGGACGGGATACATCCAGACTCCTGCTCCCGCAGCAGATCACGCGCGAATCACCGTCGAGATGCACGACGTCCTGTCCGCCGGATGACGCCGCCAATTGCGCGTCGGGAGACAGCGACCTCAGATCTGGTTGCCCGCCGGCTTGTCGAGCCTGGGCTTGACCTTGGGGCGGCGCTTCTTACCGCTGCCGACGCTGGAGTTGCCGGAAGGGTCGTCGTCAGGTGCGTCCTCGGGCGGGCGCGGGTCGTGCCCCGCCATGATGTCGTTGATCTGCTCGGCGTCCAGGGTCTCCCAATCCATCAGGGCCTTCGCCATGACCTCGACCTTGTCGCGATTGGCCTCCAGGATCTTGCGCGCGCGGTCGTATTGCTCGTCGATGATACGGCTGATCTCGATGTCCACCTTCAAGGCGGTCGAGTCGCTGAGGTCCCGGCGGGTCGACATGTCACGGCCGAGGAAGACTTCGGAATTGGAGTCTCCGTAGGTGCGCGGTCCGAGCTCGTCGCTCATGCCCCAACTGCTGACCATCTTGTGGGCCAGCTCGGTGGCGTGCTGGAAGTCGTTGGATGCCCCCGTGGTCATCTGGTTCATGAACAGCTCTTCGGCGATGCGCCCGCCCATCAACACGGCGATCCTCGCCAGCAGATAGTCGCGGTTGTGGCTGTAGCGGTCTTCCTCGGGAAGCTGCATGGTCACCCCCAGGGCCCGGCCGCGGGGGATGATGGTCACCTTGTGCACCGGGTCCGTGTAGGCGTCGAGCACCTTGGCGACAACCGTATGGCCGGACTCGTGATAGGCGGTGTTCATCCGCTCCTCCTTGGGCATCACGATCGAGCGCCGCTCGACGCCCATGACGACCTTGTCCTTCGCGTTCTCGAAGTCTTCCATGTCCACCAGCTTCTTGCCGGCCCGCGCCGCGAACAAGGCGGCCTCGTTGATCAGATTGGCCAGATCCGCACCGGAGAAACCCGGCGTTCCCCGCGCCAGAACGCTCGGTTTGACGTCCTCCGCCAGGGGAACCTTGCGCATGTGTACCTTCAGGATTTGCTCGCGGCCGCGGATATCGGGCAGCGGCACATGTACCTGGCGGTCGAAGCGGCCCGGCCGCAACAAGGCGGGATCCAGAACGTCCGGACGGTTGGTCGCGGCGATCACGATCACGCCCTCGGAGCCCTCGAAGCCGTCCATTTCGACGAGGAGCTGGTTGAGGGTCTGCTCGCGCTCGTCGTGGCCGCCGCCGAGGCCGGCGCCGCGCTGCCGCCCGACGGCATCGATCTCGTCGATGAAGATAATGCACGGCGCATGCTTCTTGGCCTGCTCGAACATATCCCGCACGCGGGACGCGCCCACGCCCACGAACATCTCGACGAAATCGGAGCCCGATATGGAGAAGAACGGTGCCTTGGCTTCCCCGGCGATGGCTTTGGCCAGCAGAGTCTTGCCGGTGCCCGGGCTGCCCGTCATCAGCACGCCGCGCGGGATGCGGCCACCCAGCTTCTGGAAGCGGGACGGATCCTTCAGGAACTCCACCAGCTCCTGTACTTCCTCCTTCGCCTCCTCGACTCCGGCAACGTCCTCGAAGGTGACCTTATTATTCTCCTCCGTCAGCATGCGTGCCTTGCTCTTGCCGAAGCTCAAGGCACCGCGCCCGCCGCCGCCCTGCATCTGGCGCATCAGGTAGATCCACACGCCGATGATCAGGATGAGCGGGAACCAGTTGATCAGGAGCTGGGCCAGGAACGACGGCTCCTGCTTCGGCTTGGCCTCGATCTCGACGTGATTGTCGAGCAGGTCGCCCACCAGGCCGGGATCTTCGGGGCTGTGGGTCTTGTAGATCTGGCCCGAGCTGGTGGTGGCGGTAATGGTCTTGCCGTCGCCGGCGATGGTCACATGACGGATATCGCCCTGCCTGACCTGATGCAGGAAGGTCGAATAGTCGACGGTCTGCTTCTGGGAATCGTTGCGGGAAGTGAGGCTGCCGTTGAAGAACGCCATCAACACCATGGCGATCACGAGCCACAAAATCAGGTTCTTCGTCAGATTGTTCAATTTACAACCTTCTCAATCGTCGATAGGCCACCGTATAAAACGCCCGACCGGCGGTCCGGTTCACAACTCACGCGGGCGGGACACCCGCCCGTTTCGGGGCCTCCCCCAATTCTGGCGCGGTTTTGGGTGCGGAACAAGCCGTCACTCACGCCAGGGGGCCGCGCAGAAGCAGATAAATCTCCCTGCTCTTGCCCCGTGAAGCCTGGGGTTTTCGCACCACGCAGCGCCGAAACAGGGATATTCCGAGACTCCGGATCCGCGCTGCCTCGCTGCCTTCGAACAATTTGACCAGCAAAGCGCCGTTTTTCGCCAAAATCCGGACCGACAAGGCAATCGCCCCCTCCGCCAGCTCTGCGGCGTTGGCCTGATCGACATCGGCGATTCCTGTGATATTGGGGGCCATATCGGAAATTACAAGATCGTACGGTTGGGGCGACACCGGCTCCAGAAGGCGGCGCTGAACCGCCTCCTCCCTGAAATCCCCCTGCACGAAAGCGACACCCTCGATGGCAGGCATGGGCAGTATGTCGACGGCGACCACCCGGCCGCCCGTGATGCGCTCCCGTGCGTACTGCGACCAGCCACCGGGGGCGCAGCCGAGATCGAGCACCCGGTTCACGCCGACGAACAGCCGGTCCCGTTCGTCGATCTGCTGGAGCTTGTACACCGCGCGGGAACGGTACCCCGCTTCCCGGGCCCGGCGGGTGTAGGGGTCGCGACTCCTGTCGGCGAGCCAGCTCCGGGTCTTGCGTTTTCCTGGAACCATGTTTGTGACAAACTTCAGATCAATGCTCACCGGCAACCAAAGGCGGTACCTTCGGGGTCTCGCACATCACCGCAAACCCGTCGTGACGATAGGGGCCAAAGGCGTCACCGGGGAAGTCCTCGGCGAGATCGACCTGGCCCTCGGCCATCACGAGCTCGTCAAGATGAAGCTTCCGGCCGTCGATTCCTCTCGCAGGAAAACCATCGTCGACGGGATCTGCGAAGCCACACGCGCGCAATGGGTGCAGACCATCGGGCGGGTTGGAATCATCTACCGTCCCGCCCCGGAGCCGAAGATCGTCATTCCGGACACCTGACGGAGCGGCTTCGTGTGCCTCCTCTTCCATTGCCGCGATGCCCATTCCCGGTATCCGTTCATTCTGCTCGCAAACCGTGACGAATTCTACGAGCGGCCGACCCGAAGCGCGGAGTTCTGGGCCGACGCCCCGGGCGTGCTGGCAGGCCGGGACCTTCGCCGGGGCGGTACCTGGCTCGGCATCACGCGCTCGGGGCGCTGGGCGGCGCTGACCAACTTCCGTGAGCCCTCCGATGCGAGCTTTGAACGTTCCCGCGGCGACATCGTGCGCGCCTACCTGACCGGTGAGCGCGGCGCCCGGGAGTTCGCCGCGGATCTCGCGCACACGGCGCAGGACTTCGACGGATTCAATCTGCTGTTCGGAGACCTCGGCGTATCGCTGTGGCTGTCGAACCGAGGCGACGGGCTGCAGAGCCTGGGTGCGGGCGTCTACGGTCTGAGCAACCACCTGCTCGAGACGCCCTGGCCGAAGGTCGTCGCCGGGAAGCGGAGCCTGGCCGCGCAGCTCGAGGGCGAGCTGGTCGCGGATCGTCTGTTCCAGCCTCTCGCGGACCGCCGGGTCCATGATCGGGACCTTCCCGACACTGGCGCCGGTCCGGAGCTTGAACGGATGCTGTCGAGCGCCTTCATATCGAGCCCCCACTACGGCACCCGGTCCTCCACCCTGATCATGGTGAACCGCGAAGGGCAGGTGTATTTCGAAGAGCGAACCTACGATAATCGGACCGGCGGCTCGATCGGACCGGACGAATACTGTTCGAAAACCTTTCAATTTCGGCTAGATTGTGAAGATGGCGGAAACCGGGGAATGACCTGATCCCGTGCAAACCTCCGCACCAGGCGTGATCAACCATGCTGGCGATATCCCGTAGAACGCGCAACCGTATCTTACTGCTGATCCTGATCCCCGTCCTTGCCTACGGTGCGGCAAGGGTGCTCATCTGGTACACCGTCAAGGACGCGATGCACCGCGTCCATGATGCCCTGGCGCCCGTCGCGACCGTGACGTACGCGAGGATCCTGTCGCCGGTGTTCGGCCGGTTCGGTGTCACCGGCGTCCGCGTGCGGCCCCATCTATTCAACGATGACATCTCGATCGGATCCGCTCTGATCAATATTGAGGATCCTCTGGACAAGCTGCAGTTTCTTCGAACGGCGAGGTCCAGGCAGTTCCCGGACAACCTCGACCTGTCGCTGAACGACGTGCGCATTCCGCTCACCAAGGAGGTCGTCGCCTGGCTCGATGAGCGAATGACCCCTCCCGAGGCCGTGGAAGGGGTGCCGGCGGCCTGCCGCACCGGCACCAGCGTCACCGCCTCGGACATGAAGAAGATGGGCTACGACGACGTGACGGGAGACGTCCTCGTGCATTACACCTACGACCGCCGCAGCGGAGACCTTGCCGCGTATGTGAAGCTGGTTATCGAGGATATGGTGGACGCAACCCTGGAAGGAACGATACCGGCGTCGGAGGTCGTCTTCAACGTCGATCAGTTGCACGGAATGCCCCGGTTCTCGAAGCTGTCCATTTCTGTGAGCGATCCATCGTGGACGTCGCGGTTCAATGAGTATTGCGCCCGAGCGATGGGGATCACCGCGCCCGAATACGTCAAGACGAGGATCGCCGACACCCGCCAGGACTTTGAGTCCGCGAACTTCGAGCCCAGCGATGAGTTGATGAAGGGCCTCGAGAGCTTCGCGGCCGGGAAATCACGTTTGACGGTGACGCTGGACCCTCAGAATCCGATTGCCCTGGCGCAATTGAACAACCCGGGAGGGGGGGCCGACTACCTGATCGACACGCTCGGTATAGGGGTGCAGTTCGACGGACACGCCGTCGACGATCTCGGAGCAATCAAGACCGCCGAGACGACCACGACGACGCCGGCTCCGCAGCAGCCGCAGCAGGAAGCCTTCAAGCCCACGTCCATCGAGGAGCTTCCTCAGTATCTGAAGTTGAGGGTCAGGGTGCTGATGACCGACGGCAATGTGCAGCGTGGCTATCTCGACAGCATCGACGCCGAGAAGATGGTCCTGACCCGGCACCTCGTGGGCGGCTCGGCCACCTTCGACGTCGCTCTCAAGGACGTGAAACAAGTGCTGGTGCTTCGTCCCTGACAGCACGGCTGGCGGGAAATTTCCGGTGATTCCCGGGCCACCCCGCCCGTTGATCAGGTGCGAACCTTGACGATCTCGTACAAGCGCAGGCCGCCCGGCGTCTCCACTTCCACTTCGTCGCCTTCCTCCTTCCCGATCAGGGTCCGCCCGATCGGGGACGTGACGGATATCCTTCCCTGCTCCACATTGGCCTCCAGCTCTCCGACGATCTGGTACGAGACCTCCACTTCGTCGTCGACGTCGTAGAGGTCCACGAGGACACCGAACACGACGCGGCTGCCGGCGTTGAGCGTCGCGGGGTCGATGACTTCTGCGCGTGCCAACTGGTTCTCCAGCTCGGAGATCCGACCCTCGATGAATCCCTGCTGATCCTTGGCGGCGTCGAACTCCGCGTTCTCGGACAGGTCGCCGTGGGCGCGGGCTTCCGCGATCGCCGCGATGACGCGCGGCCGCTCGACCGACTTGAGCCGCTTCAACTCCTCGCGCAGCTTCTCGGCGCCGCCGGCGGTCAGGAGTACTCGAGTCATTGCCTTATCTCTGAGTGCCGTGTCTGTGAACGCCCAAGCGCCGAATGCCCAAGCTCCGAATGCAATACCTGCAGGCTGGTAACACTGTAGTCGCCCGCCACCTTGTGTGCTTCACAGGCGGCGCGAGCCGCGGCCAGGGTCGTAAAGTAAGTGATCTTGTGCTGCAAAGCTTCGCGACGAATCGTGTAGGAGTCCTTGAGGCTCTGCTTGCCCGAGGTCGTGTTCACGATCACGTCGATCTGCTGGTTCTTGATCATGTCCACGATGTGCGGCCGGCCCTCCTGGACCTTGTTGACCGGCGTCACGACGATGCCCGCCTCTGAAAGCGTTCTCGCCGTGCCGCGCGTGGCGACCAGCTTGAAGCCATTGTCCGACAGATAGCGGGCTATTTCAATCGCAGGAGCCTGATCCGCCTGCTTGACGCTGATCAGTGCGCAGCCGGACATCGGTATCGGCGAGCCCGCGGCCTGCTGGGACTTGCCGAACGCCTCGCCGAAGCTGCGCCCGACACCCATGACCTCGCCCGTGCTTCGCATCTCGGGGCCCAGAACCGTGTCCACCCCGGGGAACTTGATGAAGGGAAACACGGCCTCTTTCACGCAATAGTAGTCCGGCACGATCAGCCCCTGCACCTCCTGCTGCGCCAGAGTCCGGCCCACCATGCACAGCGCCGCGATCTTGGCCAGTGGCCGCGAGGTCGCTTTCGATACGTAGGGGACCGTACGTGAAGCGCGGGGATTCACTTCCAGAACGTACACGTCCGAACCCTTGACCGCGAATTGAACGTTCATGAGCCCGATGACCCCCAGTGCGCGGGCAAGCTGCTCCGTCTGGACCCGAAGAATCTCGACGGTGTCGCCGCTCAGGCTGAACGGCGGGAGCGAGCAGGCCGAGTCGCCGGAATGCACTCCGGCTTGCTCGATGTGCTCCATGATCCCGCCCACGACCACTTCCTGGCCGTCACTGATCGCGTCCACGTCCACTTCGATGGCGTCGTCGAGGAAACGATCCAGCAGCACCGGGGACTCGTTCGAGACCCGGATGGCGAGCTGCATGTAGTTCTCCAGATCCTCGCGCTGGTGGACGATCTGCATGGCCTGGCCGCCCAGCACATAGGAAGGCCTCACCACCAGCGGATAGTGGATCTGCTCGGCGAACTTCAACGCCTGCTCGGGGCTTACCGCGGTCCGGTTGGCGGGCTGCAGGAGGCCGAGATCATTGATCAGGGCCTGGAAGTGCTCGCGGTCCTCGGCCTGGTGTATGGCGGACGGTGGCGTCCCGATGATGGGCGCTCCCGCCGCTTCCAGCTCCCGCGACAGCTTGAGGGGCGTCTGCCCCCCGAACTGAACGATGACCCCGGCAGGCCGCTCGACATGGATGATCTCCAGCACGTCCTCCAGTGTCAGGGGCTCGAAATAGAGGCGGTCGGAGGTGTCGTAGTCGGTGGATACCGTTTCCGGGTTGCAGTTGACCATAATGGTCTCGTAGCCGTTGTCCTTGAGAGCCATGGCCGCGTGCACGCAGCAGTAGTCGAACTCGATACCCTGGCCTATACGGTTGGGACCGCCGCCCAGCACGACGATCTTCTGTTGGTGGCCGGGATTGGCCTCGCACTCCTCTTCATAGGTCGAGTACATGTACGCGGTGGCCGTCGGAAACTCCGCCGCGCAGGTGTCGACTCGCTTGTAGACCGGCCGTACGTTCTGGGCGTGGCGCAGGGCGCGGAAAGCCTGTTCCCCCAGCCCCAGCAGATCGGCCAGGCGGCGGTCGGAGAAGCCTTTGCGCTTCCAGTGCCTCAGGGCGTCCGCCCGCACGCCCTTGACGCCGGCAGTGGAGATCTCGGTCTCGATCGAAACCAGCTCCTCGATGGCGGAGAGGAACCAGGGATCGATATTGGTCAACTCGTGGACGGTATCAAGGGAGATGCCGTGGCGGAACGCGTCGGCCAGGTACCACAGGCGCTTCGCGCCGGGCACTTTCAGCCAGGGTGCCAGGACGTCGATCACGTCGCCATCGTATTGGGACGCGTCGTGCCGGGGCTCCAGCCCATGGCTGCCGATCTCCAGGCTGCGTATCGCCTTCTGCAGCGATTCCTGGAAGGTCCTGCCGATGGCCATGGCCTCGCCGACGGACTTCATCTGGGTCGTGAGAGTCGCGTCGGCCTGGGGAAACTTCTCGAAGTCGAAGCGCGGGATCTTGGTCACGACGTAATCGATGGACGGCTCGAAGGAAGCCGGGGTGGCACCCCCCGTCACTTCATTGCGCAGCTCGTCGAGGGTGTAGCCGACCGCCAGCTTGGCCGCGACCTTGGCGATCGGGAAGCCCGTCGCCTTGGAGGCCAGGGCAGAGGAGCGCGACACACGTGGATTCATCTCCACCACCACCATGCGCCCGTTCGAAGGATCGATGGCGAACTGCACGTTCGACCCGCCGGTATCCACGCCGATCTCCCGCAGCACCGCAATGCTGGCGTCGCGCATGATCTGGTACTCCTTGTCCGTCAGCGTCTGGGTCGGCGCCACGGTGATGGAGTCGCCGGTGTGTACCCCCATGGGATCGAAGTTCTCGATGGAGCACACGATGATGCAGTTGTCCCGGTGGTCGCGCACCACCTCCATCTCGAACTCCTTCCATCCCACTATGCACTCTTCTATGAGCAGCTCGCGGGTCGGCGAGGCCTCCAGACCGCGCTCGCAGATGTCGATGAATTCCTCGCGGTTGTAGGCGATACCGCCGCCGCTGCCGCCGAGCGTGAAAGACGGCCGGATGATGACCGGGTAGCCCACCATGGCCTGAACCTGGAACGCCTCCTCCATACTGTGGGCCAGCGCCCCGCGGACGGTATCGAGGCCGATGCGCTCCATGCACTGCTTGAACAGGAGACGGTCCTCGGCCTTGTCTATGGCCTCGCGCGACGCTCCGATCATTTCCACCCCGTACTGCTCCAGCACGCCGTGGTGAGCCAGGTCGAGGGCGCAGTTCAGGCCGGTCTGACCGCCCATGGTCGGCAGCAGGGCGTCCGGGCGTTCCTTCTCGATGATCTTGGCCACGACCTTCCAATGGACGGGCTCCACATAGGTGGCGTCGGCGAACTCCGGGTCGGTCATGATGGTTGCCGGGTTCGAGTTCACCAGCACCACCCGGTAGCCCTCCTCGCGCAAGGCCTTGCAGGCCTGGACACCTGAATAATCGAACTCGCAAGCCTGGCCGATGACGATCGGCCCGGCACCGATGATCAGGATGCTTCGTATATCCGTGCGCTTAGGCATGCTCGATCGAAGGGACGGAGTCCATCGGTGTCTGTCTGTGCCGGCGCATCATCGCCACGAATCGATCGAACAGCGGCACCAGGTCATGCGGCCCGGGGCTGGCCTCGGGGTGACCCTGAAACGAGAAAGCCGGGGCGTCGGTGCACTCGATACCCTGGACCGTGGAATCAAACAGGGAGCGGTGGGTCACCCTCACGTTGTCGGGCAGGTCGTGCTCGCGTACCGCGAAACCGTGGTTCTGGCTGGTGATCAGGACCTGTCCCGTGACGAGGTCCTTGACGGGATGGTTGGCGCCGTGGTGGCCGAACTTCATCTTCACCGTCGACCCGCCGGCGGCCAGCGCCAGCAGTTGATGGCCGAGACAAATGCCGAACACGGGGAGACGGGCGTCCATGAGCTCGCGTATGGCCCGCACGGCGTAGTCGCAGGGTTCGGGGTCCCCGGGCCCGTTGGACAGGAAGACGCCGTCCGGCTCATCCGCGATGACAGCATCGGCCGGGGTGGTGGCCGGCACGACGGTTACTTCGCAGCCGCGGTCCACGAGCATCCGCAGGATGTTGCGCTTGATCCCGAAGTCATAGGCCGTGACCCGGAACTGAGCGCGCGGATCGCCGCGATAACCCTCCTTGAGCGACCAGCCTCCCCCTTGCCAGCCGTAGCGCTCGGCCGTGGTCACTTCCCGGGCGATATCCATGCCCTTGATACCTGGGAATGCACGCGCCGCCTCCAGTGCCGAAGTCTCGTCCACCTCCGGGCCCGCCCGGATGCAGCCGTTCTGGGCCCCTTGCTCCCGCAGAATGCGGGTGAGCTTGCGCGTGTCGATATCGCTGATGGCGACGAAGCCGTGCTCTGTCAGGTAGTCCTGGAGTGTGCGCTCCGCCCGCCAGCTGCTCATCCTCCCCGGGAGGTCGCGGACGACCAGTCCCGAGGCGTACAGGCGATCGGATTCGACATCCTCCGCGTTGACGCCGGTGTTGCCGATGTGGGGGTAGGTCAGGGTAACGATCTGCCTGGCATAGGAGGGATCGGTGAGTATTTCCTGATAGCCGGTCATGGCCGTATTGAAGACCACCTCACCCACGCAGTGCCCCGCGGCGCCTATGGAGCGCCCCTTGAACACGGCGCCGTTCTCGAGCGCGAGTATCGCGGTGTGGTTGAACACGTGTCTTGATCCTTTCGTTGTCGTCGAGGGCACCTAAAAAAAGGGAGAAACCCACAGGTTTCTCCCCGCTTTGATCGATGCCGGTGATCCACTCATCAAGAAGCGGATTCTAAGTAATCCGACCTTCGTGATCAATCGGTGAAACGAACGGCAAGGGCCCTGCAGCCGCCCGTCCCGGACGTACGGACCGCTGCGCGGTGTAATTCCACAACCGCCTCGACCAACGCCGGCGCGACCCACCGCGGCACATCATGGAGCTCCGGGGCCAGGGTGCCGCGCGGAGGCCCGCGGCCAGCGCCATTGCCGACTCTCCAGTCGACCACTACAGCCCGAGGACGTCCTGCATGTCGTACAGCCCCGCGTCCCTTTCGACCAGCCACTCGGCGGCCCGAATGGCACCATGGGCGAAGTTGAGCCGGCTGGAGGCCTTATGGGTGATTTCGATCCGTTCGCCTTCGGAAGCGAACAGCACGGTATGCTCTCCGACGATATCACCGGCCCGCACGGTGGCGAAACCGATGGCGCCCTGCGGTCGCGGCCCCGTGTGCCCGTGACGCTCATAGACCGCGACTGCGTCCAGGCTCTCATTCAGGGCGCCCGCCACCTTCTCCCCGAGCCGCAGCGCCGTGCCGGAGGGTGCATCCGCCTTGTGGCGATGATGGGCCTCGATGATCTCGATGTCGCTGGATTTCCCCACCGCCCGCGCGGCGATCTCAACCAGGCGGAAACACAGATTGACGCCGATGCTCATGTTCGGCGCCATGACGATGGATATGTCGACGGCTGCCGACTCGATTTGCGAGCGCTGCCCGGCGTCGAAGCCCGTGGTGCCGATCACGATGCGCTTGCCGTTGCGCCGACACCAATCGATGTTGGCCAGCGTGGCGGCCGGCACGGTGAAATCGATCACCACGTCGAGATCGTTCTCGAAGGTTTCCCGAGCCGCAACGCCGAGGCTGCCGACACCCGCGATCCGGCCGGCGTCGGTCCCCGCCAGGTCGCTGCCGCGCCTCACCGTGGCCGCCGTCAGCCGCAGGTCGTCACGCGCCTGGCACGCCTGCACCAGGGCCCTGCCCATCCGTCCATTCACCCCGGCTACGCCGATCCGAATCATGATGATCTCCGAAAGAATACCGAGAGAACTTCGAATAACGGTCCAGTATCTTGAATCACTCCGAGGATTCCCTTCTCCACCGACGCCCGTCGAAGCGGCGGCATCCTCACGGGCCGCAGCGAGCAGACCGGGACACCAACGGCGGGACCGCCTCCATTGTTTTACAATGTCGGACAGTCTAACACGCCATCCCCAATGCATTTCGATTCCCCCCTGCGCCATCGGTGGCCGACCCGTGTGGACGCCGCCCGGGAGATCCAGGAACGACTGCGCGGCCGCGTGATGCGGCGCGACACACTCGGGAACATCCGGCGAATCGCAGGCGTCGACATCGGCATCGACAGGAAGTCGAACCGCGCCCGGGCGGCGGCAACCGTGCTCAGCTTCCCGGAGTGCGAGCCGCTGGACCAGGCCACTCTCAGCCGGCGTATCCGGTTTCCCTATGTACCCGGCTACCTCTCCTTCCGGGAAGTGCCGGCGGTCATGGCGGTCCTGGAGAAGCTCCATGTCGCGCCGGACCTCATCATTTGCGACGGCCAGGGCCTGGCCCATCCGAGGCGATTCGGCCTCGCCTGTCATCTCGGCGTGCTCACCGGCATCCCCACCGTCGGCGCCGCCAAGAGCCGCCTGGTCGGCACCTACCGCGAGCCGGGTCCGACCAAGGGGAAATGGACGCATCTGTACGACGGGGGCGAAGTCATAGGAGCGGTGGTGAGAACTCGAACCGGTGTCAGCCCGGTTTACGTATCCATAGGGCACAAAATCAGCCTGCCCACGGCCGTGCGCGTCGTGCTTCGGTGCTGCAAGCGGTATCGGCTGCCGGAAACCACCCGCGCCGCCCATCGCCTGGCATCGGGCCCGCACGCGCGGACGCCGTGACCAGCCCCACGCGGCGCAAACGCTTCGAATGTGCCAGGTTGACGTCGGGGCAATGCGGATATCTTGCAGGGAGGGTGTTCCGATTCGCGACCGGGGGGAGTGAAAAATGAGCGGGCGCCTCGCGGCGCCCGCTTCGTTTTCCCACATTCCATGCGGGGTACCGTGTGAAACCGTTCTGTAGTTGTCACAAAAAAGTAGCACCCGGTCATCAATCCTTCAAGTTATGATTGACGGACGCTTCGACGTTTCCAGGAACCCCTCGAACGGCATGCCGAAATCCCCGACGTTCGACAACCATGACGTACTGGACCAGGCCATGGAGGTCTTCTGGCGCCGGGGCTACCACGCAACCTCCGTCCGGGACCTGCTCCGCGCCACCGGGCTGCAGCCCGGCAGCCTCTACGCCGCCTTCGGCGGCAAGCGTCAGCTTTTCCAGCGAGTGCTCGATCATTACCACACCGAGAACCTCGCGCAGATCAGGGAACACCTCGGCTCTGACGGGTCCGTGCTCGAGAGGATCGGGGTCGTGTTCGAGTCGCTACTCGAGCGGTGCCAACAGGACCTGGAAGGAAAGGGATGCCTGATGACCAATACCATTCTGGAGCTGTCCTGCGTCGATTCCGAGCTGTCGCGCCGCGCGAACGAGATGTTCACGGATATGGAGCACGAATTCGCTCGCGTTATCCAGGAGGGTCAGGCCGCCGGTGAGATCCCGGCAGGCAAGGATCCGCGGACCCTGGCGAGGTACCTCATCATGACCATACATGGCATACGGGTCTACAGCCGCGGCAACCTCGACGCTTCTCATCTCAAGTCCCTGGTCGACGGGACATTGGCGTGGATTACCAGCCACACTTAGAAGCTCTGGTTAATCGTTTACGTTGTCATTGCGAGCGTAGCGAAGCAATCCAGGATGCCTGCCATTCCACGCTTTCTGGATTTCTTCGTCGCGTCGCTCCTCGCAATGACAGCATTAATCAGAGCTTCCCTAGATTCACCCGGGTGGCTCCGTCGCCGTCGAATTCGCTCTTAAGGAGAGGACGCATCCGCGATATCATGTGGAGCCATGGCGGCTGAAAACACCCATGCACCGCTTACCTTGCCGGGAGCCGGATGGAAAAATCTCAATTCATGATCGGCGATCGACCCGTAGACGTCTGGCCGGAAGAACAGGCCATCACGCCACTGGACCACCCCACCATTGTGGTGACGCGGTTCCTGGATACCGACCTCTATCACCCGGGACTGGTGGCGGGCATCCTCGAGAAGGAGCGGGAGGGCGGTAGAAACTACTTCCGGGGGGCGTGCGGGACCAAAGTACACCAGGTCGATCAATGGGGCTTCGTCGAGGCCGACCTGATCCATGCCCGCGCAGTCGAGCTGTATCGGCGCGCGCTCTCGGCTCGCCAGGCAGTGGTGGACTGGAGCTGGGCGAGCGTCTACCGCGAGGGCGACCACTGCATGCCGCACAGCCATCTGCGGGCGAACGCGAGCATCGTGTATTTCCTGGAGCCCGGCGAGCCCGATCCGGATGATCCACTGGCCGGCAGCTTCTACTTCGCGGACCCCCGGCTGCCCTGTTGCTGCCAGAAAGAGGCGGGGCGCGTGACCAGCCTTTATCGTCCCGAGCTGGAGCCGGGCTCGATGCTGATCTTCCCCGCGCAGCTCGTGCACAGCGTCAACAGCTATCGGGGCACACGGCCGCGCATCACCATGTCGTGGAATATCGGGGCCACCAACGTCGCCGGGACCGCCGTGCCGGACGGCGGATAAGGCCCCGCGGTCCCCGTACGCCGCAGGGCGCGGACTCAGGCCCCCGCGGATACCACCTCCCGCGCCGCGGCCTGCGCGCAGACGCCGTCTTGCCGCGAGTGGACCTCATGACCGTAGATCTTCCATGCCGGGACGTAATCTCTCAATCTGTCGCGGCAGTAACGCAGCATGCGTGATTCGACGTCGCGCGGATAGCACAGCACGCCCTGGCGCTCCGACATGGGCATGGCGTAGAGCGGCTCATCAGGATAGAGCCGCTCGACGCGGGCGTGAAACTCCTTTGGCATCCGGAACGCTCCGAGGGTGACGGAATGAACCACCGCGGGATCGATCGCGGTGAACACCGCGGCGAACAGCTCGTCGTAGTGCGCTTCGAAGCCGGGCTCGCAGATGAGCGGATCGAAGCGCAGTCCGACCCGCCAGCCCCTGGCGGCCAGCTCCCCAAGCGCCGCGATTCGCCGGCCCAGGGCCGGCACCCTGTGCTCCAGGCGCCTCGACACCTCCTCCGGGGTAAGACTGAACGCCACGACGACGTTCGCCATCGCGGGGCGGTCGGCAAGGCTCCTGATCTGCGTGCTCTTGGTGCGCAGCTCCAGGCGGGCGGCGGGGAGGCCCTCGAACAGCGCCAGCATGCGGCCCATGAAGCCGGTGACCGGTTCCAGAGCCAGACTGTCGCAATCGTAGCCCGAGAAGAACCATGGTTCATGTCCGTGATCACGCCGCGTCTGCTTCCTTATCGCCCCTTCGAAATCCTCGAAATTGACGAACACGACGTAGTGCGCCGAGCGGTACATTCCCTGCAGGAAACAGTAACGGCAGTCGTAAATGCAGTTCAGCATGTGCGAGAAGTAGTAGTTCCTGTCGCCACCGATTCCGTAACCCGACGGCGTCGGCGTCACGAAGCCATCCGGCTTGACGGCCAGAATCAGGGCCGGCCGACGCTTCTGGAGGCGGAAGTTCTGGGCTGCCGGGTTGAACACCTCGCGATAGCTGTCGCAGTAGACCCGCTCGGCGCGCGGGAATCGATCACATATACGCCGCGTGCGGGGATGATCCCGGCATCGCTCCTCGATGTAGATGCGGTCAATCAATTCCGGCTGTTCCCGAATGCGAGATTTGACGCCCATTGTTTTGCCCTCTCGCCAGGACGCCGGCCACGCCGGAAGTCAACCCAATCCCCTTTGCGTGCTTTGCGTCCTGGCGAGAGCATATCTGTACTCAATCGCCCGCAAGTTCTGCCGACGAGTCTCAATTCTCGACTGTCCTCCCTTCACCGTATACCGCTTCCAGCCGCGCCTTGATCTCGGCGAGAAGGGACCTCGCCGACGGGCAGCGATTCAGTTCATCGTCGAGAAGCGGCGCGCCGCCGGACAGAGTGGCCCACCTGCCCAGCAGGGTTCGAAGCTGGTGTTGCTGCGCCACCGAAAAATGCCAGCGGCTGACGATGTAATCGAAGTCGTCCAGCTTCGGGCGTGTCGCGTTGACTTCGTCTGCAAGGCTGGACAAGCCGGCTGCCATCTCCTCGATGGCGGGCAGGTGCCGGATCACCGATTCCCGGATGCGCGGTTTGTCGACCGTTGCCGGACCGTTGGCCCCGTTGTCCGAGATGATCTTGTAGACCTGACACAGCTCGGTCGTCGAGTAACGCAGCGCGGTGGCGTAGAAGGCGGACGCCTCCATGTCGTATGCATAAGGCTCCTGGTACTCCCTCTCGACCACATCGACCGTGCACACCTGCCCGGCGCTGCCCGGGAGCTCCAGTATCCGGGTGGGGTACCAGCGCCGGTCCGTGGCGGCTTCCAGGATACTGACGGCGTGGATGCCGGCCCCGATCTCGTGGCGCCCGTGTCCCGCGGTACCGACGTTGAGCCACGCGGATAAGCCGGTCGTGGAACGCCCCGCGTCGAGGGTGGCCAGGGTGGCGACCCCCGCTGCGCAGGACACGCGCCCCATGCCGGTGACGACCAGGCGAAGCCAATCGTTTCGAAAGATCCGGAAGGCTGTCGAAGAACGCTCCTGCGAGAGCTTGAAGTGTTCGATCAGGGGCCGGGATTCCGTCGCCAGGGCGACGACGATATTGATCATCCCACCGTCTCCCGCGGGCCGGCCGCCGCCAGAAGGCCGCCATAGCGGCTCAAGCGGGGCCCGTAGGCGTCGATGACTGCCTCGTTGCGGCGTTTGCGCGCCCCTGCGACCAGCACGTTGAGCTTCTCGACCAGGGTACGAAGGGTCCTGCGACGGTCCTCCGGGGACAGGTCCGGAGACCCGTGCATCTTCTCCAGCGCCCGAACCCGGAACCGGTCCATGCCCCAGTAGCGCGTGGAGAGCTGATCGCAATGGCCCGCGTAGCGAATCGTCAAGGGACGGTCCACGAAGAGCACGGGATGGCGGGCGCACAGGCGCAGCCACAGGTCGTAGTCCTCGCAGGCTGGAAGGGATTCGTCGAATCCGCCGCACTCCAGGAGAACGTCCCGTCTGACGAGACTGGTAGAGGGAGATATGGCGCACAACGGCAGGCAGTGGCGGTATATCCAACCTCCACGCTTGCGGTGCTTGCGCATGGGATTCACGCGGCGGCCCGCCCGGATCCAGATCTCGTCGGTGTGGCAGATGACATGGCCGGTGCCCCCGAGTGCCCGGCACTGCCGGTCGAGCTTGTCCGCCGCCCAGGAATCATCGGAATCCAGAAATGCCACCCATTCGGCGCGCGCCCGCGAGATACCCAGGTTGCGCGCCGCGCTGACACCCTGGTGCTCCTGTCTCAGGTACGTCGCGCCCGGGAATCCCCGCACCACGGCTTCGGTGCGGTCGGTGGACCCATCGTCCACCACCAGACACTCGGCCACCGGCCGGGTCTGGCTGAAGACAGACTCCAGGGCCCGCACCAGCAGGGACGCCCTGTTGTGGGTGGGAATCACCACAGCGATGGGAACGGTCATCGCCGAATCGTAGCAGTTGCGGGGTATACCGGGCAGACGGCGGGGAAAACCCCAAACCTCCGCGCCACACGAAGGCGGCGCGAAGGATGGAGACGCGTCAGCGTTCGTTCACGAGCCCGGGCCGCGGGCTTCGGACCCGCCAGGCGGCCTTGGGGCCTCGGGATCCCCCGGACTGGATCCATTGGCGTGGCCGGGGGAACAAAAATCAATAGAATCAATTAGTTAACCGGCGCCCGTATTTCTCCCTGAGGAGCGCTCCCTGGTCGACGAAAATCTTATCGGGGACCGGCGAGGATCACAAGTCTTGATTTTTTGGAAATTCTCCGGCACGCCGCCCTGGCCGGATTCCGGGTCTTCGCCGGGTGCTCCCCTCTAAGTCACTGATTCAGTGGAGGTATCTCCCCTTGCCAGTCGAAGGAGAGCGTGCAGTCCCCAGCGGGGCCGTGGAGCCGCGCTTTGCCGTCCATCGGTGGGGCCGACACCTGCCGCAGGGTGCTGTAGTTGGCTCGTTCGACTCGAGATGTCCTGATGCCTGCGACGTCGGGATTCGGGTCACCGCGCTATCCGAGCAGATCCTTGATCGCGTCGCGCTCCTCGCGCAGCTCGCGGTCCGTGGCCATCATCCTCTGGCGGCTGAAGTCATCGATTTCGAGTCCCTCGACAATGTGATAACGGCCGTCGCGACACGTGCAGGGATAAGAATAGACGACTCCCTCCTCGATCCCGTAGCTGCCGTCGGACGCGACTCCCATGCTCACCCAATCGTCATCGGGGGTGCCAAGGGCCCAGGAACGTATGTGATCCATCGCCGCGGACCCGGCCGAGGCGGCACTGGACGCGCCCCTTGCCTTGATGACCGCGGCGCCGCGCTGCTGCACCGTGGGAATGAGCTCGTT
>JBAUWJ010000001.1:0-9453 GCA_049583715.1 Arenicellales bacterium | reverse complement strand
GGGGGCACCGTCAGGGAGAAGCGTGCCACCTTGGCCCTTGTACGGGGCGTGACTGCCTCTTGGTCTGGGTCGCCCTAAGGTCGGGATTCGGTCCCGACAGATGGGGCGGGCGCGGACCGCTGTTGTCGGAATGAATTCCGACCCACAGGGATGTGGGGAGTGCCGGAGACCGTCCGGAACGAGACCCGGCCGACCCACAGGGATGTGGGGAGTGCCGGAGACCGTCCGGAACGAGACCCGGCCGACCCACAAGGATGTGGGGAGTGCCGGAGACCGTTCGGGAACGAGACCCGGCCCACGCACATTTCCAGTTCGAAACCGCGGCACTTGTGGGTCGGGATTCATCCCGACATGACGACGCACGCCCCGGAATCGAATGCAGCACCTGCCCCACCCACATGTACGGACCTCGCATCCCGGCCCCCGTGCAGGCCGAGGGTCCGCCCAGGAGTGCGCGTGTCCGCGATGTCGCCGCCGATTGGCCGTGTCGACCGTCCTTTTCGGGGCGGTGCAAACATCGGCCACACGCTGTCACCCCCCACTAACATCCGCCGTTGTCTGCCTATCACGCCGCCGGGTTGAGGCCTTCATGCCGGTCAGCAGGGCACCAGGAGGACCGTAGCGGCGGCTCTTGTCCTGCTGAACCTGCCACATCGCCGGCGGACCCGGCCTGGAATCCACCCGATGCCGTTCGACAGCATTGCCGGTCTCGACGCCAGCGTCGCGCCTTTCGAGCAGCGCCACAGCATCCACCTTCAGCCCTGGGACGCGGCGATCCGGCTCGCCATCATCGCCGGACTGTTGATCGTCGTCTACCTGAGCCTCACCTGGGAGGTATTCCAGCCTCTCCTGCGAACGGCCGGCAAGCACGAATGGAGCCGCTTCATCGTCCACCCCGGCATCGCCTGGATGGCCATGGGCATGCTGATGCTGCTGTTCCGCACCCTGCTGTGGTTCCGCTACCGTACGCCGCCGGCGGCCGACTTCGCCGACGCGCCGTCGTTGACGGTGGTCATCCCCGCCTACAACGAGGGGCCGATGGTGGGCCAGTCCATCGATTCGGTGGCCACCGCCCGCTACCCTCACGACCGCCTGGAAATCTTCGTGGTGGACGACGGCAGCCGCGACGACACGTGGTTTCACATCTGCGCCGCCGCCGAACGTCATCCCGGCGTGGTCACTCCTGTGCGCTTCGAGAAGAACCGGGGCAAGCGCGCCGGCCTGGAGACGGGCTTTCGCAACGCCCGCGGCGAGGTCGTGGTCACCATCGATTCCGACAGCGTGATCGAGCCGGACAGCCTGCTGGCGATGGCGGGGCCGTTCGAGGATCCGAAGGTCGGTGCCGTGGCCGGGCGGGTGACCGTCTTCAACCGCGAAGAGGGATTGATTCCTCGCATGCTGAAGGTCCGGTACGCCTTGAGCTTCGATTACCTGCGTGCCGCGCAATCCACCTACGGGACGGTCTACTGCTGTCCCGGCGCTCTGGCCGCCTATCGCACCAGCGTGGTGCGCAAAGTGCTCGACCGCTGGGTGAAGCAGACTTTCCTCGGGGCGCCCTGCACTTACGGCGAGGACCGCTCCATGACCAACTACATCCTGTCAAGCGGATACGACACCGTGTACCAGCGAGCCGCGGTCGTACACACGGTGGTGCCCGTGACCTACAGGAAGCTGTGCAAAATGTTCCTGCGCTGGGACCGCAGCTACGTACGCGAAGAGCTCCGCTTTGCCTGGATCGTGTGGAAGCGCCCGCTGTGGGCGCGCCTGATCGCCGTCGCCGACACCCTCGTCACCAATCTGCGCTACCCCGTGGGCTGGGCGCTCCTCGCCATTTTGATGACGCTCAGCATCTGGGAACCGGTGATCCTGCTGCGCTTCCTGTTCGCAGTCGGCGTGGTTGCCTGCTTCAACATGCTCTACTACCTTCGCAGCGAGCGCTCCTGGGATTGCGTGTACGGCATCTTTTATGCCTACTACTCGGTATTCGCACTGTTCTGGATCATGCCGTATGCCCTGTTCACGGCCCGCGCCCGCGGCTGGCTGACGCGCTGACCGTTTCCGCGCCTCGATCCGGCATTCGCGGATTCCAGCCGGCCCGGACTCGAGCCGGGATCGGACATGCTCTCGCCAAGACGCCAGGTACGCCAAGGGAGAGACATTCGGCTTCGACGGAATCCGCGGGGTACCCGGACTGGAGTCAAAGGGAAAAGCATCGAACGGCCGGTGCTCGTAGCGTGCCTTCCCAGACACCGGATGGTGATTGCTTTCCCGACTGACCCCCGAGCAGCCCACAGCGCCTTGGTAAAGCCAAGTATCTCTGGATTGCTTCGCGACGCTTGCAATGGCGTAACCGGCGACTAAACAGCGCTCCCCTGATTTCGGCGAGCACTCACCCGGCACGGGATCACCCGTACCGTCAGTCGTCTCTTTGGAACGCGCTGATTGACCTCTTGGCGTCTTGGCGAGCGATCAACTGTTCCGCGGCCAGGGAGGCGCGCGGTCAAATGATGATCATGTGATTGGGAAGCTCGTCCTTCTCGCGGGTCGCCGGCACGTGCTCCGCCAGCAGCTTGCCGCACCTCTCGACGGCCGTCAGGAATCCCTGCAGCGTCCTGCCGTCGTGCACGAGGCGGGTGAATTCGTTGACGATGTCCTGCCACTGGGCGTCCGGAACGTGCCTGCTGATCCCCCGGTCAACGATGATCTCCACATAGCGCTCGGTTTCCGAGACGAAGATCAACACCCCGGTTTCACCGTCCGTGTGATGCAGGTTGTTTTCCAGGAACTGCCGCCGTGCCAGGTTGGAGGCGCGCCACCGTTTGATGCGAGGTGGGATGATACGCCGCATCACTGGCGGCAGGCGCAGGATAATCGTCATCACCAGGAACACGGCGATCTGAACCAGGATGACCTCTCTGACCTCCAGCCAGAAAGGCGTGAACATCACGATACCGGGGGAAAGCAGCGCCAGCAGCGCGGCCCACAACGTGGGGATGTAATGGTAATCATCCGCCTGCTTCGCGAGCACGGTGACGAGCTCCGCGTCGGTCGCCTGCTCCGCTTTCTGGATGGCCGCCGCAACCTCGCCGGCCTGTGCTTCCGTCAGCAATGCCACGACTTACCAGCCCCCGCTTGCCCCGCCACCGCCGAAACTGCCGCCGCCGCCGGAGAATCCGCCAAAACCGCCACCGCCGCCACTTCCGCCGCCAAAACCGCCGCCGCTTCCGCCGCCGAAGCCTCCGCCACCGCCGTAGGGGCCACGCCACCCGCCGTTCCACATGCCGCCCAGCAGCAATCCCCAGAGCAGACCGCGGCCGCGCCCACCGAGCATGGGCACGAGTATCCAGAAGAACGCGATCATCATCAAAAGCGACCAGAGCCCCGATACCCGGTGGCCTTGTGCCGCGGGCGGCTTCTGCATCTCGTATTGGCCGCCCAGGGCGGCAATGATGGCCCTGGTGCCGGCGAGCACGCCCGCATCGAAATCACCTTTCTTGAATTCCGGCCTGATGATCGTGTTGATGATGTTGCTGGTGATGGCGTCGGTCAGCTTGCCTTCGAGCCCGTAGCCCACTTCGATGCGAATCCTTCGCTCCGCCTTGGCGACGATCAGCAGGACGCCGTTGTCCTTGCCCTTCTGGCCGATACCCCAGTGCCGGCCGAGCTGGTAGCCATAGTCCTCGATGGCGTATCCCTGCAGGTCGGGCAAGGTGACCACCACCACCTGGTCGGTGGTGGCCCTCTGATGGGCCAGGATCAGCGTGGACAGCTCCTGCCTGGCCTGCTGCGACAGCATGGACGCGTCGTCCACCACGGGCCCCGTCAGCGCCGGGAACCTGGGCGCGGCGAACAGGGCCGCGCTGAACGCAGCCAGCAGGACCAGGACTGCAGACTTCATCAGAACTTGACGGCCGGCGGCTTCTCGGCGTTCTCCGCGGAGGCCTCGTAGGTGGCGTGCAGCTTCATGCCGCTGTACAGAATCTCGTACCAGATCTTGCCCGGATAGGTGCGCAGCTCGGTGTTGTACTTCTGCACCGCCTGGATGTAGTCGCGGCGCGCCACGCTGATCCTGTTCTCGGTGCCCTCGAGCTGGGACTGCAGCGCCAGGAAATTCTGGTTGGACTTCAAATCGGGATAGCGCTCGACGACGACCATGAGCCGGCTGAGGGCACCCGTCAGCTTGGCCTGGGCCTGCTCGAATTCCTTCATCTTCTGCTGGTCGTTGATGATGTCGGGAGAGACCTGCATGGACGAGACCTTGGAGCGCGCTTCCGTCACGGCAATCAGCACATTCTTTTCCTGCGCCGCATAGCCCTTGACCGTCTCCACCAGGTTCGGAATGAGGTCCGCGCGGCGCTGGTACTGGTTCTGGACCTGAGACCAGGCAGCCTTCACCTGCTCGTCGTAGGTGGGAATATTGTTGATGCCGCAGCCGCTCAGCAGCCCCAGCAACATCACAACCGTCAATAGTCTCGCAAACATTTGCGCTCCGCCTGTTGTTTTACAGCACTGCCATTCCCGGAGGACCGCGCGCGGGAATTCACTATCCACGGCCAGTCCTGCCCACTGCCCTCCAATGATCGAAGGCACCGACTTCGACGACGAAGACTTCGGGGATCGGTGCGAAACGCCGGCCCGAGGCCACCGGTTCGCGGTCCGGAAGAATAACCCACATGCATCGCGTCCGAAAAGCGCCGCGAACGCCGGCTTCGAACGCGAACCGTCTGCTTCGGCCGAAGGAACACCCGCTCACGAGGCGCGTCAGCCCGGGAAGGCCGGCCCTGCTTTGCGCGCTGCCTGCTCGATGCATTCCACGGAGTTACCGTCGACGATCGTCCAGCACCAGGCTGCAGCAGGTGACCCCGGCTTCCGCCTTGGCCAGCTCACGGATGTCCACCGAACGTACCGTGTGGCGGCGCTCGAGGCGCTCACGGGTACGGATATGGGCCGAGGCGCAAAGCACGGTGCCGCCGACCCGCAGCACGTTGGCGGCGTACGGCTCACGGGGATCGACGCGGATGACGGCCAGGCCGGCGAAGGCTTCCTCATCCACCCACTCCGGATTGAGCACGACCTGGTCGTCTCCCAGCCAGCTCGCGGCCGTTTTCAGGTGCAGGCAGCCCCGAATCGGAACAGCGCGCACCTCGTAGCCGAATGGCGCGACGATGCTGCCGAGCTGTTCCACGCCATCGCGGTTCGTCCGGCTGCTGAGGCCGACATGCAGGGTCCGGCCGAGTCGCAGCACGTCACCGCCGTCCAGGGTGGCGGGCTCGACGATATTGCGCAGGATACGATAGCGGCCCAAGACCCCGGCGACGGAGGCGGTCTCCGGTCGGCGGGAGGCTGCCCCCGGCCGCGTGATCACCGCGATCTCCGGGAGCACGACCGCCGTATCCTCCACGAATACGGAATCCGGAAGATCCACGTCCGCCGGAAGGCGTTCGATCGTGCAGCCGAGAGCCGCGAGTGTCCGCTCGTACGCATCGTGCTCGGCGGCGGCTCGCGCCGCATCGATGGCTACGCGCGCCAGATGCGTGAGCTCGCAGGCAGCGAGGTTCGGGCCCGGCGGCCTCGTGACGGCATGAAGGGTCATGGCAACGGACTGTAATCGACGCAATCCGCCGCATCCACCGCTACTGTTGCGTTGGTGAGGGTGACCCCAAACAACGCCCCCTCACCCCAGCCCTCTCCCGGAGGGAGAGGGAGTAACGTCCCCTCTCCCGCTGGCGAGAGAGGGTCAGGGTGACGGTGGTCCCAAATACCGCCCCCTCACCCCGGCCCTCCCGGACGAAGAGGGAGCTTTGCAATACCTTGCGCGGGGGACAGAAAGCTTGTTTCAGATCACAGCTTCAGCGTCGTGCGCTCGAACAGCTCATGCGGCTGGAAGTTCTCCGTCGAATGCAGGCTGCTCTCCTCTCTCAGGGCATCCGCAAGGCTTTCGCGCGGCACCTCGTTGTATTCACCCGCTAATGTAGAGAGGAAGGTGTTGAATTTCTTCTTCTTTCGGTTCTCGAATCCCTGCCACAGGTCGATTGGCGTGGCGTTGCGGCTGCCGTGATGTCCGACCTTGTAGACGTCGACATCCTTGAGCAGCTTCCTGATCTTGTCATCCTCGAGGGCCGAGGACCAGTTCTCGACCTGTGCATCGCCCGGGAAAAGAAGACGCTTGGACCCGACTTCGAAGAGGAGGATCAGGCTGGTGTTGTTGATCACGCCGTCGAGACTGCGAACGATCGCGAGCAATGAATCCGCCCGCATCATGTCCAGGCGGTGGGCGAACCACCGTGCCGGAACGGGGACCTCCCTGCGACCGCCCCGGAAGGAGACAGCGCCGTGCCCCGAAAATGACCTGGGGCGGGCCGCCAGGGCCTGCAGCTTCCAGTATTGATCGCTGTTTTTCGCGTAGCTCTTGAGGGAAGGATTCTGGTCCAGCGTCGGCGGACCGAGGACATGGATCTTCACGCCGGGCAGAAGCGTCCGCACGTCGAGCCTGGATCCGAGATGCAGGTATTTTGGCTTTCTCGCGCCCAGGGTCATGAGGTTCTCGACCGCGCTTCGGTTCGTTATGTTATCGCTGCCGAGGTAGCTCAGCTCGTCGGCCGCGGCCGAAACGGCCGCGTCCCTCGTATCCATCATGGCGTCGAGATTCGCGGTAACCGACGCGGCGAACTCACTCATGCTCGCGAGCGAGCGAACGTGCGCGCGCGCCAGCGCCTTGGGAGCTCGTGCATCCTCCGGCAGTTCCGGGTCCTCCGTCCAGGGCTGCACCACCAGCTCGGGCTCCAGGCTGCGAATGATGTCCCCGGGCCCCTTGCCGTTCTTCTTCGTCGTGAAGCCCGAGATATGGTCGTAGTGGCGATGCGTCGCCACGACCATCGTCAGCTTCCCACCCTCACCGGCGGCGCGGCCGCAGTCCTCGGCGATCTGGTTCGCGATCTTCACCATGTCGGCCTTGAATCCGACCTTCGAGCGGAACTTGGTTCCAAAATCGATGAGCACGTGACGGTCCGCGTCCTCGTAGTGGAAGCTCAAGAGGTAACAGTCTCCGAATCCGACCTGATAGCTCGTGATTGTCAGCTCAGAAGGCTTCGACGCGCGCCCGGCCATCGTCACGACTCCCGCCGCGCCTGCCCGCCGATCATTCTTCGACGGTGAAGGTATTCGAACCGCCGGCTGGCCATTTGGTCACCCCGGCTCCACAGCGAGGCCACGCGATCATTCTGACGCCTGCTGAGAACACCCGTGCCGATGTGGAATTTCAGGCTGCCGTAGTCATCGAAGATCAGCGTCCCGCCTCCCAGCAGGCGGACGGGTCGGCTCGCGGGCATGTCCGGCGGCTTGCGCAGGCGCAGTCCCGCAAGGTCGACGCCCTTGACGTCGAAAAGCTGAAAATACTCGACGACGGTCTCGCGAAGCAGGAAGCCGTCCGGTCCGATGCGAACGACCGGCCTGACCGCGTTCACCGACGTAAACGCGTCCGCGTCGACCTTCAGGGCACGCCGGTTCTCCCAGATGAACCGCATCACGGCCTCGCGATCCCACTGCATCTCGGCGTGTCCCGAGAATCCATAGATGAGCTCCTGTCCCCGGGCAAGCTGCGGCGCGTCCCAGAATCCTTCCCCGTCCTTTCCACTCGCGGGCAGGATGCCATAGCGTGCGAAAGTCGCCCGGATATGGCCGCGATAGCCGTAGAGCTCGTCGCCGGGCACCAGCTCGTGATCTACCGTCAGGAGAGCGCTCAGGAAATCCGGAAACACGATGTTCGTCGGCGGCACGTAATCGATGGCGCGGATCACCATGTGCAACAGGTGCTGCGCCGCCTTGGCACCCTGCTGCGTTGCGGTGTCCCAGTCGACAAAGCCCGACCCCGTGGGGTCGAGCTTCGCGGCCCGCGCCCACCAGATGGCGAGGAAGGCATTCATCACGGCCGCGACGAGCACTTCACCAAGGAGATGGGGCTCGGAGTCGCGCTCGACCAGGTCGGCGTAGTTCGTGCCCGTCGCTTCGAGCTCCACGGAACGGCGAAGCGCACCCCCGCGCAGGTTCGCCAGCCTGCGCTGGGCGAGCGCGGTCCCGAACTGCTCAGCCAGTCCAAGCAGCACCGACCGGGCCAGGGACCGGGGGCGAAGTGCGCCCGTCTCGATGAGCTTTCGCCCGCGCAGCGTCCGGGCGGGCAGAACGAGCCGTATGACATCGGCGCGAGCCAGTGTCGACAGCAGGGCCACGATGTCGGCGAAGCCTTCGTGAAAAGCGGGCTGATCGGGCGTGGAGGCCCGCATCAGCTCGCTCCGCAGCCCGTCGAGGATGGCGTGCGTCGTTTCATGGACGACGATATCCGAGGACAGGCAGGTGAACACGACGTCGTCGGCCTCGCCGCCCCGCCCGTTCGCAACGCCGGCGGTGTAGCCGAATACGATGCCCTCATCCCGTCTCGAATAGTACGCGTTGGCGTCCGCGAAAGCGTGGGGAGCGACTTTGATGTGATGCGCGCCGGACGGAAATCCCCAGCTCACGTGGCGACCCAGCGCCGCCTCGAACTGGAGCAGGGTCGTCCCGACCAGGGCATAGACGTTCTGGGCGTGGAAATGTCGGTCCCGAACGATCTCGTCGGGGTCCGTCAGATCGGCATACCTGTCCCCGCCATCGCCTTCGCGCCGAGGCGTGTAGTAGCGGTTCCTCGTGGCGTCGAAATCGACGACGTGGACCCGGTAGCCCTTCGGACCCGGGGCGAGCGTTTCCTTCGGCACGGGTACCTGCACCGTGAGTACTTTGCCGTCTCGGCGGACCGACGGATCCTGGGCCAGCACCGTAAGCTGGCGCGTTGCGAACCGCGAGGAAAAATCCATCCGGCCTCCCTCGGGGAATCGATTCCCGGGACTCGGGTTTATACCCTGACCCGGGTGATGTCAATCAGCCGCCGACGTCCTTCGGATTTCGCCTACCGAGTGAACATCCGGTCCGAGCTTCCGAACGGAAACGCGATGTCCCCTACCCTCTGAGCACCTCGAGCTGTGCCGGGTATCCGGACGGGTCTATCGCCACGTCCACCAGGGCCGGGCCGGGATGCGCGGCCGCCATCGCCAGCGTGGCTTCGAGGCCGGCCGCCGCCGGGCCGGCACGAAAGCCCTTGACGCCCAATCCCTCGGCAACCGCCGCGAAGTCGGCCCGCGGGTAGCGGGTACCGCGGGACGGCTCCCCGCGCCGCTGCTGCTTGATGTCGATCAGCGAGAGACGAGCGTCGTTGTAGACGATCACCTTGACCGGCACCCCCAGCC
Source organism: Arenicellales bacterium (assembly GCA_049583715.1). Classification (GTDB taxonomy): domain Bacteria; phylum Pseudomonadota; class Gammaproteobacteria; order Arenicellales; family JAANXG01; genus JAANXG01. The sequence goes on along the minus strand of JBAUWJ010000001.1, from coordinate 178 downwards.
GCGCCGCAGTTCCGAGCTCCGCCAGCGTCATCGAGAGGCCGCCGTCGCCGGTGAGGGCGACGACCGGCCGGCCCGGTTCGACGAGCGCCGAAGCGATCGCCGCCGGCAGGGCGAAGCCCATGGTGGACAGGCCGTTCGACTTCAGCACGTCGTGCGGCGCCGCCGCGTGCCAGTAAGC